>NZ_CP015412.1:990822-1321096 GCF_001750165.1 Pseudoalteromonas luteoviolacea
CCATTTTGAAACAAGTGACTTGGGTAAAGCGTCAGAAATACCCACTTTTAAAGTACGATTTATATTGTCGAGATCACCGCGGGTTGTTTCTAACCATTCTTCCGCCACACTAAACATATCATTGGCATATTGCTGGGTGAGTTGCCCATATTCGGTTAATCTTAACCCTCTGCCTTCACGTACAAAAAGTGGTTTTCCTAGTCTTTGTTCTAAGCTCGTGATTTGCGCACTAATTGTTTGTGGGGTGAGATGCAGCACTTTACTTGCTGCAGCAATGCTACCTAGCTTACTTACTTGCCAAAAGTAATAGAGGTGATTGTAGTTTATATTCATCATACTTCGTAAATTTCGATGTCTAAATAAGATTTAATCAGCTTTTATCTTTGATTCCACCTTAGTAGATTTAAGTGAAGGGCGCAATCATTTATTTCACCATTGTATAGTGATATGCGCGTATTTATGAGCGAGGTCAAAGATATGAAACTTAACTTAAGAATGACGGGCAAAGCAATTGGTAGTGCTGCAAAGGCAAAAGTATCTAAAATAGTCAGTGATCAATTATTTAAATATGTTGCAAATATTCGTAAAGTTAAAGTCCACATCGACGAAGTCCCATCAAAGCTGCACGGTACGTTGACGCAATGTAGTATTGAAGTTCTTTTACCGGGCTTGCCAAGTATTTCTGTCAAAGCCAAAGGAAAAAACTTGGTGCAAGCTATTAGCCGAGCGGTTAGTAATAGTGAAACTGTTTTAACACAAAAATTATGTTAATTATTTTACGAAGAGATTAGTACTCTTCAGTAACACCTCAATTATCCCTTTGACTCTTTTGGAATAAGAGTAGTTCTTGAGCACTTGCTGCAGCATGGAAGCTGCATCTTTCCGCTGTTTTCGATAAAAGTTGATTAAAGTTTACGTTAATACATAAAAAAATTAATGTTGATTAAACTCTATTGACGATCATGTTAAAATCCTTTTCGACAAAGTTCTCCGTATAAATATTCTAATTACCTGGCTATATAGAAAACTTATCGGTCACGAGGGAAGCCACAAATTTATATTTATTTTAATAAAATGTTTATTTTAAGTGACAATTTGTGGCTTGTTGTGTATTTTAATTAATGAAAAAAGCAGTTACATAATGCTCAAGGAAGTAACATGACATATATATCTGATACCAGTGCTCAAGACACGCAAATAGAAAAAAAAAGGAATTATAAGCTCTACGTCGCTGTTGCTATCGGTATCGTTATTTTTTTTACTTTAATAGTTCCCCAATTGTCTTTATGGGTTAGCGGGAAAAGTGCAGTCCGCTTAGAAAATATTCGTATCGCAGAAGTTAAAAAAGGACAATTTATTCGCGATATTTCAGTCCAAGGTCGGGTTGTCGCATCTAAACGCCCTACACTTTACAGCCCGGCTCAAGGTACAGTGACTTATCTAGTTACGCCAGGGGATACGGTCACTGTAGGCGAGTCTCTAGCATCAATTGACAGCCCTGAATTGACGAGTTTATTAGCACAAGAAAAATCTGAACTAACTCGGTTACAAACACAATTAGATAGAGAAAAAATTCAAGTTAAAAAACAAGATTTGGAGCAAGAGAATTATTTAGGAAAAGCATTGGTTGCATTGAACGCAGCAAAACGCGAAATGCGACGAAATGATGAAGGTCATAAGAATCAAGTGGTCAGTGATATTGATTTCCAAAAAGCCAAAGATGATTTAGAGAATGCACAAAGGGAATATCGCTTAGCCGTTAAAGAAGTTGCATTATTGAAAGAAAGTCAAAAGTTTGAAATTAAAACACGTGCACTGGAGTTAGAAGCACAACAAGTGATCGTGACTGAATTGCAAAGACAGGTTGCTTCACTTTCTATTGTGTCACCTGTGGCTGGCATAGTTGGAAATTTGGCCGCAGAGCAGAAAAATTCAGTGACTAAAAATCAGCCGTTACTCAGTGTTGTAGATTTATCTCAGTATGAGGTTGAGGTCAATATCCCCGAGAATTATGCGGACGATCTGGCATTGGGTATGGGGGCTGATCTAATGCTGAATGGAAATGTGTATAAAGGTGAACTAACCGCTATTTCGCCTGAAATCGTCGGTGGTCAAGTCGAAGGCAAAATCCGCTTCAAGGAAAAGAATATTAAAGGGCTGAGACAAAACCAGAGATTGACCAGTCGAGTCGTGCTCGAAGAGAAAAGTGACGTTTTTTATCTTCCTCGTGGGCAATTTACAGAGTCTGGCGGAGGCCGTTTTGTGTATGTTGTGGAAGAAGATATTGCAGTTAAGAAATCTATCAAATTAGGTTCCAAGAGTTTAGGGCAAGTTGAAGTTATTTCCGGCCTAGCAATGGGCGAAAAAGTAGTAATTTCAGACCTAGACGTATTCAAAGAAGCAGGAAGTGTAAGAATCGTTCAATAGGGGAAAGTTATGTTAAGAATGGCTAATTTAGCGAAAACTTATCGCACAGACACAATCGAAACTAAAGCGCTTAGTTCATTTGATTTGGAAGTGAAACAAGGTGAATTTATCGCTGTAGTAGGTCCGTCTGGATCAGGGAAAACAACCTTTCTTAACATAACAGGTCTGCTTGAAATACCCAGTGAGGGCCAGTATTGGCTTGACGGTGTTGAGGTATCAACACTAGGAGACAAAGATAAATCTCGCTTAAGAAATGAAAAAATAGGCTTTATCTTTCAGAGTTTTAATCTCATTCCTGAATTGAATATTTATGATAATGTAGAAATGCCGCTGCGCTACAGAAAGTTATCGAGCGTGCAACGCAAAGAACGGGTAGAGCAAGCTCTCGAAAAAGTGGGGCTCTCTAATCGTCAAAAGCACTTCCCTTCTCAATTATCTGGTGGGCAGCAGCAACGCGTGGCGATAGCTAGAGCATTGGCAGGCTCCCCAGTTTTTCTATTAGCGGATGAGCCAACTGGTAATTTAGATTCGAAAATGGCCTCGGGGATCATGTCATTACTAAAAGAAATTAATAGTACTGGTACGACTATAATTATGGTGACCCATGATCTAGAGCAAGCGACACAAGCTAGCAGAGTTATAGAAGTAAAAGATGGGGTGATAAGTGAATTAAAAAACTTTGCTCAAAAAATCGCTTAAGGTGGTAAATATATGATCAGTTACTATATCAAATTAGCCATTTTGAGTTTATGGAAAACTCGCTACATGAGCCTGCTGGCAATTATCGTGATTGCAGTTGGCATTGCCGCAACCATGACGACATATACGATCAACTATATGATGACAAAGGATCCTTTGCCGTCAAAATCTGATTCACTTTTCTTAGTAAGACTCAATAACTGGAGTCCAGAGAGCGCATACAAAAATCGTGATGTAGAAACCTCGCCTATTTATTTATCAGTGCAAGATGCTGTAAACCTAATACGTCATGATAAAGCGCAAGCTCAGATACCGATTGCCGGTTTTAAAGATATGCTAAAGCTGCCAACTCAAGATGCTGTGGATGCTAAAATGACGTTTGTTCGCAGTACAACCGGCGACTTTTTTTCTTCGTTTGAAGTGCCATTCTTATATGGGTCTAGCTGGTCAAAAAGCAGTGATGATAGTGGAGAGCAAGTTACTGTTATTTCTAAAAAGCTGAATGATAAACTGTTTGATGGTCAAGATTCAGTTGGACAAACAATAGAGCTTGGGGAGCACCAATTTACAGTGGCTGGAGTCCTAGATGACTGGTTTATCTTGCCCCGCTTTTACGGTGAATCAACGCGCGCATTTAAAGCGCCAAGAGATGTATTTGTGCCTTTTCAGACACAATTGAATTTAGCGCTTTGGTCACCTAATTTACAGGCATTTGAGTGTTGGAAAGAAGCGGCAGATTCATCTGTTGCTGCTCTGTGGGCATCAGAATGTGTTTGGGTGTTTTTTTGGGTCGAGTTAAAAGGTGAGTCACAAAAGAGTGCCTACATGGATTTCTTACAGTCGTATGTTGAACAGCAGAAAGCACTAGGGCGCTTTCAACGGCCGATATTGAATGAGTTGCAGTCTCCATCAGCATATTTAAAAGAACGTGAAGCATATTCATCAGATAGTGAAATCGCGGTGTGGCTTGCAATATGTTTTTTGGCGCTTTGTTTACTAAATGCGATGAGCATAATTATGACTAAGTTCCAAGGGAAGGCGGGTGAAGTTGCGCTGCGACGGGCTGTCGGTGCAAGTAGCGTAGATTTGTTTCAACAGTACATGATTGAAACAGGGATAATCGGCTTATTGGGTGGGGTATTAGGGTTATTGCTGACCCAAATCTGTTTATTTTTTTCGAGCCAACTTTATACACACTTAAGTAAAAGTATTATGGCTATGAGTAGCGAGTTGATGTTGATCACTGTGGTGTTGTCGGTGTTATCAAGTTTGGTGTTTGGATTGCTTCCGATTGCTAATGCGATTCGAGTGCAGCCAGCGACTCAATTGAAAAGCTTGTGATGGGAAATACGCAGATGAGAGACCTTTTACCAATCCTAAAATCACTAAAAAGTAACTATGGCGCATCGCTTCTTTTTATTTTTCAAGTTGCTATTACATTTACAATATTAGTTAACGCCATTTATTTAGCCATAGATAAACGTCAGTCAATCGCGCGCCCGTCAGGGCTCGATGAGCAAAATGTACTGTACATTGCGACTAATTTGCCAGTTGAAGAGGCTGCGCAAGCGGGCCAGTTGGAGCAAGACCTCAATAACCTAAGCGCATTGCCAGGCGTTGAATATGCATCCGTCTCCTCAGGAGTGCCACTCAGCGGCTGGGGGCGATTTATCGAGATAGCAACAAAACCAGATTCTAAATACGATACTTTTTCTGGGTACTATGGCGGTGACTTGAATTTATTAAAGGCATTTGGTGCCAAACTTGTTGCGGGGACTGAGTTTACACCTAGTGCTGAATTGACAGTACGCACTGATGGGCATAAAGATGCGATAGATATTATGATCACCCAATCCCTCGCCGAGTCTTTGTATTCAGATCAATGGGAACAAGTTGTTGGCAAAACGATATATATTAATAATAAACCTCAGCGTGTAGTGGGAGTGATTGACACGCTGCAAGCTGCTTGGCCAACATGGGTCGTTGTTGAACATGTTGTACTCGCGCCTGTAAAGGAAGCCGATTCTATGGTGTATTACGTCATAAGAACTCGATTTGGCCAGCAGGATGCTGTTTTAGACAGTGCGTTGACTTATTTAACTTCTCTTTATGGGCGCAAAATTGATAAATATGAGACATTTGAACAGGTAAAAATGAATGCTTACAGTGCCGAAAATGCTGCAAGCAACACCTTGTTTGGTGTGATCGGCGGGCTTTTAATCGTGACTGCCTTGGGAATATTTGGACAGTCTCGCTATAGCATCATTAAGCGTACTAAACTTATTGGTATTAGACGTGCGATGGGGGCGAGCAAAGGACAGATAATAAGATATTTTGTTTTGGAAAATGCTGTACTATGTGCAATTGGTATTGTTATTGGGATCATTGCCGCAATTATTTTAAGTAATGCCTTCAGCAGTGCTTTCGAACTCGGTACATTGCCGCCAAGCTATATGTTCTTTGGGAGTATTTGCACAATATTACTGGGTCAAATTGCCGTATTATACCCCGCATTTAAGGCCTCTCAGCTATCTCCAGCAATTGCAACACGTACAGTGTAAATGAATACGTAATGGTACTTAGTTTTTAGTGATTGAAACTAAAAGTTGAGTACCTAAAATCCACCTTTTTGCTTCCCGTTTTTGTTATAATGCAGTTTATACACTTCATTGTCGCTGATAGACTCAGCGACTGATACTGTACTTTTACCTTGCTTGGCCTACAACATTGCTAACTGGGTTAATTTGAAACGGTGGGTTTGGTTAATATGTTACGACTATCAAACAATGTTGAGCTGTCAGCTTGGGAAATTGAGCTTACAGCAATCCGAGCGCAAGGTGCCGGCGGACAAAATGTTAATAAAGTATCGTCTGCTATCCATTTACGATTCGATATTAATCGCTCGACGCTTCCTGCTTTTTATAAAGAAAGGTTATTGGCTTTAAAAGATAACAGGATAAGCAAAGAAGGTGTGATTGTTCTTAAAGCACAGAACTTTAGAACTCAAGAGCAAAATAAAGAAGATGCACTAAATAGGCTCAAACAGCTGATCTTAGATGCTATCAAGGTGGAAAAAACGCGCCGTCAAACAAAACCAACTAAAAGCTCGCAGAGACGGCGACTTGATACTAAAAATAAAAGAGCCCAAACAAAGGTTTTACGAAAGTCAGTTAAGTTTTAACCTCTCGCTGATTGGTAAGGATACATGAAACGAAGCCCCTTTTATGTGAGAGTCAGTGATCCAACATTTACCGTTGTGCCAGCCAAGTATTTTGGTAACAATGGCGAGGCCAAGTCCAAATCCTCCGGTTTCTTTACTGCGACTGCTATCAAGTCGGGTAAAAGGGCTGAAAACACAGTCCCGTTTCTCTTCTGGTATACCTGGTCCATCATCACTGACAATGAGAATTATCTTGTCGTTATTATCTTTTTTTAGCTCGATCATTATCTGTTGTTCACCGTACTTTTCTGCATTTTGCAACAAGTTTTGTATTACGCGCGCTAGATAATGATCATTGCCATCGACAAATACATTGGGTTCGAGATGATGGCTGATTTGTTTGTTAGAAGACGTGTTTGTTTTGGCTATCTGTGCTTGAACAAGTTCGCTAAAGTTTACCTCTTTTCTAGTCATTTCACGTTCAGAAAACTCCAAGCGCGCATAGCTGAGCATTTCGTCGATTAACAGTTCCATTTCGACGACATCTTGGTTCATTGCTTGAACCTGCTGTGGATCTTTTGGCGCGAGCATAGCCAAAGCAAATTTGAGCCTAGCTAACGGCGTTCTGAGCTCATGTGAAACGGCATTAACGAGTTGCTTTTGATTTTGCATCAGGCTCGCAGTTTGCAGAGCTAGTCTTTGAATATGTTGCGTTAACGTTGATATAGCAGAAAACCGAGAGGGTTTTGTTTCAATGTCTAATTTTCCTGTAGCTAATTGCTCAGTGACTATTTTGAGCTGCTCTAAATCACGCCAAAGGGGGCGTAACCATAAAATTAATAAAAGCGCCAAAATAGAAAAAGAAACCAGTTTGAAAGTATATTTCGTCAAAATTGAGTTTGGCTTAGGCGCAAATGGTCCCAGTTTGACGATGGTGCTTTTGTCATTTAAAAGCATGAAAAACTGATAATTGTCATTACTATCAAATGAAATTACAACATCATCATTATTCAATGCTGCGCGCTGTTCAGGAAACCACGCGACATCGTTTATATGAATAATATTAAGGTTGTTTTTTTCAGGGTAATTGTCGATGCCCACGGTGTTTAGAACATCTCTTAAATTAACCGCGACTTGTTTGGCATAGCCCAATTCACTTGGGGCTTGATTACCCCAGTTTTTCCAAATATATTCACTGCTTTGATTAATGGCAATGATACTAAAAAAAACAAAGAAATATAGGCTTGCTAGCAGTCGGAGCATTTAATATTAATCCCAAGCTGACTTAGAACACAAATAACCTTTACCCCACACAGTGACTAATCTGAAAGGTTGATCTGGGTTATCACCGAGCTTTTTACGCAAACGTGAAATACGCACATCTACACTGCGGTCTAACCCGTCATACTCACGTCCAACTACTTGATTATAAATATGTTCTCGGCTTAAGGTTTGCCCTGCATTATTTGCAAGTTCCCATAGTAAATCGAATTCGTAACTCGTTAATTCAACTTCCTGTCCAGACAAGTAGGCTTTTCTAGCTGCTTTGTCTACTTCTAATTGACCAAGCTTGAGATTGTCAGCGCTTTCTTTTTGCTGCTTGCCTCCGCGTCGGAGTAAGGCGTTTACTCTAGCTAAAAGTACATAGGGTTCAACAGGTTTAATGACATAATCATCTGCGCCGATCTCTAATCCCCTTACATGGTCAAAGTCACTGTCTTTGGCCGTTAAAAATAATACCGGACCAGAGTAGGCATGACGTGCCTCACGACAAATGGAAAAACCATCCATATTAGGAAGCATTATATCTAGTATGACGATATCCGGTTGCTGCTCCGTAATGGCGTTGACTGCTTTAGCACCATCATTCACCAGCGTAACTGAAAAACCGTTACTTTCAAGAAATTGCCCCGTCAGGGCTGCGAGTCTTTCATCGTCTTCAACAAGAAGTATATTGGCCATTAAAAAAAGCTCCAATCAGATTTTAGTTTTCGTCTGTACTTGCGGTTTGCTGCTGCATTTATCTTCACTTTCTGTGTTGCTAGTACATGCATTTTTTCGTTTTTTAGTGAAAAAATCATGTCTTCAGAAATAGAGATATTGATATTAGCTTTTGCTTTTCGTTTGTCTTTCCAACACTGCAAAGACGTATTGTTTTTGAATAAGCATACATTTTCTGGTGCTTGAATAGCCCAATCGACTGAAACAGTCATTTCACAAATTTGGCCCATTGATTTAACCATGCAAACCATGGGTTTGATTTCAAGCTTTGTTTTTTTTGCTGGTAACGTATTAACTTCTGCGTTAACGACTTTTGATAATAACAAACATAAAATAACGACAGAGGAACGCTTAAAACTCATACAATCCCCCAATAAAGATATTGGATGTAGAGCTTTGATCTACAAGCGGACTCTCTTTAATGCCGGCACCGAGCCAAGTATGTCTTGCACTGAACTTTAACTGCCAGTTCGAGTTTAATTTATAGTTAAAAGCAATGCCCACATAAGGATTTAAAGTCGCTTTACCTTGATATAGGTGGTGTTGTGATTGTGAGTCTTTGAGGCTGATCCCATAATAGTAATCCACTAAACGCTTGTCCTTGTACTCAGCACCAAGTTTGACCTTTAAGCGAGAAGGGTTATCTGTTTGTGTTGGAATGACAAAACTGTAATCGAGGCGACCGTGATAGCCTTGATAAGTATTTGTAATATCATGCAGCAACACGAGGGTTAATTTGGCAGAATTTTCAAAATACCAACTCGCCAGTATGCCACCATCCAGCGCCCAATCTCGTTTAGAAATTGTGTCAAGTGAAATAGATTCTGCCGATTCACTTGGTTCCGGCTCTTCTTTATCATTATTTGAATCATTTCCATCACCCGTAACTCCATTGTCATCATCAGAGTCTACGCCATCTGAGCCTGGTTGACTTGTGGGTGGATTCGAACCATCTGGTTCTGGCGTTATTACTGGGTTACTGGACTCCCCAGTGAATGAATTCTTGACCAAGATATTGCTCGGGTGGAAGCGTTCAAAATATGCTTGTTCAGTGTTGAGCTGGGTAATGAGACTGATATCGAATTTTTTTTGCTCTATAAAAGTGTAGCCTGCAGTTGTATTGTCAAAGAAGAACTTATCACCGTAATAATTAATGTAAGGTAATATCACTAAAGGCACATGAGCCCCGCCCCTGATCGGGTTGGTCGCAACACCAGCACCAATGGCAATAGAAAAATCCCATTTACCTATTTCTGCACATTGCTCATTATTCTCACTGCAGTTTGCGTAGCTATCCTGAGCGAATAAGCCGCAGCAAAGAGATAGCAAAATGAAAAATTGTTTCAATCAATTTACTCCTGTAAAACCTAGGGCTAAATTTACCAGTAATTTCTGTAATTACCAGAAGCGGTTACATAAAATAACAAATAGATCGAGCGAAATAACAGAACAATGGCGTCACTGTATTAAAGTAAAGTTACTTTTAATCAAGGAGCACAACTATGTTTTATTCAAGAGTTACTCTTTCGTTTGTACGAGCAGGGCTTGCTTTAATCGCATTACCAGCTTTGGTCGCGTGTGGAGGAGGCAGTGATAGCAATAGTGATAACAAGGTAGATCAAGGACAGACCAAATTACCAACGAGCGTACCTGAATTAAATTGGCTGGGCGAGTCATCTGCTAAATTAAAAAAAGCATCGTCCAGTGAGTTCAGTGCATTACTAAAAAATGGTGCTTTTCTCAGTCGGGTGCCTGTTAATGAAACTGATTCGTCAGTGCCCGTCAATGCCTCACCTGTTTCTGACGGTGAGTCGAGCGCAGGGTTCTCTTCTACTAATGTGGTTGAGGCTGGCGTTGATGAAGGTGATCGCATTGAATATGATGGGAACTATCTTTATATTGCCGCTCACTCTGAACAAGAACTCTCGCAAAGTGCCGTATTTAGGCAGTATGTACGTGTCATGAAGCGAACTGACCAAGGTATAGAAGAAATTACACAAATAGAGGCCTCTGACTCGCTGTATAGGCATCAGGATTTATATTTGCATGAGGGTCGTCTTGCATCAGTATTCAAATACCCAGTGCTCACGCTAGAGGCGCCCACTGATTCCAATGATATTGCCTCTACTTCTCCTTCAGTTAATATGTTTTCTAACACGTTTGAAGTGAGTTTTGCTGATGTAAGTTCACCAGAGCAACCACAGGTGATAAACCAGTATCGCATTGATGGAAAGATCCTTGATAGCCGAGTGATAGGTAACGAGCTGTATGTGATCAGCCAATACCATGCTGCGTTTGATACTAATGAGACGGATGAGCTGGCAATTTATCAAGCACTTTATCAAACCAATGTGTCCGATCTTATCCCTAAAATTAAGGACTTAAACTCTGGAGAAACGTCTCCATTGTTTGATGCAAGCGCTTGTTATATACCAGCAGATGCAACTGAATTAGACAGTGCAAATACAATCACGACCATTACTAAAATCTCTATGCAAAATCCTACAAGCATTGAGTCTACATGTATTAACGCGCCTTCTGACGGCGTTTATGCTTCTCAAGAGAGCATTTATTTACATAAGCGTTTTTGGCCCAGTGACGTATCAAGCTTCGATGACTTATCGCAAACCGCTTTACATAAGTTTTCACTCAATGGTGGGGAGGTTGCTTACAGTGCATCCGGTGCAGTAGAGGGGGCGCTCGGTTTTGGCGGTAATTTGATAGGTATGATTGAACCGATTTTCGTGGCAAATGTCAGCAATGCCGCCTTTAGATTGAGTGAGTATGGCAACCAGTTACGAGTTGTCACTACTCGGTTTAGTGAAGCTAAGGGAATGGTTCATCAGCTATTTGTATTGCAGCAGCAAGGGACTGAGCTTGAAGAGATAGCACGTTTGCCAAACGAAA
Source organism: Pseudoalteromonas luteoviolacea (assembly GCF_001750165.1). NCBI lineage: Bacteria > Pseudomonadati > Pseudomonadota > Gammaproteobacteria > Alteromonadales > Pseudoalteromonadaceae > Pseudoalteromonas > Pseudoalteromonas luteoviolacea. The sequence goes on from NZ_CP015412.1 coordinate 1,002,017, forward strand.
CTCATCCGACGCCGATAGGTAAGGTTGAGCCAAATGGCATGGTAGAGGAAAATATCTACGCTGTGCGCTTTATGGGTGAGCGAGCTTATGTGGTTACTTTTAGACAAATAGATCCACTTTATGTATTGGATTTATCAAAAGCGGACGAACCTATCATGGCTGGTGCGCTCGAAATCCCAGGTTATTCTGCATATCTTCATCCTGTATCTGATGATCTGCTTATCGGTGTTGGGCAAAATGTCGACGACTTCCCATTTAATGCTTCAGATGATTCATCTACTGATATAGAGCCCACTTTTGGTGCCAAAGTGAGTTTATTTGATGTGAGCGATATGACATCACCAAGCTTAATCAAAGAACATGTTTTTGCTGGTGGATATACCCCCGTAGAATTTGACCACCACGCTTTTAGTTACTTAAAAGTCAGCGACCAAACGTTCCGTATGACATTACCTGTGGAGTCATGGGAGGTCACTATTCAAAATGATAATACGAGTACTTGGGGTAACAAAAATGAGCTAGCAGCATTTGAGGTTAATACCGAAGGTTCAGGCTCTTTAACTTACATCGGTAGTAGTGTTGCAACGTACGATGAGCCCTCTCAAAGCGTTCCTTATGTGCGCGCAGCAGATGATAGAGGCGTTATTCATGGAGATACGATCTTTTATGTCCATGGAAATTTCGTCTGGTCTAGTTTATGGCAGTCGCCTGAAGTAAACGCAGGTCCTTTCTAAATCGCGCACATTCATGTTCCAAGCGAAATCTTGGACAGACCAAGCGCCACCTAACTTACGCAGGGTGGCGCTTTTATGTTGTATCGGTTCGGATTATGCAAAATAAGTTGAAGATCATCAAATAGTTGTTCACCTATTTGATAATTCTGTTTAATAACTTGGAAAACAGTAAACCCTAGTTTGTTGAGTAACTTCTCAGATGCATTGTTGCCTGCAGTGACAGTGGCGAATAATGTGTCATACCCTTGATCAGTAAATGCATAGTTTATAACGGCTTTAGATGCTTCAAACGCAAAACCGTGGCCTTGTTGTGTGGGACATAACATAAATCCCAATTCTGCAATGTTTGGCTTGTCAGAGAAGCCTTTAAATCCATGTAAGCCAATGCATTCATTTGTATCTAGCCGTTCAATGACTAGCGTGAGCCACACATCAGTTTGTTTTTGCCAACTAGCACAGCGTTCATCAAAAATTGATTTCAGGGCTTGCTGCTCTTGTATATCTGCGACATAGGCCATGACATTTGGGTTTTGGTTTAATGTTTTAAACAGTTGCCAGTCGTTTTTATCCATCAGCCTGAGCCTTAAGCGTGGTGTAATAAGCTCCATCGTAATGCCTCTTTATAACGAAAATAGTTATTGTGGGCTGCTGAGTATTGCTCTGATTTTCTCAATTTTCTTTATGGCGTGAAGGTTATCGCCATGCACGCACAGAGTGTCTGCTGCCAGTTCTAGTTTTTGTCCGCTTGTCGTGATCACGGACTGATTGCCAGCGAGAAGTTTTACCTGCGCCAATAATTTCTCTTCATTATGAACAGCGTTAGGCTCAGAGCGAGGTGTTAGCATTCCCTCATCGGTATATAACCTATCTGCAAATGCTTCCATGAGTAAAGTCACTTTATATTGTTGGGCAAGTGCGCGGTGTTGTTTAGCCCGTGATGTGGCTAAAATCATTAACTTTAAATCACTAGGGTATTGATGGATCGCTTCAATAAGGGTCTCTAAAATAGACTCATCACGCATCATATCGTTGTACAGTGCACCATGGGGTTTTACATAACTGATCGTCATACCTGCGATTTTAGCCATCCCTTCCAGCGCTGCTATTTGATAGTGGATACAGTTTATGAGCTCGTGTTTAGCCATAGTTAGGGAGCGACGACCAAAACCTTGAAGATCAGGGTAACTTGGGTGGGCGCCCAGGATTACGTTATGCTGCTTCGCAAGCGCAATCGTTTTTTGCATTACAGTTGGATCACCCGCATGAAATCCGCATGCAACGTTTGCCATATCTATAAATGGCATCGCTTCTTTATCAAGCCCCATTTCCCATGCGCCAAAGCTTTCTCCCAAATCACAGTTTAATAGCATGCCAACCTACTTTTTAATTATTGTATTAACAGATCCATATCTGGCCTATCAGTGACCAGCATATGTTGAGGACTGTTGATAATACACAATTCTGGGGCAGCGCGGGTAATTGCGAGATGAGCAGTAAGGCTAGTCGTCCAAAAAACAGGTTGTTTGTTTTCGGGTATGAAAATAGGATCGCCAAAATTGGGTTTTTGCAGATTATTAATACCTATATCAGCCGGGTTTCCAAAGTGTACGGGAATACCATGGGGTACTCTGCTGATGCTGCCTGCTTGTATCGCCCGAATGATTTCTTGTGTATCCATCGGCCTTAGACAGACGACTTTATTGCTTTTAAATGGACCGACTTGCAGACTTGGAATATTACTGATGTACATAGGCAGTGTGTGTGCAGGACTAGAGGTCATCGTATCGAAACCATAAGTATTAAGGACATAGTCAAATGCCACGTAGCTTGCCAGGGCGAAGGTGACAAAGTCATCTCGCCAAATTTGTTTGATGTCAGTGACTTCGTCAACCAATTGCCCATCTCTCAGTACGCGGTATTTAGGCACGTCATGACGGATATCTATGTTGCTGCCAAGCGCGTCTAAATGGTATTCACCATCGTTGACACTGGTTGCTAATAATGGACAGCAGTCATGGTTATTTTGACAATATTTCTGAAAGTCAAAAGCATATGCTTTAGGTAAAATCACAATGTTACATTGTGTGAAGCCGGGAACAAACCCATTAGTGGGACCTGAATAGTCACCGGCTCGAATCATTTCACGAATCGCGTTAGGTGCCGTTAAGGACGCCTTTGGATCCATATTACCCCCACTAAAATACAGAAGTTATTGCATTAATGCGGGACTGGTACTTGGTGAAAATCCTAAATTAATCACTCAAGAACAATACTCACAGGCAGCTGCCCATTTGCCTTTGCATGACCGACAATCACTTTAGCAAGTGCAGTATATGCTGGCCCTCGCACATCATTTTCAGTTTCTACATCCACATTATAGGCATAGCTTGCCAAAACCGCTTGATTGAAAGGTGCATATTTTGCAATTTCGTATGGCGCACGCAAGCTGATAAATAAACTCGCTTTTTTATGCGTATTTGCAAATTGCATAAGTTCATAGAGTGCTTTGGGCTGTCGTTGCTTAGCGACTTCGTAAGACTTAAGTTCAGCCAAATCATCCATTCCACCAATTTCTGCGGCACTTTGCAAAGGAGAGGCATGTGCGCTTATTACCCAATTTGCTTTTAGAATTGCTTGTTTGGCACGCTGTGGTTTAAAGGCTTGCAAGCTTGTAATTGAAATAGTGAGATCTTTGTTAACTTCACGTAGTAAAGCTTGTTTTAAAGCTGAAGCTTTTTGTCTATCTGGCATAATTAAGTGGATATGATCGCCATCCTGTATTTGAATGGGTAGTAAACCTGCGTTTTTCACCTCGGTGATCGCATCCAGTGCTAAATCGGCCTCAATTTGTCTATGTTGAGGGTTACCAAGCGTGCTTTTGGCAATTGCCAGACTCGGTGTTACTTGCTTGCTAAGCATATCGGCTTTGAGTTTTGCGATGCGCTGGTTTGATTGAATGAGTTCTTGCCTGCTCAGTTGCTCAGATTTTACTGCGTTTTCCAGTGCTTCAAAAAACGTTTTAAATTGTTTGAGATCGGCTGGGGTTCTGACTTGAATTGGCATCAACGCAATATCAACGCCTGCGCTAAAGGTTTCTAATACGGCGTCAAGAGGAGTGAAGAAATCACTGATCCCAGCCATATCGAGTGCATCGGTGATAGTGACACCTTGATAGTGCATTTTGCCTCTGAGCAAATCATGCATAATTGCCCGTGACATCGTGGCTGGGCGGATCATGTTTTCACCTTGTTTATTGGTGACGGTACTGCTATCCAAAGCGGGGTACTGTATGTGTGCAGTCATGATCATGCCGGGCTGCTGCTGTTTGATAATATGACTAAAAGGATAGAGATCTTGCTGTTTTATTTGGGTCAGCGCATGGTCTACTCTAGGCAGTCCAGTATGGCTGTCAACATGGGTATCACCGTGCCCTGGAAAGTGCTTTAATGCTGAAATGACGCCATTCTGTTCAAATGCTTTGACCTGTGCAGCGCCCAACTGTGCAACTATCTTTGGGTCTTCGCCAAAGGCACGTACGTTAATAACGGGGTTAAGAGGGTTTGCGTTAACATCGACAGTCGGCGCAAAATTGACATTAATACCAAGGCTATTGAGCTCTTTTGCGATTGCACTTGCCACGCTCGCTGCATACTTTTCACCATGTTTCTGATAAGTTGCTCCTATGCTCATATTGCCAGTAAATGAGGTGGCTTCAGCTCGATTGATGCGCGCTACTCGCCCACCTTCTTGGTCGATCGAGATAAACAGAGGCGTGTCGCTCGCCTGTTGTAGTGCTTTGGTCAATTCAATAATTTGATTCGTTTTTTGTACATTTTCGGCAAAGAGTATCACACCGCCAATCTGATATTGCTTTATCAGTTGAGCCAACTCCTCAGGCAGCTTAGTCATGGGTTGGCGGCAATGTGTATCTTGTTGACAAAAGTAGCGAAAGTCCAGCATAAGCTTTTGTCCAATTAAGTGGCGAATGTTGGTATCGGCGTTGTCGGCGCTGACGAATGTACTTAATGTCATAATACTGAGTAAACCTAATTGTTTGATGTAATTTAAAATACGCACGGTGCTGAATGATCAATTTTTTGTTTACTTTATCATGTGATCTTACGAGTTGAGAGACTTTCACGATAATTCAATGATGTTTTTGAAAGAGAGTGTTTGCACAAGTTGGTCATATATTCGCTTGAGAATAGTCTATAACTAAGACTAGGGATCTGTTGGCACGAGAGCCGCATGAACAAGCATTGCTGCATATGTCTATTTTTTTGTCTTTTTAAAGGGGTTGCAAGTGAAGCGCAATGCACACAAATGCGCCTGTCTGGTAATGCTGATATGCCACCAATTAGTTATGCTATTAACGAAGAAAAACTGGTGGGTATTGGCTTCGAGTTTGTTCGTACGATTGTCCAAAAAGAGATCCGTGTCGAAGTTGCAAGACCAGCACCATTGCAACGTGTCATGCAATGGGCACGTGATGGCCATATTGATATGTTTGTTGGTTTGCAAAGTGATGATTATCCTAAAGAGTGGTTTACTGTGTTGCATCCTGCCATTACAGACTCAGCGTATGCGGTATTTTATCGTCGAGGCAAGCGAGTCATGAACCTTGACAAGTTATATGGCTTAAGGGGCGCAATTTTGCGTGATATGGAGCTTAAACCATCACCTGCGATTAATCTTGAAATTGAGCATTTACAATTACTTAGGACAGATAGCATTTCTCAGGCAATTCAACTCATTAAATTGAAAAGGATCGATTACTTTATCGCGCCACAGTGGCAGACAATTAATACTTGGTTTGAGTCAGGACGGGCGGTGCCTTTAGCCATGTTGCCTGAACCAATCCAAATCAATCACGTGTATTTAGCGTTGTCTAACTTCAGCCCTTGCATAGAGCAAAAAGCGGCAATTGAATCGGAAATTGTCAAGGCAAAACAAAGTGGTGTGATGGAAGCTCTGCTCGAGCAGAGCTTCTTATATACTAAAGCGATTGATCAGTTTTATAACTTGATCGAATCCCCTTAAAAGGACATTAGCACTTTTACACTGCTATTCGCGCTGCCACTGCTGACATAACCAATCACATTAGGATTATCAGCCACTAATTTCATGACCTCCTGATCATTAGCCATGCTTTTTGGTGGTTGTCCTTTGCCTGTAAAGAGCAACTTAGACCAGTATGCCTTGAGTTGACTGGCACTGCGGCCAACCACTTTGGTATTAAACTCTTCGGTTACTGGGTTGCTGTCTACTTGGCTAATTGGAATAACTTTTGCCGAACCATCAAACGTTTTTAATTTACCAAGAAATATTTGTTCGATTTTACCTTTATCGAGTGCGGCATTATTAGATGGATGAACAACGACATCAACGGCCAAGGTGGAGGTTGATAACATTAACATAGTCGCAAGTATGATTGATTTCATGTTTTCACCTCACTAAAAAACGATATCTACACCAGCACTCAAGACAGTAAAGTCCTGAACGTTGGGGCGCGTGTCTTCACCAGATAAATACTGGAACTTGAATGCTGCATTGGAGTGAAAGTCATAACGTACCGAGACACCAATGGCATCAAACTCCCTGAGCGATAGTGTGTTTCTCAGTGCTTTTGCCGTAGCAAACAGCGTTGGATGAGAAATGCCTTTGAGAAATTCTAAATCGCCTTCATCTTGAATGGATTTTTCATGGTGGACTGTGACGATGGTTTTGTCCATGAGTCGATAACCAAAGGCAGTATACCAAGCGCGGTTAAAGCCATCAGATGAATCTTCAACGCCATAGTTAGCAAATTCAAAGTCGACGATAAACTTCTCATAATCTATATGGAAGCCTGAGTAGCCGTATAAGCCATCTTTACCACCCCATATGACAGCATCCTCATATTCTTTAACTTGTTGAGCGGTTGCGCCTTGGCTAACAGCAAGATCAACGGCGCCTTGTGTCGCCCCCAATATGGCGTTGCTGTCGACACTGCCTCCTTCGATTTCAACCATGAAGAAACCTGCAAATACGGTCCACCAATCTTTACTCAATTCGATACGTACTGAGATTTCGTCTTTAAAGCCAAAAGTCTCGTCATTTTGTGTCGCTGCGAGAAAGGTGGTGCCATCCCAATTACCATAAAGCAATTTAGTAACAAGCGAGTAATCCCCAAATGTGAAGTTACTATCAAGTGCAATGCCTTCAATGGTCGAGAAATCAAAACCGGCATAAACTGCTCGTGGCAAGCGACCAAAATTATTGGTAAAGCCAACGTTTTGATATTCGGATTGATAAAAGCTTGGGTTAGCAAAGCGTCCCATACTGATGGTGTGTTGAGGGGAGAGCTCATAGCTGATATATGCCCAGCGTGCCTCCGCATCAAAGTCGTCGGTGCCTTCTGCCATAATCTGAATTGTGGCACTTAGTCCTTCGCCTAGGTCTGTTCTAGCTTGTAGCGCAAATAGAGACTCATCTGAAAATGATATATCGCCATCGGCTTTATGTGTGGGAAATGCAGATGTTCCGCCATCACTGTCCGCAGAGGTTGCGCGAAGTGACGCGAAGCCATTAAACACGACTTCTGCATAACTGCAGAAGCTGCATGATGCTAACACTCCTCCAATTAACAATTTTACAGCATTATTAGATTTCATAGTTTCACCCTGTCCTGTGGTTGTATTAGGTGCAACCGACTACATGCACCACTCTAACCGTAGAACAAGATTACTTATTTACTAGTTTGTAAAAAAAATTTCCTATTACGAAGACGAATTGCTTAGATTTATCGAAAATTGTCTAATAATTGGCAATTTACGTAATTTTGTCCAAGATTATATTTACAAATGTACCAAATGAAGCCGTGCGGATTATCCCTACTGCTTTTCTTCTGACGCTCATGCAGGATACTGAACATGCTGTGGTTCAAAAACCTACCGCTTTTTTATAAAGTCTGTTTCATTGTGGCCTTGTCCATTTCTGTATTTATCATCAATTTATTAATTAACTTTGCTGCCTTTAAAAGTACACAGCAAGAGTTACTCTTGCTGGAACAAAAAATATATAAAACAGTACAGTTATCAACAATTAATAGCGTATTGATTAAACGGGCTGACGAATTGTTTAGTCAATCTGTGTCGTTTGCTGATAAGGATGTGCTTGCACAAGCATCGCAGACTGTGGCAGAGCTGACTGACAACATCGCGCAGCTGGCTGATCTAGATGATAACAATAGAGCGATGCTGAACGAGCAGTTAGTAGTGATTGATCAATATCGAAAACTGTCAGAAAAACTTGCGGATGGCATGATCACAAATACGATAGATTTTAGTCAGCTGCCAACACTTGCTAAACAAAAAGCCAGTTTGTTTGAGCAAACTGACAGCGACTTAACCAGTTATAGAGAGTTAGTAGGTCAAAATTTTAAAGAAACCATCGAGAAAGCGAACAAAAGCGGAAACGACGGGCTTTGGTTATCAGTGCAAGCTGGCTTAGTGTTGTGCATTTTATTGCTTGTGGTCGCACTCTCGGTGGCTAGAAATATTAGTAGTACGGCAAATGCGTTAAGAGGGTCCTTGAGGGAGCTTGCAGATGGCGAGGGTAATTTAAATCAACGCTTAACGGTCATCGGTAAAGATGAGTTAGGACGCACTGCATACAACTTTAATAAATTTATGGATACGCTGACAGAGTCGATAAAAGGCGTGATGGCGGTTTCTCAACCACTATTGAATACATCTAAAAAGTTGGTGCAAAGCACCGAAAGTGTTCGCAATTTAACAGATGAACAGGCATCTCAGGCGTCTCAAACGCAACAATCTATTAGTGAGCTTATTCAATCTATTTCGAGTATCAGTGAGGCGGCATCTGCAGCCAATACCGCGGCGCAAGAAACGGAAGTTGAGGCACAAAATGGGCTTACAGCGGTATCTGATAATATTGCGAACTCAAAAGATTTGAATTTGCAAATCGGAGAAGCCGCTGATGCGGTTAATGATTTGGCCAAGGGCACTGATAGCGTGTCATCTATATTGGATGTCATAAGCTCTATTGCTGAGCAAACTAACTTATTGGCACTCAATGCGGCTATTGAAGCGGCTAGAGCCGGTGAGCAAGGGCGTGGCTTTGCGGTTGTGGCTGATGAAGTGCGGACATTGGCATCAAGAACAGGTGATGCGACGACAGAAATTCGTACGTTACTGGATTCGCTGCAAAGTGCTGCAGATCGCAGTGTGAAAATGATGACTCAAGCCAATGATCAGGCCAGCAGTAATGAAGCGCGCTCCTTGAATGCGGGTCAGGCTCTGGAGGAAATTCAAAGTAAAATTGCAAATATAACAATGATGAATAATCAGATTGCATCAGCGGCAGAGCAGCAAAGCTCAGTGGCTAACATTGTGGCAGAAACCATTGAACGGATGAATCAGTCCCAGCAACAGGTTCATGCCTCATTCTCTGATTTAGATGAAGTCTCTCATCAGTTACATGACGCATCAGATCACTTAATGGAAGCAACCGGTAAGTTTAAAATGTAATGAGTCAATGATGACACTCTTCGTTTTGTGACATCTAGTGGTTCATTGTTGGTGAGTTCTAATTTGGTATCATTTGACGCTGTCTTGCGAGGAGTCTTTGATGTCAAAGCACCTTCTTACAATGTTTTTGTAAAAACGCGGTTGACTAAAGCGCGTAAAATGACACTGAAACAGTCGCTATTTCAATATAATCAACCCCTTGCAGTTCAACCCATTGTTATGCGCTATACATTGAGTCAAAGACCTTTTTGGTTCGTTTGTCGGTATTTGAATCACCAGTATGAACTTAGGTAGAAGCTAATTAAGCCGTACTCTTTTGATAAGTTTGGACGATCCACTTTAGTTATCCGTCACATCAATAAGTAACTGAGTCTAAGTAAGAAAATGGCAAAAGTATTATTGGTCGAACGCGACAACATTTTAGTAGATAAATTAGTGTCTGCCATCCACAATGAGGGGCATCAATGTTATCGGTTAACGAATGAAAAATGCATTGTTGATTGGGTATTATTAAATCGGCCCGATTTGGTTGTCCTGGATAAGGGATCGCTACAAGACAGAGCCCTTAGTTTATGCTGTGAAATTCACCACTTATCAGATACTTTGTTAATCATGACAAGCCGCAGTGATCAAGTTATAGATCAACTCATTGCACTTGAGTCAGGGGCAGATGACTATATCAAAAAGCCTTATTGCCCAGAGGAATTGGTTTCACGCATTAACGCTATGATACTAAGGTTACAAAAACTCGCTTTGGTAACGCACCGTTTGCAACTTATTGAACATGGTTTTAAAGTGAAGTTTGCTGATAAAGAAGTGCAGCTGACCCAAGTTGAGTTTTATTTATTTCGTTTGTTACATGAGCAGCCTTATAAAGTTTTGACCAGAGAAGATATAAGTCGACAGATCTACAATGATCATCGGGTGGTATCGGAAAATACTGTGAATAGTCATGTCCGTAATTTGCGCCGAAAGCTGAAGGCGATTTCTCCCCATCACATGTTGATCGCCAGTGTTTATTCGGCGGGCTACAAATATCAACCATGCTTAGATCAGAAATGAGCTTAATTTGGACACTCAGTATTGCGTTTTAGGAAATTTGGCTGACTTGTCATACTTAAGGGCGCAGTGATAAAATCGCACATCATTTGGCCATTTCATTGCCATCGTTTTACTTTTTTGAGCTAGAGAGCACGCACTTGTCTGAGACAGTAAAGACAACATCAAAAATAAGCCATTTAAAAAGTCATCTGCTCACTAGTTTGTACCACAAATACCGCCAGGAAATTTGTGCTTTTTTAAAAAGTAAGTTTGGCGAGCCACCGGATTCGGAAGATATAGTACAAGCAACATTTGAGCGCTTTTCCCGGCTTGAGCATCAAGACAAAATCGAAAATCACCGTGCATTTTTGTATAAAATGGCGCAAAACTTGGTGTTAGACTTTAAGCGCTCAGAAAAAACAAGACAGCGTTATATTGACGAACAAATCTCGGATCCGGATGTCAGTTTGGATGACAGAGAGCCCTCATTTGTTTTAAACAATAAGCAAAAATTGGCATTGATAGATAAAGCGTTGATGCAGCTTCCCGCGCAGCAGCGACAATTATTCCTGCTCAACAGGGTTCATCAAATGTCTTATGCCGAAATTGCCAGACGGTGCGACATGTCGCAAACAGAAGTAAAGCGCCAGGTCGCTAAAGCAGTGCTTATTTGCAGTAATGCGTTAAATCACCAGACAAAGGTAAGTGCTAATGACTAAACCTAATGATGTTTTCAGTCGTATTGACACAGATTTAAATACAACATCTTCGAAGCAACTTATCGAACAACAGGCTGCCCACTGGTTGCTGATTCAAGATGAACTGGATCTAGACCAAAAAGCGCAATTTGAACAGTGGCTGATCATAGACCCTGAACATGAGCGTATTTATAGAAGCCTAGAGGAAGCGCTTTCATTGGTAGAGCAAGTACCGGTGGCACAAAGCTCAGATCCTGAAGTACTTGTTGAGCAATTAAACAATTCGTCAAAAGTAACAATGAGTACTGATAAATCAGCAGTGAATCACCACGTGTATCGCTGGTTTGCTGTAGCGGCGAGTGTCATGTTGATATGTATGCTGGGTTGGTTTGGGCTAGAGCAACAAGAGGTGAGCCCTGTAATAGCACAGCAGATATATCAAACTGAAACAGCGCAAGTGGAAACCTACCAGTTAGTCGATGGCAGTGTGGTGACGCTTGGCCCAGATAGTAAGTTGTTGGTGTCTATCTCAAATCAAGCACGGTCATTGAAGTTACTTTCCGGTGAGGGGTATTTTGATGTTGTTAGCGATAAAGCTCGACCCTTTGTTGTCTCTTCTGAGCAAGTGAATATTACTGTTATAGGCACAGAGTTTAATGTGCGTTTCAACCCAAGCTCGATTCAAGTGGCGGTTGCTGAGGGGCAAGTTGAAGTGGAGCTGCAAGACAAGCATGCCAAACTTCAAGCAGGAGAGGTCATTATTGCAGACCACAACAGGGGGTTGAGTCAATTAACTTCTATTGACCCGAGGTTGATTGATGATTGGCAGCAAGGCCAGTTGATTTATCATGATGCACCCCTTAACCATATTGTCGCTCAGCTAAACCGATATTACGTTGGTCAGATCATTGTGGTTGGTGACACTGTTGAACAGCTGAGAGTCACAGCCTCATTTTCAACCCAAGATATTCCGTCTGTGATACAAGATCTGGCTGCGATGTTGTCACTACAATACACGCAGTCAGGGGACACATGGTTGCTTACTAAGCCTGCCATGGTTAAAACGAATTAATGTAAGAGTGTAATGCGAAATCTATTTTTATTGTTGAGTGGTCTGCAGTTAAGCACATTAGCAACTGCAAGTGAGCAAGGTCTTCGTGTTGATATTGAGCCTCAGCCCCTAGTCCAAGCGTTATTTTATGTGGCTAAGCAAAGTGAGCAATCTATTTTAACTCAGCCAGCTTTACTTAAAGGCTACCAAACGGCACAAGTGAAAGGCCAATTTACACTTGATGAACTACTTCAAATATTGCTTAAAGACACTGACCTTAAAGTTAAGCAAGCAAGTTCTGGCTACATTGTGTACCGGCCAAAACAGGCACATGGTGCGAAAAGGAAAAAGCGCAAATCTGGGTCTAAGAATAACAGTGAGATCGAAAGAGTAAGCGTATTAGGTCAAAAGGGGGCAAGCACTGAGGCGGTGTGGCTAAAGCATAACTACCAGGTAGGCCTAGTTGATTTAATCGCTGCGGATGATATTGGCGAGCTGCCGGATATTAATGTCGCTGATTCATATCGCCGCATCGTGGGTGTGCACACCATTAATGATTCGGATGAGGGCCAGCTAGTGACTGTTCGGGGGGTGCAATCAGGCATGAACTCCGTCACGCTAGATGGCATGTCGCTCGCCAGTGACAGGCAGCACACTCGAGGTGTCAATTTAGAAACTATTCCGGCATCTTCTGTGGGTCAGTTGTGGTTGTATAAAACCCCTGATGTGAGCTTTAACGGCAACTCTGTTGGGGCGGTAATGGATCTTAAGAGTTACAGCGCTTTTGATAAACGGTCTCCACACTTCAGGTTTGATGCTGAACTATCTCAGTATAGTTATCAAGATGTGCCCGATGATGACGACAAAGTGGGCTTAAATATTCGTAGCCAGTACAGCCGTGTTTTTGGGCAAGACTCACAGTTCGGTTTGGTTGCATTTGGTATGTACTCAGAAAAATCACGAGATCAAAGCAACCTCAGTAATCAATATCATGCTAATAAAGAAGGGGAAGCGTTTATTAGTCGCTCCCGCCAATCGGCATATTCAAATGTTTGGGTACGTCAGGGCGGTTCAATCAAGCTTGAAGCGGTTCCAACAGAACAAAGCTATGGGTTTTGGCATAGCTATTACTACCAACAAACAGAGAATGAGCCGCGTAATAGCTTTGCATTTGAGCAAGTGCCAAGAACGCCAGTAAAAGTAAGCCGAAATCAGGCTGAGATCGAACAGGCTGATTTGGTTCTGGATACCATCTACAGAGACACTGCACGTAGACAGCTTGGCAGTCACATACACTTTAAAAATGAGCTTAATTCACGTCAGTACCTCAGCTTTGATGTTGCTTATAGTGAAGCGAGTTCAGATAGGCAAGATGAAGAAAGCGTGTGGCAAAGCGCAAGCAACCCAGAAGAATATCACTTGTTGGGGTATCAATATACTGGGTTCGACAGTAATAGGCACTGGTCAGTAAACGACCCTCGTTTTTCACAGAGCCCTCGTGCCATCAAGCTTGACGAATTTGAGCTACAACGCAGAGAAAATAACAACACCATATTGGACTCACGAGTATTATATAGCTGGCATGCCAACGGCAGTAAGCTTGGTTGGAGCGTAAAATCTGGACTGCGTTATACACACAGCAAGGTGCGATCTAATAGAGATGTATACCGATATGATGTCAAAAAAGATATCTCAATTGGTAAGCTTGTCGGTGATAGTAGGTATTCACTAGATGCTTTTGGACTTAATTTACCTTGGTTGCCTAATGAGTATGTAAGTAATTACTTTCATAAAAATCTCAACGATTTTGAGTTAAACAACAATGCCAGTGAGTTTGCAAGTTTGAGGCATGACTTTAATAGCGTCGATAAAGTCAGTGCTGCACATCTTGAGTTAATTAACCAATCTGATGGGTGGCGCTGGTCTATCGGTGCTCGTTACGAATCATGGCAGCAAGAAACGCAAGGGCAAGATATTAATATGAACACCCGAAGCGTCACGCCAAATGATCTTGCTCTGAAGGATTCACAGTGGTTGGGCGTATTGCGCGGTCGTTATGATATAACTGACAATTGGCGCATATTTGCCAGTGTTGGGCAAAGCGTTGCGAGACCTGATTATTTTGCCAGCAATAACCTAAATTCTGTGAATGAAAGACGCGACTATACTGTTATCAAACGAAGCGATCCAAACTTAAAAACCAGCCTTGCAGAGAGTTGGGATTTATCAACTGAGTATTATTGGCGAGATGGCAATCTGGCCTCAATGGCGCTATTTAAAAAGTATATTGATGACACCGCAGTGGATACGCGTACTGTACTGGGTGAGCAAGATAACCGAGTGATACTTGAGCAAAAGTCTAACTATGGTCAATCTGAAGTCAATGGCGTTGAATTGAGTTTAACACTGCAGGATTGGTCTGCGTGGTCAAAACACCTTAGAGGTTTCGGGCTGGTGGCAAATGCGACGATTTTATCTCATGAGGTGTGCTATGAAATACCCAATCAAGCAGTGTCTTGCTTAGACTATCAATTTGGCCAAGCTGATAAAACGGCGAATGTGATTGCACATTATCGATTTGGTGGCAGCAAAACAGAGATCCGTTTGGGCTATCACTACGCAGGTGAGTACTCACCTTATCAGCCGTTGCCGCTTACTGCTCAAACCCGAGAGGTGTGGCAAGCCTTTTCACAATGGGACATGCAGCTTCGCTATGACGTTAACAAAAACTGGGTGATGAAAGCCAAAGTGCGTAATCTCACCAACGAAAAGCGTCGCAGTATGACAGGTGAACACCAGCACATGTTGGCCAGTGAAATTGAATTTGGCCGCTCTGTTTGGTTTGGGTTTTCTTACCGAGGATAATAGAGCTTATGAGTGATGAAAGCCCGATAGTTCGGGCTTTTTTAATTTCTAAGTTGATTATTTAATGTGGTGATTGGTACACCATGACTTCCCATTGCTGGTGCTGTGCGCCAATATGATTACTGAGTGTTGGGTTGTTGATGTATGTCCAGGCTACTTTGCCATCGCCAATATAGGCCAAGTCATCTAGGCCTCCCCAACCATAATCTGTAAATGACAATGTCTCAGTAACTTTGTCCCCTTGCTCATGAACTGGTTTAATTGAGCCGGACACTTTAATAAAGGACAATGTCCAAATATTGAGGTGTTAAATGACAAAACGTAAAAATAAATCTTATACAACCGAGTTTAAGCAAGAATCCGTTGCTTTGGTAACCGAGCAAGGCTATTCAGTTTTAGAGGCGTCAGCCTCTTTAGGGATCACCACCAAGCTTATTTATAATTGGAAAGCTAAACTCGAAGAGCAACAGGCTGGCAATTCGCTAAGCGAAGATGAGCGCGCAGAGTTAAAGCGTTTAGGAAAAGAAAACAAAGATCTCAAAATGGAGAAAGAGATCTTAAAAAAGGCCAGCGCCTTCTTTGCGAGAGAAATGAAGTAAAATACCAGTTCATCAAAGAAAATAGCCAAGCTGATCGAGTCATTAAATTATGCTCAGCTATGAAGGTGAGTCGCTCAAGCTATTATGCATGGCTGGCGCGTCCAGCGAAGCTTATAACGGCAGAAGAGTTACATCTTTATCGCAGAGCCAAAGCACTGTTTAAACGCAGCAGAGAGAGCTTACGCAAAGAAGGTTTTAAAATAACGCGCTATAAAACTAGAAAATTAATGACGAAGCTCAACTTAGTTGTTAAACAACGTGTAGCTTATAAAGTGACAACCAAGCGTAAGCACTCTGATGCCGTTGCAGATAATTTGCTTAACCAGAACTTTAACCCGGTGGCACCGAATCAAGTTTGGGCTGGCGACATTACGTACCTGAAAACAGGTGAGGGCTGGATGTACCTTGCTGTTGTAATGGATTTGTATTCCCGTCGGATTGTTGGCTGGAATATTGATAAGCGCATGACGACGGATTTAGTGATGAAAGCCATGATTAAAGCTTATAACGTGAGAAAACCAGCCAAAGGTTTGGTGTTTCATTCTGACAGAGGGTCTCAGTATACGAGTAAGCGACACCGTCACCTGTTAAAGCAGTTTGGTATGCGAGCAAGCATGGGCGATGTGGGAGCGTGTTGGGATATGCTGTTGTTGAAAGGTTCTTTGGTAGCTTGAAACATGATTGGTTACTAAAAGTGGCTCAACCAACTCGTGAACACATGAAAAATGATGTTGCTGGATATATGAAGTATTACAACCTGGAAAGACTGCACTCAGCTAATAACGATCAGTCACCAATAGAGTATGATAATTCTTTAAGAAAAGTGTCCGGTTGGAATTGACCAGAACACTAATAAGTGGATTTAAAAATGGGCAGTTGAACTCGTGTGCGTGTTAGCGTGTTACTTTGCAGCGCTGCCGACGTCTAATTTATCAAACCATTCTAAAAACTCGTGAACTTTGTCGCCCTTATACAGTTTTCCATGGTTCGGCGCGAGTATATGTAAGTCAAGCTCTCTTACCCGAGAAATCCAATTAGCTTTTGCTTGGTTTGAAGGCATCCAGCGTTTATGAAATGACTCAATATGTTTTACATGTTGGGCAAAGTCCTCTACGAACTTACTGTCATTGGGGGCTTTTATGGCTGAGCCAACATTGGCGCTCATAAGAATTTTGGCTGCTGGGTCAAAAAGCTGGAAATTCCCAGCAGAATGTAGGTAGTGTGCTGGCAGTAAACGCAGGCGTACTCCTCCGAGCTGGATCTCACCACCTTCATCATTAATTCCCTCAAAATGTAAATTATCGAGATCGAAATGACCGATAAATCTGTCCCAAAGAGACGGCGCGTATAATGTGGCATTTGAAATAGCTTTATCCCATAAGCTGAGTGTTGCAATCAAATCAGGGTCTTGATGGGACGCAAATAAGGTGGTTAATTTCTCAAGTTCTGTATGCTGCAATACGGCTGCTAGCATAGGCGAGAAAAGCTCAATACCGCCAGGGTCCATGAGCATGGATTCATATTCTGTATGAATGAAGTACTGATTTATACAGCCCTGTGTATCTTGTGTTGTGCCATTGCACTCTAACATCATCCAACTGTGAGTTTTGGTTTTGTATAATTCCGCTAGTTTCACTTTAACACTCCCCGTAAGGTATGAATTTCGCTTAAGTTATATACAACTGCAGTTTTTATTGTTTTAGCTGCACTGGCTATGAAATCTGAAACTGACTGTAAGCTATCGCTAAAGTCTCCAGCATTGGTTGCTTCTACTCGGCTTGTCACTGCGATATATTCAGCGCTTTGCATTTGTTTTTGGATGTCTTCAAAATGATTTTCCAGTTCACTCAAGGCAAGAGAAAGCTGTGAAGCTGCACGGCGCTGTGACTTCAGTGCTTGCTGGTACATCGCATCTACTTGGTTTGATTTTATCAATGTTCTAAGTTCGTTCATTTGATGGAAGTACTGGCTACTTCTTACAAGTTTGTGCGCAACTCTAAATAACTGATTTGATAGCTCAGCTATTTTTGTGGTGGAGGCAATGGTCTGCTCTGAAAATTCGTCGATAAAATTAGTAATGGGTTTAAAACCAAGCGCAGCATCACCCGCTCTAAGTGCTACAACCCTTGCATTTTTTGCCGTCAAGGATAGGTTTTTTGCTTGTGTTAATATGGACTCTAAATTAGCGATTATTTGCGCTACGCGTACGAAATTCTCAACCACTTTTGCATCATCGCCTAAAGTCATCATAACCTGATCCCGATAATTTAACCCCTATTAGATTTAGGACAAAAATCGCTTAAATTCCAGAAATCTAAACAATCAATTTTTAAACCGACTGTTAAAGTTTAGCATCAGTGTCTAAGCTTAATAGATACTTAAGGAACTGTTTATAACACCAATATCTTGCGTCAATGCATATGAATCGATTAACTCAAAAACTCTTACTTAGTTTGTTTTTTCTGCTCGTTGGCCTTTCTTTTGGTGTTCAGATTAGCCAGTTTGTCGAAAATTGGATTTTCACTGAAGTCGGGCAATACGGCAACGAATCGCTAATAGAGCTATTTAATTACTTTTCATTGGGCATCATCGGTTTTGTGATGGCTATTGTACTCGGTGGTGGCGTTATTTACTTTGCGCGAAAAAAACAGCAAGAAATCGGCTTTGGGGAACATGGTGAGTTGTATTATGAGGTGTTTAGAGAGTGCCTCACAGCGCAGTTTTTAGTTTGTGAAAACGGGACTTTATATGCTGTTAGTCAAGGCTTTTGCAAACAAATTGGTGAATCAGAGGATGCGCTGATTGCCAAAGGGCTTAAGGGGTTAGTTGACGAAGCCAGTCATGAGTTATTTACACAATGGCAAGCGCAGGGCGGTGATTTTGAACAGCTTGTTTTGACTTTATCTGAGGCTAAAACTGAGCAAGTTCACATAACCGTTTCGCTCAATCATACACACTTACAAGGTGTGTTTTTAGGTCAATTAGTTGATGTAGCGAAGCAAAGAGAGCTTCAAAAGCAGCATGAGCTGTTAGCTATTACGCTCAGCTCTGTTGGAGATGGGGTTGTCTGTACTGATAATAACAACCAAATCACCTTTATGAATCCCGTGGCAGAGGCTGTTTTGGCACTGTTAACCGATGAGGTTAAAGGGAAAGATTTTAAAGAAGTCATGCCCTTATTTCATGAAGATAGCAAAGAGGCTATTAGTGACCCTATGCAACAAGCAATGACGGAGTTGCAAACAATTAGTTTGAATGAGCTTATTTGTTTTAGGAACCATCTTGGGTTAGATTTCGCCATTGAAGTATGTTGCTCACCTATTTTCATTCGCGGCGAGAAAATTGCCGGTGCTGTGTTAGTGTTCCAAGATGTTACAGAGTCCCGGATGATGCGCAAGAGGATGAATCATTTAGCGCATCATGATGCGCTAACGGGCTTGCCTAATCGATTACTTCTTCAAGATCGGCTGGTTCAGTCGTGCAAAAGAGCCAAACGCCATAAGCACCAATTTGCGCTGATTTTTTTAGATTTAAATAAATTCAAAGCGATTAATGACTCCCTAGGTCATGACAGTGGCGACGAGCTGTTGAAACAGGTGGCCAAGCGCTTAACTGCAAGTATCAGAGCATGTGATACCGTTTCACGCATAGGGGGAGATGAATTTGTACTGCTAATCGATAGTATGGATGACAGAAGACATGTGCGTCATGTTGTTGAGAAGATATTTCAAGCTTCAAGTGGAGATTACGAATTAAGGTCGAGGCAAGTCAAAGTCTCATTCAGCGCTGGGGTTGCACTATATCCAGAAGATGGAGAAAACGCAGATAGTTTAATGAAAAGTGCAGACACGGCCATGTATAGAGCCAAAAAGGTGGGTCATTCGAATTATCAATTTTATTGCGCGGAGCTAGATAAAGAAGCAGAACTTTATTTAGAAAAAGAAACAGCGATGATAGCAGCCCTGCATCAAAAAGCCTTTTTGCCTCACTTTCAACCAATATATAACGCACAGACTTTAGAGATTGAGAAGTTGGAAGTATTGGCACGTTGGCAGTATGGATCAGAACTCATTGTTGCTGAACAATTTGTAGATATCGCCGAAAGTGCGGGGATCAATGGTCACCTTAGCATGTATGTTTTTGAGCTTGCTATGCCACACTTTGTTAAGTGGAGCACTCAATACCCGAAGTTGAAGCTGTGCTTAAATTTATCGATAAAACATTTACTTAATGGTATGTTTTCTGAGCAGTTAATGACTTTGTTAGATAAATTCAAGCTGCAGCCTGAGCAGTTTGAATTGGAAATTGCGGAGCGGCCTTTGTTAGAGCGTGCCGATGAACTTAAATCTACTCTAGATTCGTTGAGCTGTTTAGGCTTCAACTTAGCGATTGATGATTTTGGTCTTGGTCATACCAACCCTTCTCTGCTAAGGGAGCTACATTTTGACTCAATTAAGATTGATCCAAGTTTCATCAATGAAATGGGTGGAGGTGAGCACCAAGATGATCTTGCTTTGGTGATGATTAATATTGCAAAAAGTCTCGGGGTTAATTGTATTGCAGAAGGGGTAGAATGTGAGGTACAGGCAAAAACCTTAGCATCTTATGGATGTGATCAATTACAGGGTCACCTATTTTCTAAACCTATATCAAGTGAAGACGTTGATGCTTTGTTGGGCAAAATAAGTAAGGCGTAAAATCTTCATATTACTTCGCTGTAGTACTTTAACTCCCAAAGCTGTTGTCAAACTTTATGGTGTGACGTTAGAACTGTCTATATTTGAAAAATGTACTTTTGATTGGCAGACACTGCTGTTTTTAATTGCTATTAATGCAATTTTTAAGCTCATTAAACGAAGCTGTATATTTTCCGGATCTTGCCTTGTAATTGCACTAAATAAAGTATTTATAAAGTGGTATCAGCGTATTAAGTCATGAGACCAAAACGCCATTTTTATGCATAAAAATCAATAAAATTTAATTTGCCCAGATACGGTTCGAGGCCCTGTTTTTACTGGGATTATAGCGGAGTCTTTAATTGTTCATAATGCTTATGTGATTATGTCATTAAGCATTCATAAATATGTTTAAAAATTAGTTGACTTAGAGGGGCATCCCTATAAGATGAACATAGACAGAATTTCGGTCAGTGTTTATAAATCTCCATTACGTTGTTGTATAAGTGTTAGCTTGTAGTAGTACCGTCCTGAAGTTTTATCACCGGCAAAATTTAGGTCTATGCGCCCACAAGGGCATAGGTTTGCCAGTTTATAAAGATGGATTCTCTTTAAGCAGTGTAGAATTTGCTTTTAAGGATTGGCATTTATATTTTTTATCAGGATTTATTATTATGTCTAATACTTTAACAGGTACAGTAAAGTGGTTTAACGAGTCAAAAGGCTTTGGTTTTATCGCTCAGGAAAATGGCCCAGACGTTTTTGCACACTTCAGTGCAATCAAAGGCGACGGTTTCCGTACTCTAGCTGAAGGCGAGCGTGTAGAGTTTAAACTTACTACAGGCCAAAAAGGTCCTCAAGCTGAGGAAATCGTTAAGCTGTAACTGTCACAGTTTATACGAATTTTAAAAGGCAAGCTTCGCTTGCCTTTTTTATTGCCTATCACACGCTGTTCTATACTTACTTCTCCTACACAATTCATTACCTTATTAATACTTGCTCATGCTTCTTTGCGCGCTTATTTAAAGCGTGTCACGTTATTTTATTACTTTACCCGTATTATTAAATCGGTAGGTGCTTACTCAGCCATAATAAATAAGGTGAATAGTATGAATAATTAAATTGTCGACAATTTATCTGTTTGTAGGTTGACGTTAACGTAAAGTGTATCTATATTGTTGGCAATCGATAAAAACTATTGTGTGATCATTTAATGAGCTTCTTTCAAGAAAAAGCTGTAACTTCTTCAGATAAAACGTTTTTTCATTTAAGAGAAGAGATCGTTGAAGGTCATATATCAGCAGGTTCAAAGCTGAGTGAAGTTGAATTGTCGACAAAGTATGAGGTCAGCCGTGCAGTAGTTCGTGAAGCAATTAATCGCTTAGAAGCATGTAATATTGTTGAACGTAAAGCCAATGTTGGTGCACGAGTAGTCACTTTAACATCCGAAGGTTTATTGGAGCTGTATCAGATCCGTGAAGCGTTAGAAGGCATGGCAGCAAGACTTGCAGCCCAAAATATGCCGGATGCTGAGATCAATCAATTGAGCAGCCTGTTAGAAGGTCAACAGGATGAGGTGAAGCAGCGCAACGTCTACTACCAAGAGGCGGGTGATCTGGATTTTCATTATCGAATTATTGTTGGCAGTCAAAATCAGCAACTGATTACTATGTTGAGCAATGGAATTTACCATTTAGCAAGAATGTATCGAGTTCAGCTAGGTATGACTGGACCAAGAGTGACAACAGCTTATGATGAGCACATACATATCGTAAGAGCCATCGCAAATCGAGATGGCGAATTGGCTGAAATATTAATGCGACGCCATATTCAATACTCAAAAAATAATATCGCCGTCAAGCTATCAAACATGAAGTAAACATCACAGGAGAGTACACCATCATGAGTGCAGGAAAAAAATTTCGTGACGCGTTAAATGCAAATCAACCATTACAGATTGTAGGTACGATTAACGCTTACAGTGCGATTATGGCAAAGCAAATAGGTCACCAAGCAATTTATTTATCTGGTGGTGGTGTGGCCAATGCATCATACGGATTACCTGATTTAGGTATGACCTCTTTAAATGATGTGATTGCAGACGTGCAGCGTATTACATCTGCTTGTGATTTACCTCTGATGGTAGATATTGATACTGGGTGGGGTGGTGCATTTAACATCGCCAAAACTATTCGTGATATGGAAAAAGCAGGCGCTGCGGCGGTACATATTGAAGACCAAGTGGCGCAAAAGCGCTGTGGTCATAGACCAAACAAAGAAATTGTATCAACAGAAGAAATGGTCGACCGAATTAAAGCCGCAGTGGATGCGCGTACTGATAAAGACTTTTTTATTATGGCCCGTACAGATGCCTTTGCTCAAGAAGGCCTAGACGCTGCGATTGCACGTGCGAAAGCCTATGTTGAGGCGGGTGCTGACGGCATTTTTGCAGAAGCGATTCAAACCGAAGAACACTACAGAGCCTTTTCAGAAGCGCTGGGTGTACCAATCTTAGCGAACATG
The DNA here is from genome assembly GCF_001750165.1 of Pseudoalteromonas luteoviolacea. NCBI lineage: Bacteria > Pseudomonadati > Pseudomonadota > Gammaproteobacteria > Alteromonadales > Pseudoalteromonadaceae > Pseudoalteromonas > Pseudoalteromonas luteoviolacea. The sequence goes on from NZ_CP015412.1 coordinate 1,024,735, forward strand.
ACAGAGTTTGGTAAGACTGAACTTTGGAGCAAGCAACAGCTTGGTGAGTGGGGGGTAGGCATGGTGTTATATCCATTAAGTGCATTCCGTGCAATGAACAAAGCTGCTGAGCTGGTATATCGTACATTGCTTGACGACGGTGACCAAAAAGCAGTTGTGGATACCATGCAAACACGTATGGATTTATATGATTATCTTGGTTATCACGAATACGAGCAAAAACTTGATGCTCTGTTTGCCCAAGGTAAAAACAAGTAATAAATAATAAAAGAGGGCGTGTTTCAGCACGCTCGAAAAAAGATTCTAAAATTCAGCAGGTAAAAAATTTTCAGGAGAAAGTGATGGCTAAAGTACTAAGTGGTGCAGGTCTACGTGGTCAAGTAGCAGGGAAAACTGCATTATCAACAGTAGGAAAATCAGGTTCAGGGCTAACTTATCGTGGTTATGATGTGAAAGATTTGGCTGAGAACTGTCAGTTTGAAGAAGTTGCATACCTTATTCTTAAAGGCAAACTGCCAAATCAAAGCGAGCTTGACGAATATAAAGCCTTATTGAAGTCAATGCGTGGTTTACCTGTGGCACTGAAAGACGTGTTAGAACGAATTCCAGCAGATGCACACCCAATGGATGTGCTGCGTACAGGTTGCTCTATGTTGGGTAACTTGGAAGGCGAAGCTAGCTTTGATGAGCAAGGTAAAGTGACAGATCGAATGCTGGCGTGTTTCCCAAGTATCATTTGTTATTGGTATCGCTTTAGTCATGATGGCGTTCGCGTTGATGTTGAAACAGATGATGATTCTATCGGTGCGCATTTCTTACATCTACTGCGCGGTGAAAAGCCATCAGAACTTCACGAGCGCGTGATGCATGTATCACTTATTCTCTATGCTGAGCATGAGTTTAACGCATCGACTTTCACTGCGCGTGTATGTGCGTCGACACTATCAGACATGCATTCTTGTGTGACTGGTGCAATTGGTTCACTGCGTGGTCCACTTCACGGTGGTGCTAATGAAGCTGCCATGGAGATGATTGAGCGTTTTGAATCTGCCGAACATGCTGAACAAGAAATGATGGGTATGTTAGAGCGCAAAGAAAAAATCATGGGCTTTGGCCATGCGATTTATTCTGAGTCAGATCCACGCAATGAAATTATTAAAACGTGGTCTGAAAAACTGGCTGCAGATGTTGGCGATACAGTGCTTTACCCTGTGTCTGTTCGCTGTGAAGAAGTGATGTGGCGCGAGAAGAAGTTATTCTGTAACGCAGATTTTTTCCATGCATCTGCGTATAACTTCATGGGGATCCCAACGAAGCTATTTACCCCAATTTTTGTAATGTCTCGCCTAACGGGCTGGGCTGCACACGTGATGGAGCAGCGTGCGGATAATCGTATTATTCGCCCTTCGGCTGAATATACAGGTGAAGATCTTCGCCCAGTGCCTGCGATTGCAGCACGCTAGTTTTAGCCGACGACTTACTTAGCTCGTAAGTCGTGAGCATGCAGTGTTTTATAGTCGCTGCATGCTAAGCACACCGTCACATCTTCAGTTGGAAAAAGCAGTTATGAACACCCAATACCGTAAACGATTACCTGATTCTACCTTATGTTACTATGATACGCGCGAGGCTATCGAAGCGATAAAGCCTGGCGCATATGATGGATTACCTTATACCTCAAAAGTCCTAGCAGAAAACCTAGTGCGAAGAGCTGAGCCTGAAAAGCTTAATGATTTTTTGACACAAATAATTGAAAGACGAAGAGACCTGGACTTCCCGTGGTTTCCAGCGCGTGTAGTGTGTCACGATATTCTTGGTCAAACAGCACTGGTTGATTTAGCTGGTCTTCGTGATGCCATCGCTGAAAAAGGGGGCGATCCTGCCAAAGTTAATCCAGTGGTTCCGACTCAGTTAATTGTTGATCACAGTCTTGCAGTAGAGCACGCCGGTTATGAAGAAAATGCGTTTGAAAAAAATCGTGCGATAGAAGATCGCCGCAATGATGATCGATTCCACTTTATAAACTGGACAAAAACAGCGTTTAAAAATGTCGATGTGATCCCGCCGGGTAACGGTATTCTTCACCAGATCAATCTAGAAAAAATGTCACCAGTGGTTCAGGCGCGAGATGGTGTTGCATTTCCTGATACGCTAGTCGGCACAGACAGTCATACACCACATGTTGATGCACTGGGTGTGATTGCCATTGGTGTGGGTGGCTTGGAAGCAGAAAGTGTTATGCTTGGCCGTGCATCCTATATGCGACTACCTGATATCGTGGGTGTTGAGCTGGTAGGTAAACGCCAGCCGGGTATCACTGCAACGGATATTGTATTAGCCATTACTGAGTTTTTACGTAATGAAAAAGTGGTCTCAACCTACTTAGAGTTTTTCGGTGAAGGCGCAAATGACCTCACCCTTGGTGACCGTGCGACTATTTCAAATATGACACCAGAATATGGCGCAACGGCTGCTATGTTCTACATAGATCAGAAAACAATCGATTACTTAAAGCTAACAGGTCGTGATGATGAGCAAGTCGAGTTAGTGGAGAAATATGCCAAGCTGACTGGTCTGTGGGCGGATGCCATGACTGAAGCAAAGTATGAGCGTGTATTAAAGTTCGATTTATCCAGTGTAGGACGCAACTTAGCGGGTCCATCTAATCCGCACCGCCGTGTGGCAACGCAAGATTTAGCCAAACAAGGGATCGTCGCTGACTACGAAAAAACAGAAGACCAAATGCCTGATGGCGCGGTGATCATTGCTGCAATCACCAGCTGTACGAATACAAGTAATCCACGTAATGTGGTTGCTGCTGGCTTGCTGGCAAGAAATGCCAATAAACTTGGCCTGAAGCGCAAACCTTGGGTCAAAACATCATTCGCACCAGGCTCTAAAGCGGTGCGCTCCTATATGACAGAAGCAGACTTACTACCTGAGCTTGAAACACTTGGCTTTGGTATTGTGGCGTTCGCATGTACTACGTGTAACGGGATGAGCGGGGCACTTGACCCTAAAATCCAACAAGAAGTTATCGACAGAGACCTATATGCAACTGCCGTATTGTCAGGTAACCGCAACTTTGATGGTCGTATTCACCCATATGCAAAGCAAGCGTTCTTAGCGTCACCGCCATTGGTGGTGGCTTATGCAATTGCAGGTAGTGTGCGCTTTGATATTGAGCAAGATGTCCTTGGTCATGACCAAGCGGGCAATCCGGTAACATTGAAAGACATTTGGCCAAGTGATGAAGAGATTGATGCGGTCATTGCAAAAAGTGTAAAACCACAGCAATTTAGAGAAGTATATGACCCGATGTTCAACCTCACGGTTGATTATGGTGAGGATAACGACCCATTGTATGAATGGCGCGAGATGAGCACTTATATCCGTCGCCCACCATATTGGGAAGGCGCGCTTGCGGGCGAGCGTACCATGAAAGGTATGAGGCCGCTGGCAATATTAGGTGACAATATCACTACCGATCATCTTTCACCTTCTAACGCAATTATGGCAAGCAGTGCAGCCGGTGAATACCTTGCCAAAATGGGACTGCCTGAAGAGGACTTTAACTCTTATGCGACACATCGAGGTGATCACCTAACAGCTCAGCGTGCAACGTTTGCGAATCCGAAGCTGCTGAATGAAATGGTGAAGGAAAATGGTGAAGTGAAGCAAGGTTCACTTGCGCGTGTTGAGCCTGAAGGTCAGGTGACGCGTATGTGGGAAGCAATCGAAACTTATATGGACAGAAAGCAGCCGCTTATTATTGTCGCTGGTGCGGACTATGGTCAGGGCTCGTCACGAGATTGGGCGGCAAAAGGAGTGCGTCTTGCGGGTGTTGAAGTGATTGTTGCTGAAGGGTTCGAACGTATTCACAGAACCAACTTGATTGGTATGGGTGTGTTACCGCTCGAGTTTAAAGCTGGCACGACGAGGCTGACACTTGAGTTAGATGGCACAGAGACCTATGACGTTGTGGGTGAGCGTACACCGGGTACAACGTTGACGCTGGTGATTAATCGCCGAAATGGTGAACGTATCGAAGTGGATGTAACGTGCCGACTGGATACCGCAGAAGAGGTGTCTATTTATGAAGCGGGCGGCGTGTTGCAACGTTTTGCAAAAGACTTTTTAGAAGCCAACGCTTAATCAATATTATCAAAATAAACCCAAGCAATGCTTGGGTTTATTGTTAGGAAGGATCATGAGTTTTAAACCACAAATAAAAATTCCCGCCACATATATGCGTGGTGGGACTTCAAAAGGTGTATTTTTCAATCTAGAAGACTTACCTAAAGGCGCACAAGTTGCCGGTAAATTGCGAGATGATATTTTACTTCGCGTGATCGGCAGCCCAGATCCGTATGCTAAGCAAACTGATGGCATGGGGGGAGCGACTTCCAGCACCAGTAAAACGGTTATTTTGTCAAAGAGCTCACAAGCTGATCATGATGTAGATTACTTGTTTGGGCAAGTGGCGATCGATAAGCCATTTATCGATTGGAGTGGTAATTGCGGTAATTTAACGGCGGCGGTTGGTGCTTTTGCTATCAGCAATGGCTTAGTTGACAGCACTCGAATACCAGAAAATGGCATAGCGGTTGTCCGTATTTGGCAAGCCAATATTGGCAAAACCATCATTGCACATATTCCAATCACTCATGGTGAAGTGCAAGAAACTGGCGACTTTGAGTTAGATGGGGTGACGTTTCCGGCCGCTGAAGTGGTTGTTGAGTTCTTAGACCCAGCCGATGCCAATGCAGATATGTTCCCGAGCGGCAATTTAGTGGACGTACTTGAAGTGCCTGATGAAGGGGCTTTTGATGTGACCATGATAAATGCGGGGATCCCGACTTTATTCTTTAGAGCTGATGATTTGGGCTTTAACGGCACTGAATTGCAAGAGGCAATTAATGGTGATGCAAATACGTTGCAAAGGCTAGAGAAAATCCGCGCATATGGAGCGCTAAAAATGGGCCTGATCAACGATTTGGAAGAAGCTAAGGTTCGTCAGCATACGCCCAAAATAGCTTTTGTTAGTGGCCCTTGTGCATATTCAGCATCCAGTGGTAAAGCCATCAGTGAGCAAGACATCGACCTAAATGTACGAGCGCTGTCTATGGGTAAGTTGCACCATGCGATGATGGGCACTGCCGCGGTGGCTATCGCAACAGCGGCGGCAATTCCGGGTACTTTGGTCAATGAAGCCGCTGGCGGTGGACAACGAAACCAAGTTACGTTTGGGCACCCGTCAGGCACCTTAAAAGTCGGCGCTGAAGCTGAGCAAAATGCACAACGGTGGTTGGCGAAAAAAGCCATTATGAGCAGGAGTGCACGTGTATTGATGGAAGGCGTTGTTCGCATACCTTCACCTGAATAAAGCGCAATAGGTTGAGGTGCTCACCTCAACCTTCCCCCGTCATTTTATCGACGAACTCAACACAAGAAAAACACAAAACAAAAGGAAAGTTTGGAGGACCTATGCTAGATGCCATTATGTCGCTCGCATTCACAACATTTTTATTGCTTGGCTCACCCGGTCCTGCCCCTTTGGCACTTGCTGCGGTTGGTGCAAGCTCTGGGGTCAAAAAAGGGATGCCATTCTTACTCGGTATCTTGAGCGGTTTGCTGGTGGCTATTGTCGCGTCGGCAACAGGGCTAGGCGCATTACTGTTAAGCTTCCCGCAATTAACGCACCTATTGCAAGTCACAGCTTTACTCTACTTACTTTACGTTGCATATAAAATTGCCACCAATAAAAGTGCTTTATCTTCACCTGAAAATACGTCTGTTGGTTTTATGGATGGGTTCATTTTAAATTTGTTTAATCCCAAAGCGTATGCTGCCTGTATCGCTATATTTGCCAATGTCGCCTTGCCGTTTGAATCTCAAGTGCAGGCGAGTGTGGTTGCGGCCAGTATACTGTTCGCGGTTGCTATAGTGGCAGATGCGCTATGGCTATATTTTGGTGGAGTTTTACATCAAGTTGTAAAAACTTCGCAACAGCTCAGATATTTAAGACTGTTTTTTGCAAGCCTTTTAGTTTTACTTTTGGGATATGTCGCTCTATCCTCAAGTTTATTCTAAGTTTATAAAAAATAGGGAAGTTATGGGATTATCTAAATCACAGTTTGCCGCTGTAGCTCAGGTTTTGCTGAGTGCTCAAAAAGGGGCTATTGATAAAGTTGATATTAAAGCCATGGTGGACTATTTGGGCGCTGTCACAGGCATATTTACCAGCACTGATATGAATCAGTCTGATAAAACAGAAACCGCGTCAGGTATTGCGATTTCTCCCGTACAAGCGGCGAAGTGTTTTGAAGAAACAGTGCGAACGCAATTATTTGCTCAAGGGGTCGCACAGGCGATAAGCAAGCATACGGAAGCAAACAATACGCCTACTAGAGTACTTTATGCGGGAACTGGTCCTTATGCTACTCTTTTAATACCTTTGTTAGCAGTAAGTGATAACTTACCTGTTGAAGTTACCTTAATTGATATTCATCAAGAGAATATTGATGCGGTGCATAAATTAATTAACCACTTTAATCTAAATCATTACAATATTCGTACGCATCATGCGGACGCGACACTATGGCAGCCCGGATCACCTCAAGAACGTTTTGACATCATTATCTCGGAAACTATGACAGCTTTGTTAAAACGCGAGCCACAAGTGTATATATTCAAGCATTTGGTTCAGTTTTTAGCGCCTAACGGCGTACTTATACCGCAGCAAGTGAGCTTAAAAGCGTGGTTGATTCAAGGTGAAAATGAATCCGAGCAAGCAGAACCACTTGGCGAATTTTTCTGTCTTGATAAGTTGACATCTATGTCTTTGAGTCAGGGAGATTTTAGCTGCTTCTCATCTTGTCTCACTATTCCTGATAAAGATTGGTCAGGGTATACGGTTAAGCTCACCACGGATATCCAAGTATATGGTGATTTGGTGTTGACAGAAGGGGATTGCAGTTTAAATATTGCGTTTAACTTTAGCCCTTATGATGTGGTATTGACAGCAAATGAGGCTATCCAGTTTGATTATGTAGCACCAAGTAATCCAGACTTTTCTATTGTTTTCCCAAAAGCCAAATGGCAGTACAGTGATTATATCTTACCGACCAGTAACGATGTTGGCGAGCTTGGATTAGTGCAATTGAAGCGCAGCTTTCAAAGGGCGTATATGATAAAGCGAGGCGAGCGGTTTGAGGTGCCTGATGCAGAGTGGCAAGCTGAGCTAGTTATCTATGACATGCTCAAAATAAGTTGTGCCGAAGTAACTGCTAAAATGTTTGAGCTAGAGAGCTTTACCGACTTTGAGTTGTGGATAGAAGACAATTCGGGCGCTTTATCACACACGAAAATAGCAGACATTAATGATGCTTTTCGTCGACGTATGCAATAATCGATGATTAAAACTGAGCTTGCATAGACATCTCTAGAGACTGCTCATCATCGCTTTGCTCTTGATAGCGAGCTTTGACAAAAAAGCTGTGATTAACGAAATACTTGCCTTCGACAAGCAAATGCGACTCATTGCTGCCCAGCCCAAAGGCAAAGTGTTGGTTAAAATAATAATTCGCAATGAAGTTATTGTGGTTTTTACTGCTTGAATTTTCGTGCGTTAAATCAAGCGTAAAGTATTTTTGCTCGCCTAGACGACGAAAGTAACGCACCTCTACTTGCCAGTTATCGAGCTCATCATCACTGATCAAGGTAGTTCCAACATAGGCATTTTCATCAATATCGAAATTAAGTTGTCCTTGCAGCCAAATAACGTTGTCACTGCCAGATTGGTGTTGACGCCTCGCACTTACTTTCAAGTTTTCAAAAAATAGGTAGCCAATTCCAATGGTGTAGTTATCATCTGCATCTCCCAAATCTTCAATGTTTGCTGTTGCAAACCAATTTGAGATAAAAAGCTCTCCTTCGACACCGGTAAAAACAGATTGATCATCATTGGTGAATGTCATTAATACATTGGTATCTGTATCCAAATAACCAAAGTCATCCCAAACCCAAAAATTGGCTTGAGGCGCAAAGTAATAGTGAGTACTCAGCTGCAATGTATGCGTGTCCGCATCTTCTAGTTTGGTATAAGTTGCTTGATTGAACCAAGTCTTTTCAGTTTGTGCATAACTGTATGTAGTGATCAAGCTCATTAGAAAAATTATTAATATTTTCAATGTTTTTCCTATTTTATTTGCATTACCTGAGGTCAAGGCTTTTATGAGCGCGTAACTTTAAGGATAGTCGATTTATTAAAATGTGCGTGATGGATAAATTTGGACTATTGTAAAAACAGGCATTATTTACTTTTTTTTTACTTTTATCAGTGGAACATGAAAATGAGCGAATTCCATGGTATTTCAGTCGGCACAGAGCGTCGGGAGTTTGGTTTATTACTGAGTTTTAAAGCCGTTGGCAGACTAACTCATAAAGACTACGTAGTCGTGCTGCCAATTGTTGATAAAGTGGTATCGCAAAGTTTTGAAGAAGATATTTATGTCTTAATTGATCTCACTGAGCTAAAAGGGTGGGAAGTCAGCGAAGCTTGGACGGATATCAGACTGGCCTTCCAATACAGTGATCAATTTACACGAACAGCAGTCATTGGATGTAATAGATGGCAGCGAATTATGTCTATCATCGGAGGGTGGATATTAGGTGGCCAAACTCGATACTTTTCCGAAGCACATACTGCGAAGCACTGGTTACATCATATGTGATTGCTTAGGATAATGTTGTTACTTGTTGATTTACTCTCTCTTATTCGCTAAAACCCCTTTTGGTTATGAATTAAGTTTGGAATATCTATGGCGTGTGTATTTATCACAGGGGCAAATAGAGGCATTGGACTTGCCCTTGCTAAACTGTATTTAGATTGTGGTTGGCATGTCCTTGCAACTGTAAGAGACATAAACTCAAGCAAGGCTTTGCATGATTTGGCTGGAGAGGGATCATCAGGCTTGCTTGATATACACCAATTAGATGTCACTGATTATGCCCAACTTGATGATCTTGCTAAGCAGCTGTGTGAGCAGGCGATTGATGTCGTGATTAACAATGCAGGCTTATATGGGCCGAAGGGTTATGGTTTTGGGCATTGTGATGTAGAAGCTTGGCGCAGGGTAATGGAAGTTAATGCGATTGCGCCTGCTAAGTTGGCAGAGGCATTTTATCCTCACCTCTTGTTGGGACAGAGTAAAATATTTGCAGCCTTATCTTCTCGTGTCGGTAGCCATACTGAAAATACTAAAGGCGGTGGATACATTTACCGAAGCTCTAAAGCTGCGCTTAATTCTGTGGTAAAGAGCTTGTCGAATGACTTATTGCCACACGGTATAAAAACGGTTGCTTTACACCCTGGTTGGGTAAAGACAGAGATGGGTGGCCCAAATGCTTTGATCACGCCACAGGAGTCGGCATTGGGGCTAAAGCGTGTGTTAGATGAATTGCAAGACGAGCAAAGTGGCAGCTTTTTGAGCTATGACGGTAGTAAGATTCCTTGGTAATTTGACATATCTAGAGCGTGACTTGTGTTTATGAGGTTACTTGATAAAGCTGATAATCACTGCATTGCTGATACAGATCAATAACTATTTATGTGTATCAGTAACAATGAAGTGAAGCCAATAAATATCTCAGAAGGATCAATTTATGAGCATAGAAAAACACGACTTACTGCATGAGTTTCCTGATCATCACCACACTATCCGCCATTTAAAAATGAACGACAACCACTTTGCCAAATTGTTCAATAAATATAATGAGCTAGACAAAGAGGTACGTCGAATTGAAGAGGGCGTTGAAAACACCACTGATGATTATTTGGATACGAAAAAATTGGAGCGTGTTCAGCTTAAAGATGAATTATATGGTTTGATTAAAAAAACAGAGGCGACAATTTAACTCGTTTGCTCTTGACTTAACTTTAAATAGGAGGCTCACAGCCTCCTATTTATACATGCTTTTTTACAAATATATAAAGCTACCTAGCTTATAATGCAAAAGGGCTGATTATTGGCATTTAATTGTTGCATAAAGCTGATAACACTGGTTTTTACTGCCTGTGCTCTTGTATACCCAAGACTTTCCATACCAGTCGTAATTTGCATATGAAGACTCATCTTCACCACATGTGATGGTGCTACCACTGACTTCTTGGTTATGACCACGCTCTTCACAGAACTGATTGCCGTTTGTAGGGCCTACGAAGAATTGTTGAAGGCGACCATTGACCCATACACGTGGGCCATAATATGTTACAACGCTGGATGCAAATACACCTTGGTTTGGTGCGATTGTCACTTCTGCTTTTTCGAATGCAACATTGCTGTTTTCAGTCGCTTCTAGTTCAATAGTATTCGCGGCAGCAGCACCAGAAAGGCCAGCAAAGACAGTGGCGATAACGAAATTTTTCATTTTATTTTCCTTATGTGAGTTTAATTACCTTCCTCATTTAACGGTTCAAATATTGAAATAAGATGTGTTTTTTGTTTAATTTTTAATCTATTTTTGTGTATTCAAAACGACGGATAAACTCATCTTTGTTGCTACAGTAAGCGGTCTTTTAGTTGCGCATAGTGATAATAAGCGTGTTGTCCAAGTCGACTAAACCTTGCAAATGGCATTGCAGGGGCGGGCTTTCTAAAGATTGGTAATGCTGGCGTGTCATCTGAAACTGTCATTTGCGCTAAGCGCAGTGCTGCCTGCGAACTAAATGCTACACCTGCACCGCAATAACCAATGGCGTAGCCGACGTTGTCTTCAAAACAAATATGTGGGTGATCATCTAATGCAGCTGCAATGTAACCGTGCCAATAATAGTCAGCATTTAATGATTTAAGGGCGGGAAAGCCATTGTGCATGGCCCTGGTGAGGTGGGATTGATATTTAACTTTGTCTTGATCTTTGCCATAAACGGCACCTCTTCCTCCAAATAATAATCGGTTGTCCGGTAAAAGGCGGTAATAGTACTTTAAAGTTCGTGTATCCATCATGACTTGATTAGTATGCAATCCGCTCGCGAGTAACTCATCATTGCTTAAGGGTCGAGTGACTAGGATACTGCTTAAAATCGGTAGGTATTTTTTATCGAGTGTGGGGTGAAAATACTTATTATTGTAGGCATTTGCAGTGATTAACAGGTTTTTAGACCTTAATTGTATGTTATTTACATCAACAATATGATTATCGCCTATTTTAGAGACTCGCTCAGCTAAGCTCTGTTCAAATACGTCAACTCCAGCTTGTTCGGCCATACGTTTGTATGCAAAAAGCAGCTTAAGAGGGTTTAAGCCAAATCCGTGTTGGTTTCTAATTGCCCCATATATATTGGGCATATTGATATAATTAGCACGAAGCTCTTCGACATCAATAAAAGACAGGTGTTCATCAGAGAATATTTTTTTAGCAAACAAAAAACTGTCATACAAAGATGTCATTGCCTTGTGAGAGTGTGCAATTTTCAGGTAGCCAGACTCTTGTTGGTCACAGTCAATATTATGCGTGCGTATTAACTCCTTTATTCCCGATACACCGCTTTGGTATTCTTGATATACCTGTAAAGCAATATTTTCTCCCCACTGCTTTACCATATTTAGCGGGCTCAATCGGCCTGATGTCGGCAATGCAAACCCTGCATTTCTGGCACTGGCCCCAAAGCCAACTTGATTCGCTTCTACTACGCAAACACGCTGACTGTATAGCGTAGCTAAGTAGTAAGCGGTGAGTAAACCAGTAAAGCCCCCTCCAATCACGATGGAATCATATTGTTTCGATGCTTCTGGTTTTCGTATTGTCTCGTTTTGTGTTAGTTGAGTCGCCCAATAGGTGGAAGGCAAAGGCTGACCTTGGCAGTTAGCGTAATACAGTGGATCGTAGGTATTCATCAAAACTCTAACACCATTTCAGCTGCTTGACAGTGGCATTCGTTACCGCAAATAGGACACTCATACCCATCATTTATGCAGTTTTCCAGCCACCTGTCATCGTGCAGCTTTACGAGTTTTCCACCGGACTTGGTAAAGTATTTTACAGCACCATTGCCAGGGCTTTGCTTCCAAAGATGGGCAACACCTGCTTTGGCCCCTTGCTGTTTTAATACATTTACTGAGGCAGCTAATAATTTTGGCCCAATCCCTTGGCCTTGTGAAAGAGGATGAATGGCAATGCATTTAAAGTACGCCATAGATTCGATGTCGACAGGCCATTTTGAGGGTGTACACCACCTATCAACAGTCCATTGCTCAGCGCAATAAGTCAGTCTAAATCCGACAACCTGATCCAGCTCATTAATTGCAACAAAGGAGGCATTGAGACCATTCTTGAGGCCCATTTGATAAATTTGCTCAAGTTTTTTGTCGTCTAGATAGTTTTCTCCATGCACTAAGTTTCCAAGCGAAATAACTTGAGAAAAATAATTATGGCTAAGTTGTGTCAGCTTCATCGTGTTACTTATTCTTTTTTCTAATAATATTTCCCTATTTTGCAGAACATAGAGTGATAATCAAGTTTGCAATTGTTCAAAAATTGGGTAATTCACGTTGACAGCGATGTCAATGTGTAATATTTGTTAAATTGATGAACATTGATATTCATCAAGTCGAAGGCAGCTGGTTACTGCTTTTTAGATACAACATATAAAGACAAATTAAATTCTAATTTTATTTAATTCAACAACATGTAAAGGTAAATTATGAATAACTGCAAAATTGGGGTAAGTAAGCTTACCAAAGTCGCCGCTGTGTGTTTGCCAATTTTATGCGCGAGCGCATTTACTCACGGTATGAATGTACAGCCTGATCCTAACAACCCCGGTAGCTATGTTGTTTCTAGAGCAGATTTAAACGCCGCTGAGCAAGCATTAACTGCAGATCCAATGTATGCAATTTGGTCTAAAGCACTTGAAACACGCAGCAATGCAATTGTTGAAGCCATAGTGCCGGGAGCAGCGAGCAACCCAAGCAATGTAAAACGTGTTGAGCGTGTTTTTGGCCAAGCGGAGTGGAATTTTTTAACGCAAATGGCTGCACCAGAATACACTTACACACGTTTCTTACGTGCGATTGGTAAGTTTCCAGCATTTTGTGGTGAGTACACAGATGGCCGTAATGCGGATGCTATTTGTAAAAAATCAATCGTGACGGCATTTGCTCACTTTGCCCAAGAAACTGGTGGCCATATTTCTAAAGATAATATCTCTGACAACCCCAATAGATTAGAAGAGTGGCAGCAGGCACTGGTGCATGTTCGCGAGATGGGATGGTCAGAAGGGCAAGGCGGCTATCGCACAGGGTGTGGACAAAATGATTGGCAAAATCGACGTTGGCCATGTGGTGCTGGACAAGGGTATTTTGGGCGAGGCGCAAAGCAATTATCTTATCACTTCAACTACGGTATGTTTTCTGAAGTGATGTTTGATGGCGATGCAACTGTGCTGTTGAATGATCCAGGCAGGGTGGCTGATTCATGGTTGAATTTGGCATCTGCTATTTGGTTTTTCTTAACGCCGCAAGCCCCTAAGCCAGCTATGCTACACGTCATCGACAGAACTTGGGTACCTTCTCAAGTCGAACTCAATGCAGGAATTGGCTATGGTTTTGGTACAACGATTAATGTAATCAATGGTGGTATTGAATGCGGTGAACATAATCGTTATAAAGGCCAACCGGTCAATCGTATTCGTTACTGGGAAGGGTTATCTCATTATTACAATATTCCAATCGAAACAGATGAAGAGAACACCTGTTGGCAGCAAACGCCCTTTGGTAGCCTGAATTTAGATGGCGCTAGTGGTGTATTGTACACAAACTGGGAGGCTAATTGGGCCCATTATTCAGATAGACCTGGAGGCCATTCATTTGAATGTAAGCTAGTTGGATATCAAACTGCATATTCAGCGCTTGTTCCGGGCGATTATGAAAAGTGTGTGACTAACTTTTACCAATCTCATACAGGCTGGCCGAGTGTATCTGTAGTTGATACTTTGCCACCAGTGGATGATAAACCACCTGTAGGTGGGGTTAAAGCTTGGGAGAGCAATAAAGTGTATCTTAAGGGAGATAAAGCGAGCTACCAAAATACAATCTATGAAGCAAAATGGTGGACTCGAGGTGATACCCCAAGCTCCACAAATACCAGTGGACCTTGGAAGGTAGTTAAGTAAAAAGAGACGGGGAAACCGAGAGTTTCCCCCAAAAGTTATAGCTTGTGGGTGAGACTGTAGTTGGCCATGTTGTCAAATAGCTTAGACTCAACGCGTTTTTCAAAGCTTATCATGCTATTGAGATAGGTCGCCCTCAAGTCATCAAACGTATGCTCTGTATTGAGTGCGCTAAGGCTCAAGGTAACTGATAAATTGTTAGGCTCAACGTCTGTGACTACATCGCCAAACAGTAAATGTGGAATGGTTTCTTCTCCATCTGTAATTATCTGCCAATTTACTTTACCTTGTAGGTCGTTATCCCATGCGTAATTGACGGTGACTAGGTTTACTCTGTGATCCACCGCGCTAAAATCTAAAACAGTTGTCTGAGTCTCATCATTTAATGAATTAATAAATGACTCATAGGCAGAGGTGAGTACATCATTTAGTTGAATATGAGCAAGCTCTGAAACCTTCCCTTGGTCGCTGACACGACTCATCGCAGTAAAATATGAAGTAAATGACAGATCATCGGTGAGCTGCGTATGATGTGGACGGTTCAAAGATAAATAATTGACCGTTTCTAAGTCATTGAAAATCACAAGTTGGTTTTTGTCTTTATAAGATGGGTGGGTGTATGCAGCTTGATTAACTATAACAGAATGCACTTCGTCATTACCTAAATATGAAGAGAAGTGAATCGTTTCTTGGTCATCAAACTGTCTATCATTTAAATCAACCAGAATCCCTGAAGCGGTTAGTTGTTGATCTGATAATGTGATTGTTGCTGCTTTTGATGTATCAAGCACCCCACCTTGGTAGTCAGTTTCAGATTGCGTAAATACAAGTGTTTGCGCTTGTGTGCTGCAAGTACTTAACTGCGTTTGTGCTTCGGAAAGCGTAATTGGCGTTGGTGCTACATTAAATACAGTTGAGTTTGGCGTCTGGGCTTTAAGTGTTGTTAAGTCGTACTTGATTGCACTGCATCCACAAGGCTCTTTATCATTAAAACTGAAAGTATCGATTTTAAAACCTTCAGATACATTTAATAAGGTTTGAATCTGGAGCTGCTTTTCGCCATTTTCAGACATGGTGTTATATACGAGTGAAACATGCTGAGTATTTTCAGGCAGTGTCGATGCTATTTCACCAGAAGGAGATGTTTTCTCAGTAGAAATAAAGCGTCCATCAATACTGTGATAAACGATATCAGCGACAACTGGCTCACTGCCACATGCACTGCTTTTATAGGTAGTTAATGAAAAGTTAGGCTCTACAGAGACTGGGGGAGTATCTGTGCTTGGCCTATCAGCAACTTGAGCTGGCTGCTGTGATGAATTACTATCGCTTCCACCACCACATCCTGTGAGATGTATTGCGCTTAATATAGCAATCAAAATTCCATTTTTTTTAAGATTCATTATATTTCCTTTTATTATTAATAAATTATCTCTGAAAGATAATAATATAATGTTGTGGTTTATTTTTTAACAGCCTGACCGCTATTATAAATAAATACATAATTGAATATTTTATTTATAACTTTTTTATCAGCTAGATTTTGGTTGGTATATTACATACTCTGATTTGAAAGTTTGGAAAGAGGCTAAGCCTCTTTCCATGGTATATTAATTATCACTCGTAAGTTGCAAATGAGTAACTGGCCATACCATCAAATAGTTTAGAGTCTAGACTCTTTTGAAAACTTTCAGCGCTCTCAAAATAGAGTTCTCGCATATCATCGAAGTTTTGATCTGTATTTAAATCGAGTAAAAGAATCTCTACAGAAACATCATTAAGCGACAGGGATTCTCGAGGAATAATATGCCCAAATGACAAATCAGGAATGATATCTTGGCCATCGCTAAAGACATGCCAGCTACTATTTCCATGGTTAACATCTGACCAAGTTGAACTAAATATAAGCGCATCGAGGCGATCATGCGCCGATTTTAAATCCAATACAATGTTATCTGATTCATCTGTTACTGTTTGAATGAAGAAGTCCAATACATTGTCAAACGACTGAGTACTATCAAAGTGTTGTACCTGAACACTATTACCTTGGTTATCTAGACGACTTAATGCATACGAGTGTGTTTTTATGTACCCATTCCCAGTGTATCGCTCGTCAGATTTTGAAGTAGATAGATAATTGACAGTTGCAAGGTCACTAAAAGTAACTAGCCTATCATGTGACTGTTCAAATGGTTGGTCAATCTCGGTTTCATTTACAGTCACATTGTATACAGCTTCATTATTAACATAAGATGTTAGGTTGATGTAATAATTTGGCTCAAAACTAAAGATACTCAAATCTAATGGGGTACCTGTTGCGGTAAACTGCTCGTCAGATAGCATCAAAGTGGAAGGCTCAGATGTATCGAATAGACCACCTTTATAACCTGCTACTGAATGCGTATAAAGTAACCTTTGTTGCTCAGGCACGCATGCATATACCTCAACTTGCCCATTACCTAGGTTGACGTGTGGTGCTACTGCGTTGTGTAAATGTGTATTAGGGATTTGTGCACTCAACGTCTCAAGATTATAAATGATGTCGCTACAACCACATGTATTCGGGTCGTTAAAGACGAGCGCATCGACTTCAAAACCATTTTGAATATTTAGTACAGTTTGTATTTGGGTATGGAGTACGTTTTGGTTATCTGTCGTTTTTAGAATAAATGAGGCATGCCTCGCATTTTCAGGAATGCCAGTGTCTAGTTGTCCGCTAGAGTTGGTTTTAAAGCTTGAAACAAATGCACCACTTCCATCGTGAAATACCACATCTGCAGAAATGGGTGCAGAGTTACATTGATTTTTTTTGATTGTTTTTATGGTTAAAGGCGCAAGAGTTGTTGATTCGATAGTCGGTGTAGGCCTTGTTTCTACATTAGGTGTAGGTGCACTGTTATTACTGCCCCCCCCACCACATCCAGTTAGTTGAATCGCAGAGATAACGGCCAGCAAAAGTGCATTGTATTTGAGTTTCACAATAATTCCTTTAGATATTAATTTCCCAAAACGGAACCATACCTCAAGTTGTTAACTTTTGGAAATAAAATCACAATAGTTATTAATATGTTCATTGTTTTTAGTTAAAAAAGAACTAAAGGCATGGCCTTTTACCTTTAGTTCATTCTAAATTATTTCTAATTTAATAGTGTTTCTATTTTGACTTGGCCTTGTTTATCTTCGTATTTAAAAACAAAATCTTTTTTGCCATTTTCATCTATATCTACCAGCACAATATCATTTGGGTTCTTAGGGAGAGGGTGATTGATTTTCTTACGCTCTTTGCCTAATAAACTTTGAGACGTACCAAAATATATACTCAAAGTTTCGTCGCCAGACTTAAAAACTAGATCATGTTTTTTGTCACCGTTTATATCTCCAGTATAATAAGGCATGCCTTGCATTGATCGTTTCATATCAATTTCAAGTTCGACTTCTTTTTCTGTACTTGGAGTTGTTTTGAATAGAGTATGTGGATGTTGTTTAAAGAAATGCATATCAACGTCAATATCTGCTTTGCCTCCGCCAAGTGCCATCGCAGCAATGGTTGTTAAGCCGATGTCGACATTGAGTGTTTGCAAATCAAGTAAACCGTCGCCATCAAAGTCATATTCGATTCGCATTCCCCCAGCACCTATCGTGTGAGGCAGCTTTATTGCGCCAGAGTTAAACCCTTTGGGTTGCCCAAGATATAAATCATATTCTACTTTGGCCTCCAGGCCCGATATACCCTCGGTAACAGGCCGTATTCTAGTGACTAAATCCAAATGTCCATCTTGGTTAATGTCTAACAAATCTTGTGTTGTTCTGATGCGTTTACCTGCTATTTTTCCAAATGTGGAGGGGAGGTGAATATAATCTACCTTGTCTGCGAAACCCGATTTGTTGCCATAAAGCACGGCGATTTCTTGGCGTGTGCGAAAAACTAAATCAGAGAATCCGTCAGCATTGAAGTCATGAACCGTTGGTAGAGAAGTAAAGTTAGTGCTGATCTCGAGCGACTCGTTGTAAGTATGGCTTCTCAAGGGTAAATTATACTCAAAATTATGCTTTTCAAATTGCCCATTTGATTGCTGAATAAAGAGCTCATTTTGCGTAAACCCAGGTAGGTAGATATCACTTAAACCATCGTTATTGACATCCAATACAAACTCTAACTTCTCAAAGTTATCCACTTGTAAGCGTGTGAGTAAGCTATCTGACTCAACGAGTCGCGTTGTTTTGTTCGGTGTTACCGCATAAACACCGCTATTATCTAAAACAAATGCTTGCACCTCTTTTGAGTTTGCAATATACCCATAATGAAAACCTTTTGATGTGGCGCTGATTGGCAATTTTTGAGAAGAATTGAGACTTAAGTCGATACGTTCTAACGCTTTTTTCTCTGTATTGACGGCGAAAACGATGGGGGAGTCTGTTAAGAGTAGCGGGCTATCAGTCTCTATTTTGAGTGGCAGTTGTGCACCATATGCATGGCTTGATAAGATGATCCCAGTTGCCAAAATAGCTTTATATTTCATCACTTTCTCCAAGTCGCAAGTTTACTCTTGACGAGTAAAAAAGGTTTTATCTGTTTGTTTTTTTATTTCTTATTACCGCTTTGAATGACTGAAATCATCCTTAGTTTGGTATTCGTCTTATTTGGTCACAAATAGTTCGAATTTGATACTATGTGAGCAGTCTTAGGCGCGCAATATAGAGGTTGTAATTATTTGTGACGACCTGTGTGAAAAGGGGGAAATTGAGTGGTGTAAGGCCCATAAAAGCGCTACAATTCGCGCCTTGTACTTCACACATGAGAAACCACCGTGAGAGCACCTCGTCAATTGCTAGAGAGCTTAAATAGCGCCTTATTGCAGGCTTCAACATTAGAACAATATGCCGACAAAATAGTACAGCATCACTTGCAGGCAAATGCTGCTTGGACTATCGAACAACGCGCATATTTTGTTACAACTCTCTACGATTTGATCCGTCATAGCCGAAAGCTTTGTTGGGGGCTAGGTCGTCGAGATTTAGTTGACTCTGTTACAGGGTTAAATTCTGATGATGTGTGGCATATGTGGGGCGCATACACTTTGTTAAGTGGTCAAACTCTCCCTGAAATGTCGGAAGTATCATCGCTGAGCCTTGAGGATATTGAAACAGAGCTTGCCTGTGCGCCTGAAGACGTTTTGTTGAGCATACCTGCTTGGTTAGGCGAGCGGGCGAGAAAAGAGTTAGGTACTGAATGGGCTCAAATTGCAAGTGCGTTAAATAAACCAGCTGAGCATTATATAAGAGTGAACTCACTTAAAAGTGATGTGGTAAGCGTTAAAGAAAGCTTGGCTAAAGAGCAAATAATTGCAGCCTCGGTTGATGGCCTTCCTAACACTCTTAAAGTTGAAAAGATGGGGTACTTATTCAGAACGGATGCATTTCAACAGGGCCACTTTGAGATGCAAGATGCTGGATCTCAGCAAATTGCATGTTTACTCGACGTAAAGCCCGGCATGAAAGTGGTTGATGCATGTGCTGGAGCTGGTGGTAAAAGTTTGCACATTGCTGCATTACTCGAAAATAAAGGGCGTTTGTTATCTTTAGATATTCATCAACACAAGCTGGATATATTAAAAAAACGTGCAAAGCGCGCAGGCTCGCATGTGATAGAGACGCGCTTAATTCAAAATAGTAAAACGATTAAAAGGCAAAAAGAGAAGTTTGATCGAGTGCTGTTAGATGTGCCTTGTTCTGGCACTGGCATATTTCGTCGCAACCCCGATGCAAAGTGGCACTTGAATGAGCAAAATGTCGATGAACTCATTGCTTTACAAAAAGATATTTTGCAGCGATATAGTCAAATGTGTCGTGTTGGTGGCAAGCTGGTCTATGCGACTTGTTCTGTTTTACCCTCTGAAAATGGGCAACAAGTAAAAGCATTTTTAGCCAACAATTCAAATTGGGCCTTAGAAGAGGAGCTCAGTTTAGTCCCTGGTGTAAATAGTGAATATGATGGCTTTTACGGTGCAGTATTAGTAAAAAATGATATTTCGTGAGCCATGGGGTTGAAGTTACACACTTTCGACCCAACAAAAACAGTATCTTACTGGGCGCGGATTTGGCTGCGCCTAGCGAACACATTAATTGTTTAAGGTTTGACTATGAATCCAATCATCGCGCTACTTAAAGAGCACAATATTTCTGACGAACAAATTAAGGCTGTATTTCAGGCGCTGACTGAAAACCCTTTAATGGCAATGGCTACTGTACAGCAATTGCCTATCCCACCTGAAAAATTACAGCAATTAATGGGCCTAGTGATGCAAAACCCTGGCTTAATTAAGGAAGCAGTCGCTGAACTGGGTTTAGATTACTCGAAAGTGGAAGCGGCAAAAGCACAACTAAATAAGTAATAGTCGATGACTTCAGCTAAAAAAGGTTTCAATATGAAGCCTTTTTTATGCGTATTAAAACGTTATCTTCGTACCTAATGAAACAAAACGTCCTCGCCCTCCACCATAAGCACTATGAAAGTTGCCGTTTCCGCCAATTATAAAAGCCCCTTTATTGTCGAATATATTTTTTACATTGGCAGAAACCTTAAGTGTCGCCCCTTGTATTTTTTGGTGATAAGACAATTGAATAGAGTGAGTTGTATAAGAGGGCAGGTCATTGCCCCAAAGCGGTTCAGGGTTAGAAATGCAAGCACTTGACCTAAGTGCGCAGCGTTCACTATTGGCATTGATAAAATTAATCCAGTTTTCATATGTCTGTTTACTGCGTTTGATAGCACTTTTAAATTGCGTATGCCATGTTACTCGCCATTTATCCTGTTGCCATGAAAACGAAGCCTTCCCTGTATCCTCAAAAATATGGTGGTTTAAATATCCCTCATGTATTTCAGGAGTGCGAAGATTGATGGGGTCAGATATCAATGCATGCTCAATAACATGATTCCAATTGAGCTTAAAGGCGAGAATACCAGTGTTTTTGAGAGTATATGCATAGTTAACCGCCAAGTCATAGCCCTGCGTAGTGAGTTGATTTGCGTTGATTAAGCGCTGTTGTAGCTCAATGATTTGGCCTTCGTGGTCTCTTTTTATTGCTTGGCAAAACGGGGTGCTTGGGTCAAATGATAGGCCTGTTTGATAGCATCTAGCCAAGATGTCTCGATGAGACAGTGAGGTGATGACATCGTCGATGGTTATTTTATAGTAGCTTGCATTAAGCGTTAATTCAGTTATGGATATGGGCGAGAATTGCAGCTCAATTGCATAGCTATTGGCGGTTTCTTCGGTGAGTTCAGGGTTGCCTAAATTTGGAGAGTAGCTGTTGTTTTGATCATCAAAGACACCTTCTTGTGTTATCACTGTATTGATGCCCGGCTCCTGTCGACAATTTTCATGTCCAGGTTGCTTTGATGTTGCTGTGACGCCATCACATATATCCTGAAATGCGTTGTAGTCGCCTCTCATTGGCGACATCAACTCTGTGATGGTAGGTGCTCGCATAGACTTTGCCCAATTAAAATTAAACGTATAATCTGTGGTCGGTGCGTAATTTACGCCGAGATTATAACTTTGGATCAGCCCCATATTTGACCAGCTGTAATCCGCAATACGAGCAGCCAATGATAAATTTAATTGGTGTGCAAGTGGCATATTTTTTAGCAGTGGCAACGCGGCTTCAGTAAACACTTCATAGCTGGTAACATCTCCTGTAAAAGTTGGGATATAGTTAAAAGTAACGCCTCCTTCGGGCACATTGGTGGATACGTTTTGTCTATCTTTTCTATACTCAACCCCAAATACTGAAAATATCGGGCCTGATGCTAAATTAGCAAGTTCTCCAGTTACAGTAGCTGTAAAGTTAGTTTGTGATAGCTCAGTCGTTAATTGAGGGTTAATGCGTATGTAATTGGCCGCAGCTGAGTTGATCGCGTTCTCACCAAATAAGTTGATTGGCACACAGCCATGCTTTCTTGCAACGAGATCTTTGCACCTTATAGAACCATCGCTTAATCGTTCAGCGTTAAGCGCGTGTTTGACATGAGCAACTTTTAGCTCGTTATAGCGAATCTGATTTTGTTTGAACTGTCCAAACCCTGCCGAGACATCCCATTGCCAATCATCCCCAATTGTCCCGTTAAAACCTGCCCATGAACGAAAAGTTGTACGTGTGTTCTTGTTGGTAACGGCGCCAACTTCGTGAAATAAACGATCCCATTTTATGTTCTGATTACTGGCACTTTTGCGTATCTCTGCTGGCACATAAGGGTTAGTATGAGGGATCGCGCCAATACAATCTGAACTGAACTGCTCTATGTTTGGCTTATAAGTGATGACAAGATCACATTCATCTTCATTTTCTGGAGACTTTACATTGAGGCTGTCATTTTTGCTGTAGTGTAATTGCAAGTAGCCTTGATCGCCAGATTCAAAATCAAACTCATTTTTTATTGCCACACTTAGCTGCTGGCTAGGGAGTTGTAGCATACTATACTGATTAAAATGCAAGCCATGTACTTCTTCCTGCCAATCATTTCTTAATGTTTGACCATCATACCAAAAGCCAGAACTGGGCTTAAAGCTGCTCGTTTCATTGAACACTCCACCGGGTAACGCATCGCTTAATGAGGTCCAGTCACTTTGTTCAATATCACGCATACATTGATATGCACTGTGCTGCTCAGGGTCATATACAGCAGTGAGCATAGTGTTGCACATTCTTTTGGG
Organism: Pseudoalteromonas luteoviolacea; assembly: GCF_001750165.1. Taxonomy (NCBI): domain Bacteria; kingdom Pseudomonadati; phylum Pseudomonadota; class Gammaproteobacteria; order Alteromonadales; family Pseudoalteromonadaceae; genus Pseudoalteromonas; species Pseudoalteromonas luteoviolacea. The sequence goes on from NZ_CP015412.1 coordinate 1,047,622, forward strand.
ATCATATCGCCAGTCATCTTGCTGCTGAGCACGCGGTCTATCCCAGTAATCTAATCCAAAGTGTTCGATGTAAGATGCACTTAATAATAGCTGTCCTTGCTGGTTGGCATACTGGATACCTGTATCGGCATTGATTGACATTTCCCTTGCGCCACCAGCGGTACTTTCTCCAAATGCTAGGTTAATAGTCGAGTTGTCTTTGCTTTGTCGAGTAATGATATTGACGACACCTGAGATAGCGCCAGATCCGTATGCTGCTGAAGCACCGCCTGTTACTATTTCGATATTTTTTATTATGCCTTTTGGTATAGTGGAAAGGCTGACAAGATCGCCTGAATAACTGTTTGATACGACACGTCGACCATCAATTAAAGTGAGCGTTCGATTGAGCCCTAAACCGCGTAAATCTATGGTAGAGAGGCCTGAGTTATGAGTACTATTTTGGGAATTAAAATGACTGATCCCCTCATTAATCTGGACCACTTCATCGATTAAAATATCGGATAATGAAGCAAATGCAGAGTGAGTAATTACATCGTCTGCAATATTAGTCAGTATATGCGTATTATTGCTTTGAACAATGCGTGACCCCGTCACAGCTATCCGCTCGATGTTTTGATCTTGTTGTTTATCTGCAAGTAAAGTTTCGGGCGCTGCATGCCCATTATTTACCATACATAGAAAACCAGTACCAAATACAAAGATAGAAAAAGCGTTGTTAGGTTTTTTACTTAATGACACTAAACTTCCTTAAATACACTAATTAGGCAGTAAAAAATCGTCCTTGTACAAAGCTTCCTTTTTAGGCGTTTTATCCTCGTTTTCAGGATATGGTTTGTAGTATCGCTATTGTTTATTAAGTTATAATTATATGTGTATTAAATGTAAATTAAAAGTGCGAGCAGACAGTACTCGTGTTCACGCTGTTTGTAAGAGAGGTAACTTTAATTGAAAAGCCAGATGAAGTGGTGTCTATATTTATGTGCTAGTAGAAACGATAAAAGGGCCATAAAGGCCCTTTGGGAAGTATCGTTCAAGTTAGTATGATTACCCTAACCCCTTAAGGTAACCAACCAATTGTTTTGCAAAAGCGGCATATCTCGTTAAGTTTCTAAGCTAGCGAGAGGAAAAAACCTGCTATTGCTGCGCTCATTAGGTTAGCCATTGACCCTGCTAAAACCGCCCTGAGCCCTAAGCGTGCGATATCCTTTCTACGACTGGGGGCCATACCACCTAGTCCGCCTAGTAAAATTGCAATCGACGATAGGTTAGCAAATCCACATAACGCAAATGTGACAATTGCTTGGGTATGTTCAGATAACCCATCGCGATAATTCATAAAGTCCAAGTAAGCTACGAATTCGTTAACTACTAATTTTTGGCCGATAAAACTACCTGCCGTTACAGCTTCTGCCCAAGGAACACCAATCATCCACGCCACTGGTGCAAAGACATAGCCTAAAATTTCTTGCAATGTTAGCTCTGGGTGATTAAACCAGCTGCCAATTCCGCCAAGTAAACCGTTCATTAGCGCGATGAGTGCGACGAATGCTAATAACATGGCACCAACATTCAATGCTAAGTGCATGCCGCTTGAAGCGCCAGCTGCCGCTGCATCAATAACATTCACTGGCTTTTCTTCGCCACTGTCTACTTCAGCTAAGTTTTCTTTGGTTTTTTCTGTCTCTGGCACAATCATTTTGGCCATTAAGAAACCACCAGGAGCTGCCATAAAACTTGCTGCGATCAAATATTTTAAATCGACACCAATGGCAACATAGCCCGCCATGACAGAGCCGGCGACTGTTGCAAGGCCACCAACCATAACAGCAAATAATTCTGATTGTGTCATTTTAGGAATGAACGGTTTCACAATAAGAGGCGCTTCTGTTTGTCCAACGAAAATATTCGCGGTAGCAGAAAGTGACTCTGGTCGTGATGTTTTAAGCAGCTTTTGTAATCCGCCACCTAAAATTTTAATTATCCATTCCATAATCCCGAGGTGGTATAAAACGCCTACCAACGCCGAGAAAAATACAATTACAGGCAAAACCTGAATGGCAAAAACAAACCCAATTGATTCTTGCGCAGCCAAAGGGCCAAATAAGAAGCTTATTCCATCATTGGCATAGCCAATGACTGAAGAAACCGCTGACGACATCGCGGCCAACGCGTTTTTACCAGCTTCTATAAAGAGTACAAAGCCGCCAATGACGACTTGCATTAAAAATGCGATACCTACAGTTCGTTTGTTTATTGCGCTGCGGTTCGTTGAAGCCGCGAAAGCAATACCCAGTAGCATCATCATGCCCACTAGGCTCATTATTGTTGTCATGCCAAAATGTTCCCGTTTTATTCTTGCAGCAAATATTTTATTTTACTTTTAATAATATCAATCGCAACGCGATTCATACCGCCACGGGTCACGACCAAGTCGGCATTGTGCTTCGATGGTTCGATAAATTGATAAAACATCGGTCTTACCGTTGCTTGATACTGCTCCACTACAGAAGAAATACTTCTGCCACGGTGCTCGATATCACGCTGCATACGACGTAATAAACAAATATCAAGCGGGGTATCAATAAATACCTTTATATCAAATTCTTCTATTAATGCTGGGTCGCTTAACAGTAAAATCCCTTCGACAATTAATATTTTTGCCGGATTTACTGTGCGTGTCTCACTACTGCGCGTGTGTTGAGCATAATCATAAGTCGGGACTTGTACAGATTTACCTTGACGTAATTGTTCAAGATGCTCTTTCATCAACGCATGCTCAAACGCATCCGGATGGTCATAATTTGTTTGAGTTCTATGCTCAAATGGCAAATGCGATTGATCTTTATAGTAAGCGTCTTCTTCTATAACGGCGATAGCGCCTGATTCAAGTTCATTTACTAGTTCGTTATATATTGTTTGACTAAAAAGAGACTTACCGGACGCAGAAGCGCCAGCTATGGCTATAATTGTTCGTGTCACTAAAGTTCACACCCAGCTATTGTTAACGTTGGAAGATCACAATAGCAAAAAAGACACGATTAATCTCTTTTGCCTCGCTTAAGGATCAAATTTAAATGTTTTGCCCTACACAAAACAGGACTTATGTCCGCTGGTATAACCAGATTTTTTATTTATTTAAAATAGGTACTCAGAAGATATATTATGGTTTTGTGACAGCGGACTAATGTCCTGTACGATATATTTAGCTATCAATAAAGTAACGACCTCTGGGAGCAAAGATGCTTTATAAAAACAAAATATGGCCCAGACAAAAGATGAGAGGTGATATATGGCAAGAGCAATTATATTAATGGCAGATAGCCTTGGCGTTGGTGCAGCACCAGATGCTGAAAAATTTGGTGATGTAGGTGCCAACACGCTCGCTCATCTTTTGCAAGCATATAAAGAGGAAAAAGGTTCAGCATTATCTATCCCTAATTTAACGAAATTAGGTTTAGTAGATGCATGTGAAGCCGCTGGTGGGAAAACATGTGAAGTTGCTGAGCGTATTAAGCCAGTAGCAGCATGGGGTTATGCCAAAGAGCTTTCTAGTGGTAAAGACACGCCGTCTGGACACTGGGAAATGGCAGGTGTGCCAGTTTTATTTGACTGGGGTTACTTTCCAAATACACAACCTTGTTTCCCACAAGAATTTATAGATGAGTTGTGCAAAAGAGCAGATATTCCAGGTATTTTAGGGAATTGTTATGGCTCAGGCACAGTGATTCTAGAGCAACTGGGTGAAGAGCACGTCAAAACTGGCATGCCTATTTGTTACACCTCAGTTGATAGCGTATTTCAAATAGCCGCTCATGAGCAATCATTTGGCCTTGAAAAGCTTTATCAAGTATGTGAAATCGCACGGGCACTGCTTGATGAAATGAACATAGGACGAGTGATTGCGCGGCCGTTTATAGGCACTTCGAGTGCCGACTTTATTCGTACAGGTAATCGTAGAGATTATTCTGTTTTACCACCGGCACCAACGGTTTTAGACAAGTTGGCTAATAGTGGTGGTGAAGTGATCAGTATTGGTAAAATTGCAGACATTTATGCACACCAAGGGATCACGCAAAAACATAAAGCGCCTGGTTTGTTGAATTTATTGAATAAAACCAGTGAAGTGATTGATTCAGCGCCTGACAATAGCCTGATCTTTACTAATTTAGTGGATTTTGACGAAAAATTCGGCCATCGCCGTAACGCGGTTGGTTATGCAGAAGCTTTGGCTGAGTTCGATGCCTATTTACCTACAATTTTAGGCAAGCTAAAAGATGACGATGTATTAATCATTACGGCGGATCACGGCTGTGACCCTACAGCACCTGGTACCGACCACACAAGAGAATACGTGCCTGTATTGGCATACCGAAATGGAATGAACAATACTCCATTAGGTGAAAGAAACAGCTTCGCAGATATAGGTCAAACACTTGCCCAGTGGTTTAACCTAGAAGAATTAGAATATGGTGACGGCTTTGCCGACAAGTTGGTTACAGCTTAAGTTAAAGGAAACATGTTATGAGTACTCCGCATATTAATGCAAACCCAGGTGATTTTGCTGAAACAGTATTAATGCCAGGTGATCCACTACGTGCAAAGTATATTGCTGAGAACTTCTTAGAAGATGCTCGCCAAGTAACTGACGTTCGCAACATGTTTGGATTTACTGGTACGTATAATGGTAAGCCAGTGAGCATCATGGGCTCAGGTATGGGTATTCCATCGATGTCAATTTACGCACGAGAGCTTATTGTTAGCTTTGGTGTTAAAAACTTAATTCGTATCGGTACTTGTGGCGGTATTAATCAAGATACAAAAATCCGTGATGTGATCTTTGCACAGGGTGCAAGCACAGATTCGAATGTGAACCGTGCGCGTGTACGTGGCTTTGATTTTGCTGCTATCGCTGACTTCGGTCTACTTGAGAATGGTGTTAACGCGGCACGTCGTCTAGGCATTGAGGCGAAAGTAGGTAACGTTTATACGACTGATACTTTCTATCAGGCTGACAGCAGCTTTTATCCTGAACTAGATAAGTTGGGTGTTTTGGCTGTTGATATGGAAACCGCAGGTCTTTATGGTGTTGCAGCAGAATACGGCGCAAAAGCAATGGCGCTATTCACAGTAAGCGACCATGTTATTACCGGTGAAGCAACGCCACCAGAAGAGCGTCAAAGCACGTTCAACGAAATGGTTAAGATTGCTCTAGAGTCAATTTAATTTAAAGTAGCGCACCGCTGTGCGCTACTTGAACAGTTCCTTGGTAACGTAATCGCAGAGTTTTGGAGACACGCCTAAAACAAAGCGAATCACACCCAAAAAGCCGCACCTAGTGCGGCTTTTTTTTATCTACAACACTTCTTAAGCTACTGATATGGTTAAATTTCCTTTTTTAATGACCAGTTAGTGGAGTAATTAATGATAAAGTTGGTTATAGCTGCGTTAATGGGCGCTGCGGCCTTTTCTTCTCAAGCCAATACATGCAGTAGTATTGGGTGTACAGACACCATAGAGACATTATTTGTCAATGAAGGTGGCCAAATATATGTAGGCACTCCAGGAAATGAGAAGCTAGCGAACTGCAGTCCTGTTGAAGGAAACTATTTCTCGATAGCAACCAGTAGTTCAAATAGGCAAGAGCTATATTCACTTTTATTGCTTGCATATTCCTCGAAAGAGCGAGTTCAATTGCGAGTTAAAGAAGGGACGAGTGGTTGCACAATCGCTTATGCGCGTATCGATGATCGCTGGTGATAAGCCAAGCCCATATCTAAACAGTGAGTGATGTACTATATTTTTGTTTAGCAGCATAACTCTGATAAACAAAATGAAATACATCAGCGTATTAATCGCTACTGTTTTGTGTTTGATGATACATAAAGTAGTGGCGATTGATTCTGTAAATATTAAAAGCGAGTCTGACTCGCAAAAAATCAAATATCTCTCCTTAAACTACCCAGTAAAGGCCATTGAGCTTTATAAACAGAATTCGACTAAGTATTTGTTACGAAGTGATGAAGAAACGATGTCGGTTTATGCCAGTGCACTTATTGCCGCTAGTAATGTACAAGATATAGACCTTATTGAAGAGATAATTGGATTGATAGCTGACGACAGGCTTACTCCTTACAGGCAGCCTTATCTTTTTACCGTGATTAATGTGATAGGTGTATCTTACGGCAAGAATATGCAGTATGTACAAGCTATAAAAACTCATAAGTGTGCCTTAAATCATACCAATAGTAATCTGGAGAAAATGATATCTAAGGTGAATTTGGCGATCACTTACAGAATGAATAATCAACCAGCCGTGAGTTACCAAATTTTACAAACCGTGGATGAGGCAATTCTCGATAGTAGGAGAGCTGCCGGAGTACTTGCAGAGAAAGGAAATACAGCAATGGTTTTAGGTAAGTTTGACTTGGCGATGCGCGCTTATAAATCAGCTCGTACTCAGTACTTAAAGGGAGGCCATCGTAGAAATGCGATGAGAGTCATTGTTCACCTACTGGGCGCTGCACTTTTAGATGAACAGTTCGACTTATTCAATGCAAGCCGGAAAACACTTAACCCACAATCGAGGTCTTATTTAACAGAGCACGAACTTATCTACTTAAAATGGTTAGACCTCGTTTATCTGAGTATCCAAAACAATCAAATATCTGAATTGACAGTGTCGTATACATTACACAACTTTACTGTGTTTATCGAAGCTGGGTTTCAAGCGCCCGTTGAACGCCTGCTAGAAAAGCTAAAAGCGCAGCATGTAGTGTCCCTTGAGCCACATACAACAAATGGAGTAGCAAAAATAAACGATAAACTAGCACACGGTTGGTGTGATGAGGGTTAACTAACTTCAAATGCATACTTGGCTACTTACCGCTGTTTGTAGAACCACATTGATGTACTATTATCAATTAAAAACTGAGTTGCCGGCTTTGATGAAGTATTTAATTTATCTGTTTGGATTGCTTTTATTCAGTTACGGTGGTGTTTATGCCACTGAGAAACATGGCAGAGCCTTTGCGACAGAGCTTGAGCGTATTAAATATCTCTCCTTAAACTACCCAGCAAAGGCCATTGAGCTTTATAGACAAAACTCAGCAAGACTACTGAAAGAAAATAATGCGCAGACTGTAGCTTTTTACAATCACGTACTGGTTGCAGCGAGTAGCATACATGACACCTCTTTGTCGAAGAAATCGTCAGTTTGTTGGATCATCGCCGGCTTGACCCATTTCGCGAACCCTACCTTTTTGCAATAGTGAATGTATTAGGTATGTCATACGGCACAAATTTACAATACATTGAAGCTATTGCTGCATATAAGTGTGCACTAGCGCTGACAGACAATAAGCTGGAAAAAATGATAGCCAAGGTAAATCTTGCAATAGCGTATCGCATGGCGGGTCAACCAGCTTTGAGCTATCAGATATTACAGAGTATTGATGAATCAATTTTGAGTGGTCAAAGAATTGCCGGCGTACTGGTTGTTAAGGGCAATACCGCCATGGTATTACGTAAAGTGGGTGCTGCAGTTAAGTATTACACACGGGCCAGAAAGTACTATATCAATGCGAACCATCACCGGAATGCGGCTAGAGTCACAGTGAATTTACTCGGGGCAGTCTTGGCGGATGGGCAATTTGCAATGTTCAAACAGCTTCGAGAATTACTGGATGTAAACGCTAAGAATCATCTGACTGATAATGAGTCTGCTTATCTTCAGTGGTTAGATATGATATCTGTGAGTTTGATGAATAAAACGATCTCACCTGAAGTCGGGAGCAATACACTCAATTTAGCGACGAAGTTGGTTGCTGGCGGTTATAAAGCGCCAGTCGAGATGATTTTAGAAGCCTTAGGTGCGAGACATCTTATTCCGTTAGAGGTTCAAACTAAAAGTACGAAAACCAGATTGCGAGCAAGGCTTGAGCGGCATTGGTGTCGCTTAAATTAATTGATGCCATTTTAAATTTTTTGCGTTGTTGGTACTGTTTCTATAAATGCATTGATGTACTATGGTTAACTCAATAAAGCGATTTGACAATTTTGATGAAGTATTTAATTTACCTGATTGGACTGCTTCTATTTAATAATGGTAGTACGTATGCTACTGAGAAACACGATCTAACTTTTTCGTCAGAGTCTGAGCGAATCAAATATCTAGCTTTAAACTATCCAGATCAAGCTCTAAATTACTTCAAGGAAAACCAAAAAAAACTGCTTGAGCAAAACTCTGAACAAACGGTATCTATTTACAGTAGCGTTTTAGCTGCTGCCAGTAGTGTTGGTGATATTAAGTTAGTTGAAGATATTGCGAAGTTGCTATCCGATCCGAGGTTGGTACCATACAGCAGGCACTTTCGTTTTACCATTGTCAATGTCATTGGGGTGTCTTATCGGTTTAATGGCCAGTTTGATGATGCTGTGATCACATACAAATGCGCACTGAAGCACGCTCGAAATAATGTCGAAAAAATGACTTCAAAAGTTAATCTTTCCATTGCTTATCGTATGAATAAGCAACCAGCGATCAGTTTTCAGATACTCCAAAGCATTGACGAAGCGATTCTCAGTGGCAGAAGAAAAGCAGGTTTGCTGGTTGTCACAGGCAATACAGCGATTGTCTTAGACAAGCCCAAAGAGGCTATCAGCTACTTTATCGCAGCACGACAGCACTATCTAAAAGATCTACATCATCGCAATGCAGCGAGGGTTACCGTTAACCTTTTAGGTGCCGCCTTAATCGCAAGACGTGCTGAGGTTTATGAAAAGTATAGGAAAAAGTTAACCTCTGCATATGAGGCATATTTGCCAAAGAGCGATCAGTTATACTTACAGTGGTTAGACTTGATGCATGATAGTGTTAAGTCCAATGTCGTTGCTGACAAAACCTTAGAATATACGAAAACGCATGTTGTGCGTTTACTTAAAGAGGGTTACACCGAACCTGTCAGAAAGTTACTTCAATCTTTAAATGCTGAATTCTTGATGCCAGAAATGCATAAAAAGAGTTTGATGAATATGGCTTTGCATTCAGGTTTGGCTAAACCATGGTGCCAAGATCTTTGACAAGTTTTTATTCTATGCCATTGTTTTAGTATATGCATTTATTGTGGTGCAGCCATGACAAATTGGGTAATGGGAAAAGTCGTCGAAGTAAATTGGTGGACGCCAAGCTTGTTTAGTTTAAAAATTGCGGCAGATATACAAAAGTTTACCGCAGGGCAATTTACTAAGTTAGCATTGGATGTTGATGGGAAACGCATTGCTCGAGCCTATTCATTCGTCAACTCGCCATCAGATCCCTTATTAGAGTTTTATGTAATTGAAGTGCAAGATGGTGCGCTTTCACAGCCGCTTGCGCAGCTAAAAGAAGGGGATGATGTGTGGGTATACAGCAAGCCTTCCGGTTACTTCACTTTAGAGGAAGTTCCTAAAGCTGACACTTTGTGGATGCTATCTACAGGGACCGCAATTGGCCCTTACTTATCTATTATAAGTGACGGTAAGCTTTGGAAGCATTTCAACCATGTCGTGTTAGTGCATGGAGTAAGATTGAATTCTGATCTATGTTATCAAGATCAAATTCGCGCGACAGAAAAGTTATTTGACCAATTTAAGTATGTTCCTTTAGTGAGTCGAGAAGCGCCAGAAATCGGATTAAGTGGTCGGGTGACGGATATAATAAAAAATGGTCAACTATTGGATTTCTGCCAATTAAGCTCGCTGCCAAAAGATAGTCATTTTATGTTGTGTGGCAACCCTAACATGGTCAAAGACACAACGTTGCTACTGCAAAAGCTGGGCTTTCAGAAGCACAGAAGGTCAGAACCAGGACATATTACAGTTGAGCAATATTGGTAAACTGAACCTACGCTGTATTACCGAAGCTAAACTTGATATACTTTCACTTGCCCGTACCAAAAAGGGGGAAGTATGAGGTTTATTTTTCTGTTGCTACTTTGCGTTAGTTCGTTAGGTGTTATAGCGAACCCAGCATTTGAAGACAAGGCACGCGAATATAATCTGCAAAAAACTGAACAAGAAAAAGCGGCTGAAGCGGTTATTGACAAACTAATTTTGGCATATAACAAACAGAGTATACGTCAGTTTTTGGCCTTATATGCTGAAGATGTGGAATTCTATATGTATCCTCAAACGCTTATGTTTAAAGGGAAAAAGCAACTCATTAAGCGCTATGGTTTGATGTTTGAAAAAATGCATTGCATGAAATCAACTTCAATCAAAAGAATAACAAATGGTAACATTGTAATTGATCATGAAACATCTGAAATTTGTACGCAGAAAGATGGCGTTGTTGATAAGCGTTCAGAGTTTGTAACAAGTTATCAAATTGAAAATGGTAAGATCAGCAAAGTTGTTTTTTTTAGATAGCCTTCCATTTTTTCAGAGCTCTGGGAATCGCAGAGCTCAGCAAGTATTTGCTTATTTTATTTTTCTCATTACTTCTTAACGTCTATCCTTTAAACAAGATTCAATAACAATCATGCACCATAAGTATTATCATTTAATCTGACAAACAGAGTTGGAGGGGTGGTGTGGTAAATAAGTTGGCACTATTGTTAGTGCTGTTATGCGTTAGCAGTAGCAAAGCTATTGCAGATGTGCCCAAACTGAATGTCGTAACTGAAGAGTGGGTTCCGTACAATTATGCCAATGAACAAGGGGAAATTGTTGGTAGGGCTACCGAAAAAGTTCGAGCGGTTCTTGATCTTGCAGGTATAGAGTATGACATTAAGCTTTATCCTTGGGCTCGCTCTATGAAGCTCACGCAAACGCAAGCCAATACCATGATTTACTCGATTTATCGAAGTGGGGACCGTGAGGCCTTATTTGAATGGGCATGCCCATTGATGCGGCCTGTGAGGCAGTATCTCTTTCGGTTAAAAAGTAGAGAAGATATAAAGGTTGCTACCCTTGAGGATGCGAAGAAATATGTGATATCTATTGTACGAGGGAGTGTTGTGCATGAGTTCTTGACAAAGCAAGGGTTTGAAGCTGGTGTCAATCTCGATATTACAGCGGATCCAAGCGCTTCGCAAAGAAAGCTATTGGCGGGGAGGATAGACTTTCTTTTGACGACTGAATACACCATGCATGCCACGTTAAAATCAATAGGCGTTGATTATGATGTGGTTGTACCTGTTATAGAGGTGCGTAATAACTCAGACAGACGCGCATGTATGGCATTTAACTTGAATACTGATAAAGAGCTTATCGATAGGGTCAGGAGGGCACTTGCAGAGCATAATAGTCGTTATGTCGGTCCTTGAGCCCTCGATTTTCCACAAAATATAAATCAATTCACCAAGGTTTAAGCGTATTGCGCTGCTTTTTTGGTTTATCTACCAAATATTTGTCAAACAAACGCTTACCATTATCGTACTCTAGTGGCGGTCGTTTTACACCGGGGTTTGATATAATGGCGAGCAAAGCCAATAAAATGGTTTTTACAAAATCCATCTCAATTAAATAAATAAACGATAGCGTTGTCATCGCTATACAAGTGATAAAGCGAACTAAAAATATCATTGCCTTTCCTTTTGCAAATTTATACGTGTCACTCTAGAGCCTTTAGAGCATCCTTTCAAGAGGTCTGATGAGTAATTGAGCGTAATTACACTCACTGGCACTTATCGCCTACAATTCGTATGGGCAATCTCTTACATATAGGTGTGTTTGTTCGATGTGTTAGTGACAAACAATGGATAAAAAATTGCCTGATGATCACGCAATCAATATATCAAAGGCTATGCTTTAGTTAATAACATATAGAACTTGGAAAGACTTATGGTGAAATATCTTTTGGCTTTTTGCTCAGTAATATTGCTTTCATTTAGTGTGAAAAGTGAAATAAATCTATGGTCTGACTTTCAACATAAAGCGCTGGAAGAATCCCAAGAAGGGCTTAAAAAAGCATATTTAGATACCAAAAGAATGGCAGAGGTATTTGCTGGAGATGGCGAGCTACGCTTGCTACTGCCAACACCGAGTGGTGAGTTAATGATGTTTCAACTAACTCCTTACTCGGTCATGCCAAAATCTTTAGCGGATAAATATCCACAAATTAAAACGTATATTGGCAAGCATGAGAGCGACCCATCCATCTCAGGCACATTTGATATCTCACCGAATGGTTTTTATGGGGTGTATGATTTACACGGACAGCGAGTGTTTGTTGAGCCGATAATTGCCTCTTCAGAAGAAAAAAAAGCACTATACCGAGTGTATTACAAGCATGCTATTGCTGACTCATACGCTAAATCTGATTACATCTTACGTCAACCTATTAAGCATAAATTGGTTGACCATCAAGCTCGAAACAATGACTTTCCAAGTTTTAGTACGCCACTCACAAATGACGTCAAGTATCGCCTTGCTATAGCCACAACAGGCGAATACTCAGAGTTTCATGGCGGCACTAAAGAGAGTGTTATGGCTGCTCTGGTGACGCTTGTTAATCGAGTTAACCAAGTTTATATGAGAGATTTGTCTACTACATTCGAATTAGTGGCCAATAATGATGACTTAATCTTTTTAGACGCTTCGTCAGATCCATTTTCCAATGATGACTCAGACATTGACAGAATTACGGATGCGATTGACCCTGTGATCGGTAGCTCAGGTTATGATATCGGGCATCTTGTTGGTACAGGGGCTGGTGGGCTTGCTGGATTCGGCGTGGCGTGTACTACCGCTAAAGCAGAGGGAATAACGGGCAACCCTCAGCCCGTGAATGATGCCTTTTCTATCGATTATGTTGCACACGAAATTGGCCATCAACTCGGCGCTGATCATACGTTTAATGGGCTAGCAGGGGCATGTGACGGAAACCGGGTCGAAACGGCAGCATTTGAACCAGGCAGTGGCTCAACGATTATGGGGTATACAGGCATTTGTGAAACACAGAACCTTCAAGCCAATTCTGATCCCTATTTTCATGTTCATTCATTAGAGCAAATGGCTGCATTCACGAGGCAGGCTGACGGCAGCACTTGCGGAGTGAGAACAGCAAAGACCAATCAAGCGCCAGTTGTAAACGCTGGAAATAATTTCACCATTCCTGCTAGAACACCATTCAAGTTGACTGGTAGTGCAACGGATGCTGATGGGGATACATTGACCTATAGTTGGCAGCAAAGCGATTTGGGTAGTGCGACTAACAGCCCTCAAGAAGATGCGACGGATAGTGGCTCTGGCCCCTTATTCAGAGTATTTAACCCATCATCGGATAGCACACGCACGTTTCCCCAGATGTCAGACGTGATGTCTGGTCAAGTCAGTTATGGAGAAGCATTACCGACGACGAGCAGAGACTTGATATTTAAATTACTAGTGAGAGATGGCAATGGCAATATCGCGGACGACTCTGTGACGATCACCATCTTGGGCAATCAACAGGGATTTGCTGTTACAGAGCCTACCAGTGGGACGCTTTGGACCTTAGGAACGCATACTGTTCGCTGGCAAACCGCAGATACTGAAAACGCCCCAATTTCTTGTTTATCTGTCGATATTTTATTGTCACTAGATGGGGGAGAGTCTTTCCCTACATTAATCGCAGATGATGTTCCCAATGATGGACAGCATGATGTGACTCTCGCTAACTTAGCCAGTTCGGCAAATGGTAAGTTGAAAATTATGTGTAGTAACAATGTCTTTTTTGCAGTCAATGCCGGTAACTTGCAAATTCAGGGCAGCACTGAGCCTATAGCACCTAATATTACTGAGCAAGAAGCCTTAGTCGTCGCAGAAGATGACAGTATCACTTTGACAATTTCTAACTTTAAGTATCAAGGTGGGTTTAATGCAGAGTCGCTCACGGTTGCTAGTGGTGATAACTATACTGCTAATGGATTGACAGTGACGCCTTCGGCAAATTTCAATGGCACACTAACAGTGCCTGTTACGGCTATCAGAGGTTCACTATCGAGTGATTCATATAACGCATCTATTACTGTGACTGCGGTGAATGATGCCCCGGTTGGCCAAAATGATTCGTTTAATGTTAACACCAATAGCCAATCAAATTTGCTGGATGTGTTGGCAAATGATACCGATATTGATGGCGATAGCTTGGTTATTGGAACGGTGAGCTATCAGGGAACTGGCAGTGTGATTGTGTCTAATAACCAACTGGCTTACACCCCTGCTGCAAACTTTTCCGGCAGTGAGCAACTCACTTATGTGGTAAGAGATGCAAGTGGCTCGGAGTCTAGTGCACAGGTATCGATTACTGTGTCAGTGCCTGCAAGTAATGACAGTGGTTCATCTGGTGTAATGACATATTTGATGTGGATGATGTTGATATTGAGTCTGTTAAGAGTGTACACAAGGAGAGTCGTTTGAAAGGTTTTATAGGCATTGCTTTGTTTTGTTGTTTAGCGGTTGGGTGTGTAAATGATTATGCTCAGCGCCAAACGGACTCATCTGACCCTGTGAGAGATAACACCACTAAGGTATCCCAAGCCGTTGCATCAGCATTGAGGGATAAAGATTATAGGCTCTTTGCGACTACGGGTAGAAGACCCGTTTTCCCAGGCTTGGAAAAATTGGCATTTTCGATGTTGAAGGCAAAATGTGGCGTAAAGTATTTATCCGGTTCAGGAGATGTGCTTAAGTCTGAGCAAGACAAGCAACAGCGCCTCGAAAGGTATGAATATGCCAAAGCGTACAATATAGAAATGTATGCCAAGTGCAAAGCGTTGAAATAACGTGTGACGGGCTGGGCAATATAATTATTTACTCTAAGGAGGTGAGAAGCTGCTTTATATCGCTTCTCACTTTGTCTATGTCTTTGACTATCACCTCAATAGAGTGGCTATCACTTGAGATACTCTCCCATTTCTTAGACCAAGTTTGATGAAGGGAGTTTGAGCTGGTTTGCACATTTTGGTTAGTTAAGTAGCTAAAATCTTTGATAAGCCCTACTTTGACCCAGCCTTTGCGAGGACTCGCGGTTTGCATGTCATTGTCATAATGCGCGATATATAAAAGTTGTTCTAATGCTGCCAATTCTTTCAGTATTTCAAAGCAGGCAAGCCTGACATTGTTATTATATTCAGATGCTTCAAGTCGCCATGTGTTGTAGCTGAATCCAACTAAGGCAAACACCATGCTGAATATAACACTAACCTGATAAAGGTGTAGCTTTTGTTTCATTTTCATCTAAGCACCTGTGTTTTATGGCACGGACGATTTTAAAAACCAACCAAGTT
The DNA here is from genome assembly GCF_001750165.1 of Pseudoalteromonas luteoviolacea. Classification (NCBI taxonomy): domain Bacteria; kingdom Pseudomonadati; phylum Pseudomonadota; class Gammaproteobacteria; order Alteromonadales; family Pseudoalteromonadaceae; genus Pseudoalteromonas; species Pseudoalteromonas luteoviolacea. Next base: position 1,062,873 of record NZ_CP015412.1, read on the forward strand.
CAATACCTTGTTGGATCAACTGCATCACTTCCATAGTACCTTGTTGCTGATCTCCCATGACATGTGCCGCTGCTTCACACACAAATCCAAATGGTAGCCCTTGCTCTATGCTACTCAAACATTGAAAATGGCACTCGGAAATCGGGTAAAAGCCAGTGCGCTTATCTGGGGCACGGGCAATGATCCAATGACGATGGTTTGGCAGTTCAGGACTCGGTGGAGAGGTATCATTTTTCAGAGCTTGCCAGCTTTCAACTGCGGCAAATTGGCAGGTGAGTAAGTGGACGCTACCGTGTAGTTTTATAATAATGTTAGGCCATTGTGATTGTTCAATTGATTGTAGATCAGTCATTTGCAAGGGCTGCCCATCAGCAGCGTCGAAGGCGTGTAACAACAAACGTTCGAACTGAGCAATTTCAGATAAGATACCGTGCTCTTTAAAAGGGGATTGCTCGCGCAGTAGTTGTGGTAGTCGTTCACCAAATTCTCTTAATGACGCAGATCTGGATGGATATGCAGATAAATAGGCGTCTACCATTGAGTCAAACAGCTCGTCACCCAAATACAGCCCCAACATTTCATGGTCCTGCTCGAGCACTTTTTTCAGTCTAATTTGGTAAGCGTTTTTATAAATTTCACCGCGTTGTTCACAAGATAATCCATTTTGTTGAGCTATTTGTTGTGTGAAGTCTGTGTTTTGTCCTTTAAGCATGGCCACAAACTCATGTTGCAGTTGTTCAAGCGTGTTCATGTAAACTCCAAGCACGAGAAGCAAGCGTTCTGGCCTGCTCAAGCTCGCTTATAATCTCTGCAAAAGCAGGGAAGTTATCGTCACGCTCTATCATGGTGTTGACTGGTGCATGTGTTTTCGCAAAATTCGCAAATAACTGCCAGACCTCATTACAAATAGGTTGATCATGTGTGTCGATGATATGCGTGCCAAAATCACTGTGCCCAGCTAAATGGATTTGTGCAATTGAAGAGGCGGGTATTGCATTTAAAAATTCATTCGGATCAAATTGATGATTTCGTGCACTCACGTAAATATTATTAATGTCTAGTAAAAATTGACACCCTGTACGACTGTGTAGTTCGGCTAGAAATTCCCATTCGCTCATTTCTGATGCTTGATATGTTAAGTAACTAGAAACATTCTCAAGGATCAGAGGCCGCTCTAGGAAGTCTTGAACAACTGATAACCTTTTGCATAAATGTTCGAGAGATTCTTCTGTGTATGGCATTGGTAATAAATCATGGCTATTAAAGTCACCGAGTGAAGAAAAACAAAGGTGATCAGAGATCCAAAGCGGTTGTATACGCTCAATGGTCTGTTTTAGTTTGCTGAGGTAATCAAAATTGACATCTGTTGTACTGCCAATTGACATAGAAACGCCGTGCATGACGATGGGGTAGCGCTCTTTAATTTGTGATAAGTAATACCATGGCTTGCCTCCTGAGACAAAGTAATTCTCAGAGATCACTTCAAACCAGTCTACGTTGGGCTCAGTGGTTAAAATCTCTTCAAAATAACAGGTTCGAAGTCCAAGGCCAAAACCAATATAAGGTGGGGGGGAAAATTTCAATCTATTCTCACAGTTTTATTTGAAATTGGAACCCACAGTTTTGAGGGCTCCAACACGATTGATTAACTACCGACTTTACCGCCGATATCTTTGCATGCTTTAGCTGGCATGTTGACAAAACCAGTCCCTTTGCAAGATGCCTGAGCGGCACAGGCGTTGTTTGCCGTTTTACAATCGTTGTGACCACCACAGATGTTCACGTCATGACAGTGGACTAAATCCGCCTTAGCAACGCTGCCAACCCAATCATCTTTTTGTTTGCCACCTACATCTGCGCAGGCTTTTGCGGGCATACCAACAAATCCGCTTCCCTTACAAGAAGCTTGGCCAGCACAAGCATTGCTTGCTGTTTTACAGTCGTTATGACCACCACAAATATTCACATCGTAGCAATGCACTAAATCTGTCTTAGCGCCACCTGAACTTGCTGTTGCGCCTGCGCTACTCGATTGGCTTGAATCTGTTGCGTTACAACCAACCAGACCAGCTACCATTACTGCCATTGCGGCGCCTGTTAATGCTTTCATTGTCGTTTCCTCGTGTTTTGGTTTTGCCAAAATGTAGAGCTAACCAGAGTGGGCTGTATTTTATTTAGGAAAAGCACCACCCCAGCGCTCGATTTATTGACTTTTTTTGCAAATTCGCGCGATACAAAAAAAGCAAACTTATTGCGCTCCGGACGACTTGCTACAACAGACCTTATGAGCAGCAGATTAATTTCAGTGTAGACGAAAATTTTTCTGAGGGTAGCGATTGTGAAAAAGTTGTGACTCTATCTGTAAGTTAAAGGGGCTTGATAGCTTACCTGAGTACTTTAGATTAAGTTATTAAATATAATATTATTATAAAATAAATTAACACGAGGTTGTTTCTTTGTTTTTGTTTTGTTTTTTCTTTGTGTTGCCTTTGTTTTTTTATTTGTTTTATTTGTTTTGGAAATTATAATTTATAATGTCTTTTATTATTTTAATGGGTGAGGTTTGAATTATATTTTCTTTTTTTTGGTCAGTTTTTTCTCGGCCTTTTCTTTTTCAGGGGAATTTAAAAGTAGTGCAGATTCCCGCAGCAATGTAGATCTTTACATTCCGAGCAAACCAAATAGCTCAGGGGTATCTAATAATGATGTATCTAGTTATAGCGTAAGCTCTTCTAATATTAAAGTGCTTAACTATGCCAGTAATAATGGTGGAAGAAAGGCCAGCAGAATTATAATTAACGTCAGTTCATCTAGTCTTAAGAGAAAAATTTCTTTAGTTGGCGAGTCGGCAGAGTTGATTATTTTAGCTAAAAACTTTAGTTGTACAGGTTGTAAGTTTGAAGGCTTTGATAGAGTAATTATTGCTGGTGGTATTAATGGTAGTGACCTCACTGCAAGTGAGAATATTTCTATAAATAGCTTAGATGCTTCGGGTGTTCCCGTAGTCACTTTATTAGGAGAGAAAGTCACTTTAGCTGGAAATATTAATACACATGATAAAGTTGAGCGTGCATATAATGGACAATACGTTGTTTTGAATAATGGAAGTCAAAAAGCGGGTGTTGGTACATTTGCAGCTTATGCTGGTAGAGTGACGCTTAATATTGACTCACTTTCTCCAACGACTAGTCGTGTATCTAATGACCTCGGCTATGAGCTAACTACCAATAATAATCTTAAAATAACAGCTAATGCTGTAAAGCTGATTTCAAACACAGGTTCTGGCCTTAAAATCAATGGCGTCATTGATACAACCAGTGATGTATTTATGACAGGCAGTTTGGGTAATAAGATACAACTGGCGAGTGAAGGGCTAGTCGCTTCAAATTTATGTACGAGTCTATTTTGTTATATTCAATACACAGGTCAGGTAAATACGGGTGGCTCTGTGATATCAAGTGGGTACTCACTTTCATTGGATGCAAAGTCAACAATATCTGCTGATAAGGTACAAATGACGAGTCGCCATTTTACTAATATGGGTGGGATCTTTACTGATAACTTTGGTGCGTCGACTGTTTCCCACTTTTCTAATGAAGGTCAAATACATACACGTTTCGGTAGAATAGAGTCTAATAATTACATTCAAAATAGTGGCTCAATTTTTGGCAAAGACCTCCATTTTTATGGAAAAAACCGTTTTAGAAATGGTAATGCAATGCCAAAAGTCATTGGCCATAGAATGGATGAGCTGTTTTTAGAAGACTTATTCTATGGAACTTATACTCGAGTTCTTGAGAGGGATAGCGGTCAAATAAATAACCCTGCAATTGTTCATGCATCTAATCTTTATATCAGTACAAAGGGCTTTGAAAACATTAATAGTTATTATGTTTCAAGGGGTGCCAATGACAGCACTTGGACTGAAAAAATACCTTTAGATTTAGAAAAAAGTAACCAAGTAGTTGTTGCTGCTGAACATAATTTACACATTAATGCTGAAGATTATTTCTTAAACTCATCTGCTAATGTTCTTTTAAATTCATACTCTAGTTCGGGTACTTTATATATCGAGTCTAAAAAAGTTATTAATGAAAGATATAGAATGGAAAGTGATTTTTCTGTTCAGGAAAGAGTAGTTAATAACACAAGAGAAAAACATGTTTTACCCAACTTTTTACATTATTCATCACCCGGTCAAATTCGCAGTATAGGTAAATTTAAAGTTAAAAGCAGTGAGTTCTTTTTAAATGACTCTTCATTTGTTGAAGTTTTTGGTGAGATGGAAGTTAATACGCCGAAGCTTTATAACTATGGTTTACAAGTCACCAAAGAGTTAGTTATGAGCGAAGGCTTAGAGCAATTTGAGCAATATGCGCGTTGTACCTCCATTGATGATTATATTTGGGTGAATGGAAGAAGAGTTCCTGCACAAGACTATTGCTCCGGTATTTTAGAAGAAGCCGATACCACAGTAGTGAGCGTTGATGTGAAGGAGATTGACACCTTATTTTATGCTGGAATGGGTGTACTCAGTACATCTGATTTTGAAGCTGATAATCGCCATTTAAGTCAAAATATCCAGAATTATATTTTGCAAAGATATAAGAAAGATATAGCAAAAGTAGCACCTGAAGTTCCTACCCACTCAGAATGTAGTGGCGGTCTACTAGACCCAACATTGGATTTAAGTACTGGGAATGTGCGGATTATTCATAGCTATTTCTGTGCCGCTCCTGCGACTAACGAAGGTATAGAACGGTTTGTTGAAGAGTGGAATGCAGACTACATCGAATTAGCAGAAAAGTATAAATAGTATAATTTTTTAGGTTTATTAAATGGATAATTTTGAATTTATGGATAAGAACAAAATATGGCGAATAAATACGTCTTGTTTTGTTTTATTCATGTTTATATTGCAGCTCACTTTTCCAGCTTTTGCTGCTGTTTTAATTGAAGACAAAAAAATAGAAGCGCACTTTAAATCAGCGTTGCAATACCAACCCGCGAAGGTGAATGATTACAGCTACGAGTTAAATGATCGAATAGAAGCTGTTAAACACGTGGGTTTTGTCACCATGGAGGACTTTGTTCAAATGCTGCGCAACGAGAGCAGCTCAACATTGACTTCTATTAGTTCAGCCATTCCTTTAATGGTGGGAGATGTTACCACTATTATTCCTATATACCCCATAGAAAAACAAATTGGTAATGAGTTTGTACAGGCACGATACATCCGAAATCAAATTAAGGATTTATTAAGCCGCAGTTTAGTTGATGGTACTAAAGCTAATTGGGATACAGAGGGTGAGCAATCACTTCAGTTGTATAAAAACTCTATAAAGTTTGCGAAGTCATCAGGTAAGAAATTCGGTGAACGTTTAGCAGTAAATGATGATATTGCAGACGATATGATCTGGCCAGAGTTTAGACGAATTGCTGGGAAAACAACATTAGTACCTATTCTTTACTTAACTGATGAAACGATCGCAAAAAGAAAAGTCGTAGGTAATCAAATTGATATTGTTGGTAATGTATCAGAGTTTAACAGCGTTAAAATTAATGCCGGATTACTTTCAACTTACCGAGACACTGTTATTTTGGTGGCTGAGGAATTTTTTAATAAATCAAAAATTGAGGCCCATGGCAACTTAAGCATAGTTAGTGATGTATTTAAAAACCATTCTGGTCAAATTAGTGTCGAAGACTCTTTAAATGTTATGGCCGATCATATCGAACATAAAACGGTTGTTTATCGATATAAGACAAAATATGGTTATTCAGATAGATTAGGTAAAGTAGCTAAAATATCAGCAGGTAAAAATGTAGAGCTGATCAGTAGTGGCGATATATTAATTGAAGGTGCAGAAATTACCGCCGGTGGCAATATTCTGTTAGATGCCGCTAATATAGTAACGATAAAAAGCGCACCATTATTATCAACCGCCAAAGGCGACTCATCAAGTTCTGAATGGCACGAAACGTCTCTGTCTCATATGCGTTCAACGTTATCGGCAGGTGAAAATGTGTCTATTTTTGGTGCTTATATCAATATTAGTGGTGCTGAGTTAACCGCCGCTGGAAATATCGAGCTGATGGCACAGCATGGTGTTCATATTGTTGATGATATTGATACTTATGACTATCAGAGCAAAGGTCGATTTGGCAGCTTAAGTTATGAAATGTCCCAACGCACAACTGTGTCTGTGCGTGCTGCGCTAGATGCTGGTAAAGGCATTGTTCTAGACACTGATATGGGAGATATCAAACTCAGAGCAGTTGATATTAAAAGTAAAGAAGGCACCAGTGTAACTGCCCATACTGGGAAAATACACATGCTGTTGACCAAAGAGCAGGACTTTTACAGTTATAACACCATTAATAAAGGGCTCTTTACTGTAAAAATGACCGATGAAGGTCACCGACGTGAGAATGCTGTGTACAACACAATTGTGGGCGGTGTGCAGTTTGATGCAATGTACGGTGTTCATGTTGAGTATACAGGCGATAAATCTCTTGGTCTGCAGCAGCAATTAAACACACTCGCACAGATGGACAATCTGCGTTGGCTCAATCAATTAATGAACAACCAACAGTTACAAATTGATTGGCAGCACCAAGAGCTTCTCTATGAAGAGTGGAAGACCTCCAAAACGACCTTATCACCAGCAGCCATGGCGCTATTGTCAATTGCGGTAGCAATTGCAACTCAAGGGGCTGGCACAGGGTTATTAGAGTCGATAGGTGCGGCAACAACGGATTTAGCAGTTGCAATGACACAAGCAGCAGTGAGTACTTTAGCGAGTTCAGCTGCAACAAGTCTTGCTAATGGTAACAGCCTGTCAGAAACACTAGAGCAAATGACAAGTAGTGACGGCCTGCGTAGCTTAGCTGTTGCGGTGGTTACTGCTGGTGCCTTACAGCAAGTTTCTGAGATGTTGGGACAGGCCGATAGCTTTTTGCACTTAGGGGCTGAATCTTCATTTGTTGAACAAGCATATCAAGCCGTCGTAAAAGCAACTGTTCGTGCAGGCATTTCGTCAGGTTTAACGAACGCGTCATTTAACGAAGTATTTGTTGGTGCGCTTGCACAAACTGCAATTGCCGCATTTGGTAAGCACACAGCTCAAAAACTTAAGAAACTAGGCAGTAATGGGGATCTCGCGCATGGGTTTAAATACATAGGCCATGCAGCTGCTGGTTGTGTTCAAGGTATTGCGAAAAGTCAGCTCAATAAAACTGAGAGAGGCCAAGGTTGTAGTTCTGGGGCATCTGGTGCTGTGATCGGCGAGTTCATCGGTGAAGTGTATCACGAAAAGGTCGTTGCAAAGCACGCTGCAGATGCTGAGAGTGCACTGATAACGCTGGAGAACCGATTATCACGTACCAAGTATGCAAATTATTCTGGCAAGGAACTGGCAGAAAAAATACAAAGTGATTTTGAGTACTCTGAACTACGAGATATCAGTCAAGATTTTATCGATGACTTGAACCAAAGTGGAGTGAATTTAGCACGATTTGGATCTGCACTGGCAGCATTTGGTGCTGGTATGGATGTGAATATTGCGGCCGACACAGGTGAAAATGCGGCTCAAAATAACGCGCTTTTCTTCGCTTTTATTCCTCTTGTCCTTAAGGTGATTGACGCATCCGTTACAGCGTATGAGCTATATCAAATTCAACAAGTTTACGAAGATAGTGGACGTGAAGAAGGGGATAAAGCACTTAAGAAGTACATGACAGATTTGCTGGGTGATAAAGCGATAGAGATGATGATCCCTGGTGGCGCTGTTTGGAATAAGTATTTGAAGGACAAAGTTGAAGGGTTATCACCTGAATTTTCCAAACAAGTCATGGCAATGGGTGATCTGTCATTTGCCAACCGCGATAAATCCGGTGATGCGCCTATACAAATGAACGTGTCCAAACGAGTCGGTGAGCTCAACTGTCAAGGAACGCCATTATGTGCGACTAAACTTGACTTGAATAACATGACTGACAAAGAGCTTGTGGACTTGCATGAGCGGAACTTAAAAACAGGTAGGACAAGTTTAGATGGTGAAGGCATACGTTCTCACCTTGAAGATGGTTATGTATTTGATTACGAAAAGTCTAGGTGGTTAAGAGGTCCTAAACTTTCCAAGGTCGATGTTGGTGCCAAATTCGAGACGGTTAAAAATTATGGCAGTGCCAGTGACTTGTTACACAACAACCCGAATGTTGACCTAAACAGTATTAAAGCTCGCGTGAACGGTATGGACATGACTTACGATCAAGTGAAGCGCAATAGAGACACTGTATTACGCAATATTGAAAAAAGAGAGAAGTACCTGCACAGTATTGATGCTGATCCTTCGAAGGATGTCACTCTCAAGGGATGGCGAAATGAGCGAAATGACCTCACAGAAGCGCAGGGCTTAATATCTGCCGAAGCCTGGGTACATGATTCCTACCCCAATGCCAGAAGTATTAAAATATTAGATACGGACTTTCCGCATAGTGGTAAGTCAAGGCAATATGATAGACTATTTGAAGTTGTACATAGCAATGGTCGAACTGAGCTTATTAGCATCGAAGCTAAAGGCCGCTCACAGCCATCGAAAGTAGGCAGTGATTTGGGGGCTGCAAGAAACCGAGAGGATGGCAAAGTATATGGGCAGGGTACAAAAGGCTATGATGATTATCTTTATGACCACCTTTCGCAGCAAAGTGCAAAATCAAGCAGTTTGTATCAAGGCGAAAATAGAGAAAAGCAAATAGGTCTAAAACAGACTAAAACCAAACTTGAGCGGTATAGGCTTCATTCAGGTAATCCAACGCGTTTGGTCGTGAAGCATGATTATGACAGCAAAGGCAATGCCCGTATTCAAGTTGCTAAGTCTATAAATTAAAATTTTGAGGGCGGCGTAAGCCGCCTTGTGAGGAAAAATGAAACATCATTACGGTGATAGTTACGAACTCGATGTTTACCAAGAGTTTTATCAAGAAAAGGGCCGCTCAGCTTATTTTCTCAAATCTGCTCTTCAAAATGGTGAGGTGAGGTTTGATTTGATGAGCGGTGATAGTTGGGAATATCAATCTGCTAAGTTTTGGCGAAATGGCTTTGATTTTGCGGTATTTGCGAAGCGACCGCACAGCGAGGCCAGGTGGTTTTTAGATAAGTTTTATCATTTCTATGTAACACACTTTAAGCGCCATATATTTCCTACCGAGCAACATGAATTGCGCTTGGATGAGGTATCAATTATTCGCCCAGGTGAGCGATTAAGTTTTGGCATAGACCCAATTAGTTGGTGCCGCACAGTATATTGGGCGCTTGCCTATAACGATATGCAGAGCATTGCTTGGTTAGATCAATTTGACGAACAGTCAATGGATATGTCGGGTGTTGCTCAGATACACATGGCGGAGTTTAACATTGTTAAAGCCATCATTAATCCACAACAGCGGGACTTAGTTGCAGCCATAAAGGCATTTATGCAAGTCGATGTCACGGCACTGAGCGAACTTGAAAGCCGAGTTGCAGCAGATGTGTTATTGTCGCGACGTAGTGAAAACTTACCGCGTATCGACTGCTTATTGAGTGTGTTTTGTCATGAAGATGAGCAAACCTATCAGCAAAAAATGTTGGATGCGTTAGATAAGTTTGCAGAGTGCGCGCACAAAATGGATAAAGCTGGAGAGCCTTTTCCGTATTTTGCATTAGACTTAGTGGGGCTTGCTCGGGTCGCTTACTCAGGTAAAGGGTATCTAGTGCCAGATCATCCTTACTTACCGCAGTGGTTGATAACTGAAGATTTAACAGATATCACACCGCCACCAGAGCCAGACTCTATCCCAACGTTATAGCAGAGAAATTGCCCGTACTTTGTACGGGCAATTTATTATCTCGAGTTATTTCTTCGTGTTGACTTTCATCTCTAATAGCGATGGCTTAAAACCAAGCTTTTGATATGCGTTAATGGCAGCTTGATTGTCGTTGTACACATCTAAATAAAAGTCATAAATGCCTTTAGATTCGGTCCAATCAATTAAGCGTTGAGTGATTTTTTGGTTTAACCCTTGGCCTCGAAATTCAGGGCTGACAAACATAAATCCTAAGTAGCCATGCTTTTCGTGCTCAAGAGATTGCTTTGATTGCCTAATTTGTACATAGCCTGTGGCGATGATTTGATTATTACATTCTGCCACTTGTACATAAGCTTGTTCACTTTGCAGTAGATTATCTAAATCATAATAGTGTGCATCGGCTTTAATTTGACTGTTATATGGTCGCTCTGCGTCGACGACTGCTTGCTCTAAAGATAATAAGGCTGGTTTATCATTGATAGTGGCTTGTCTAAATTGAATTGATGTTGACTCAAAGGTCATAGGTATTTCCTAGTTGATAAGATAGGTTTTTTACTTCGTTTTTAATGCAAATATTAACTAATTAATATATTGGTTATGTTGTTGGCTTATTTTTATCAAGCTGCCTTAATTAATGTCAAAGCATATTTTACTTCAATTGTATTTATAAACATAACACGTAAAATAGATGCTTTGAGACCAACAAAAGTTCATTATGTTTGCAAAAAAATCAGCTCCAATTGGAACCATATTTAGTATTGCCGCCGTTATTGTATTTTTCCTTTTTGGGTTAGGCTCTTGCAGCAACCCAAGTACGCCGGCTGGGCACGAAGGGTACGTTTATGAAAAACCGAGAATGTTCGGCTCTGGCGGTTACCAAGGTTCGCTTCAGGGGCCTAGTAACTATGGTATGTCTGTATTGCGCAATGAAGTGATTAATATAGACATGCGCCCGAATACTTATACTGAAAAGTTTAGAATTTTAGCTAATGATGATCTAAACATCGTTTTTGACTTTCATGCTGTGGTGTCAATCAGAGCTGGAACAGTTAAAGCCGTCGTAGAAAATTATGGCGGCGAGCATTGGTATGAGCGATTTGTTAGAGAAACATTCAGAACATACGTACGAAACTCAGTACAAAAGTTTGATAGTGGTGAGTTAAAGGCGCGTCGGGATGATATTGCAAATGAAGTTACCACCAAACTACAAACTTATTTAAATGCAACGCCCTTTGAGGTCAAAAATATTGTTGTAGGTAATATTAATTACCCAGATATCGTTGCCAAAGCAGTTGAGAAAAAACTCGCAGCACAGCAACTACTCTCAGAGAAAGAAACACAGAAGCAAATCGCCAAAAAAGATGCAGAAATTCGCATTGAGGAAGCCAAAGGGATTGCCGAAGCACAAAAAATTATCAATTCGACATTGACAGAAAATTACTTGCAGCATGAAGCAATTAATGCCCAGCTTAAAATGGCTGAATCACCAAACCACACAACGGTTTATATACCAGTTGGTACGAACGGCATGCCGCTCGTAAAAGGGTTAAAGTAATAATAACCCGAGCATAAAGCAAAGAGTATCAGGATGATAATTAGGGGCTAAGGTAACAGTACCTCAGCCCCCATTATTACGGCTGACTAATATTAATCGCGAAATCAAATACGATGCCTTTGTCATTTATGTCTGTGTGCATATGCATTTTTCCATTTTGATCAAATATATCTTTGATATCATCTGGAATGGGTTCACCGGATTGTTCAGCAGCTTTGAGTAGCAATGGCAATATCTTACCGCTATCAATGCCAAAACGAGTCAGGCCATTGGCTATAACAGATTGATTACTCAGTTTATTTGCTGTTTGTTCAGCCATCTCACCTGTATATAAAGCGAGGTGTTGCCCTTTTAACGCTAAATAGAGAGGGTTTGTTACTGCAACTCCAGGCGGAAGGTGATCATTAATCTTGATGGCTTTGCCATCGCTTGGCAAAGTGATAGAAGCAAGGTTAGGTGCAAAACTCTTCGCCATGTTAAATAATGCCAGTGCATCGTCTGCAGATACGGTCACTAAGGCATCTAAAGAGGTCGCATCAACCGTCTGTGTTTGATCGAACGTCGATGCGTCGATATCAAATATCGTGGCGCTCACTCCTTTGAATGATCCTAACATGCCTGTGGCCATAGCGAGAGGTGCAGGGTTTACACCCTTTGTTTCACCTTGCAGTGCGGTGAGTGGCGCACAGTTAAACTGAGCACCGCTAAATGCGGCCCATAATGTATTCACCGAAGGAGATAGTTGGCTAGCATTGAGGCCAAAACCAAGCGTCATAACAGCATTGCTGTCACTTTGGGTGTGCTGAGGCAAAAAGCCGCGTATATTTTGTAGCGCACCCAGTATTTTGGTGTCTGTGGATGCAATGATCGTTGAAACATGTACATCGGCAAATTGATTGGTGATTTCAATCTTTTGTGTACCGGAGATTATCGCAGGCCATTTTTGGGTGATGGCAGAAAAGTCCTGTTGACATTCAGGGGTTCTGATACTGTCAAATGCACCATCCTGCTCAGCCAAACTAGTCAGTTTATCCAGCATTTGGGTGGCTTGGCTATCTGGATTTGTGGCCGTTAACATGTCGACGATAAGCTTGGTATCTATATAACCGAGGCTATGCCCATCTAATTGATGATCCTCTAAATACTCTTCTATTTTTCCACTATCGCTGAGCGCGTGCAATGGTTTAGCCAACCCTAAAGCTATTTTTACATCTTTGGGCTGGTTAAATGGTGTATCTATCGTTAATGTTACCCAATTTCCGCTGCTGTTCACCAACAAATCAAATAGGCGCTCACCTTCGTATTCAATAAAGTATTTCGTTATTGAAGCGCCATCAATTTGGCTTTCTTCGTATCTCAGTTTTGCTTCATCAGCAGCCTGCTTGATGGTGGTTTTAAATGCCTCAGGATCGCCAAGCTCCGCACGCAATACTGGCAGTAAACCAACTGTGTAAGCCAACATTTTGAAGTCATTGTTGACACCCCATATATTTTTAAAACTTTCAGACGACTTCATGCTGTTTGCGTACTGCTGGAGTACGTTGCGTAAAAAGCGCCCATTTGCCCCAACTTCTTCGTCTTGCATTGATGCAATAATTTCCTCTAACTGATGGGAGTTTTTATAGCTATTGGGCAACAGTTCTAAATACTGTAGATAAGGAAAGCTTTTCAGTTGAGACCAGAAAAACAGGGTATCAGCAGGCACATAGTCTAATTGTGGTAATTGCGCGTGATTATTGTCCTGTTGTGCAATAAAGTAGCCGCCAGACGCAATAGCAGTACCAGTAACAAGTGCGAGAAGAGATTTTTTCATTATTGCTCCATTTTTTTGGGGGTCTTCCAGTTCAGATTAATGATATCAGCTATACAACTTGAACAAGTAGGATTTTTGTCGCTCATTAGCTTTACTGCTCCGATAGCGGGTGCATATAATTTACTAAATATAAGAAATACAGGTGACGTGGTCTTACCTATGTCTCTTGGACATGCGCTTATGGATGCAGGCGTAGTAAGTGGGTTTATTTTTCATTCACCAGTAAATTCGAATGGAGGGGGTTAAATTCATGCATCATTTAAAACTTTTTTGCTTAGCATTTTTGTTTACTTTTTTAGTTGGCTGCTCTAATGAGAGAATAGAGATCAGTAATGATGTGAAATTGTTTGCTAGCATCCCTGATGGTGCCCGTGAATTTGAAGTTGAGGTGCTTATTATAATTCCTAAAGGAGAAGTGCTTAAGGTTAATTCAAGGGATTATATGAAAGATTTTATGGTGATTGGTGTGACTTATCGAGATGTGGAAGGCTTTGTCATTTTTGATAGTCGTAAAATGCAATTAATTCAAAATTAGCCAAGAAAACTGAGGGTAGGTATTGCACTGTGCACTCTTACTAAAAGATAAAGATTGTATAGCGCTTTAAGAATAAAAGTTTTAGATGAAAAGCCAGCATGGCTGGCTTTTTTTGCCTGAACTTTGTCAAGCCGCTTTGCTGTATGCTTCTCTTTTTGATTGGGTGTCCATGCACGCCAATTGATGAACTGAGAGTGAGTCTGGATAGATAGTTAAATTGACAATAGAGCCATCCGTAAAAGCCATCGTTAATAAACTAGTAGTACCGAGTAAATTACCCTCATCTTCTAAATAAAAGTTTAATGATGTTACCAGATAAAATAGGTCATTTTATTGGAGAAGAATATATTAGCTTATACTCTATATAATTGGTCAGGTTGATTTTTGCACTTGATAGGCATAAATCAATTTAGAAGGAATACTGATACTATTCATGGTTACCATGAGTTTGATCTTTTGACAAACTATAAAAGTGTACTTACAGGTTATGAAAACACTGCGAGTGAATACAACTCTGTGAAGAGGCACACACAACGTGTACTTGGGTTTTTAATATTTTATTCCTTGCATTAATTTTTTTATGCTTAAATATATCTTCAGAATATCTTTCTTTTGGTTAACTAAATACTCAGTTATGCTAGAATTTTAATGTTGTAGTTTAAAAGTGAGTCCTCACATTGTTGAAGCCAGAAAAAGTTTTTTTTAACCTAGTTGCTCGGTATTTCGCTGGGAACTCCAGCCTAAGGGAAACGCGCGGAGTAACACGAAAGCAGCTAGCGTTGACTGCATCGGGCGTAGGTTTTAATCATGCTCCAAGTGTTGTGCAATTAAAAAATAATCAATCTTTTATTAAAGCCGTTGAGGTACTCCAATCAAGCGAGATCTCGGTAGACGCTTTATGTCATGCAAATAGTATCTTTTTAGATGGAAACCCAACGGATGCTATTCGACGTGGAGAGTCTCAGGTAACCTCTTTATCTGGAGATTTTTATTATAAACCTCCATCACCAAGTTATTTAATAGCACTTTTAGACGAGTTTATTGATGATTTGTCTAATATAAATCATTTTTCACTGCAAGATGCCATAGTTTATTACTCCCGATTAATTAAAATTCATCCGTTTACAGATGCGAATGGTCGCGTATGTCGGGCATTAATGTGTGCGTTACTGCCTGCAAAGGAAGGGCTATATGTATCTGCGTTATATCGTCTTCATGTCGAAAAGTCTGAGTATATTATAGCAAGCGAACCATACAGTGTTTCTGCTAAAGAATATATAGATTCTGAATTTTGGCGCGCTGCTGAGAAGTGGGCGGTTGAAGTAGTGCAAATAGCCTTTGCTAAAATAAATAAAACTCACAGCTTTTTGGTCAATCAATTTGCTCTCTCTGCAAATGGTGCCGATTGTATCAAGGTAATAGAGCAGCTTTGGAGTTCGCCGATTGTATATCCCCCTCACCTCTCTCGGGAGTTGAGTATGCCCTTAACTAAAATTATTGCGATATTACAACAGTTGACTCATCACAACATATTAGTGGCACGCCCTATGAGAAACCCTGCAGGCGCAGTTGTATTCGAATGCCCTGCTATTTTTAACGTATTTGAAGAAATTGATAAATACCTTTTGAAAAAGTAAGACCCGAAGGAGAAGTAATGAGGCTTACAAAAACAAAGGCTGCGATTTGTGCAGCTTTATATGTCTCGAATATAAACTTAACTACTGAAACGTTTATTGACGAGGAGCTCGGAGAAACGCACGAAATCACAGAGTGGGGGTGGGGGTTAAATCAGGGCAAGAGCATGAAAAATTACTTGCTATTCAATACCTTTTCTAGATAGCACTCGTTTCTCGCTGCTTTTAGCTGTTTAGCGCGCACACCTTTGCTAAAGGATGTTTCTTTCTTTAATAAATTCAATGCAATATGCCTTACACCAGCAAACACTTCTGCTGCGCCGTCACGGCGTATACGGCAGCCATCTTCATTCATTGCCACATCCAAACACCAATGAAGCCTGTTCTCAATATGCCAATGCGCTCGTGTGGCCTCAGCTAGTTTTTTCGCGCTCAAGTTTGCTGAACTTATGTAATATCGATATGTTAATTCGCCTTGCTTTTGATTATTCGGTTTACGATAAGACACTATCACGCCTACGCTTTGTAAATTGGCCCAGCTCGCACTCGCGGGAATTAGGGCCATATCATGACAGACAACAGCCGCTCGAAACTCTTCTCGACCTCGTTGATAATCGACTTCATTTAATAGACTATCTGATGCTATTTGGCGTGATATTTCTGGCTGTAAAAGTTGTTTTACTTGTTCAAATAAGTTGCCCTGATTGGCTTTTAGTGCCAGCAAATAGTCTGCTTCTTTTTCTACAATTTGCTTTGCAATTTCCTTTTGGCAGCCCATTGCATCAATGGTCACTATACAACCTTTTAGCTCAAGCAGCTGAAGCAACTCTGGGATAGCTGTGATTTCATTGGACTTCGAGTCGGTCTTACATTGACCTAACGTCACGCCATTTTCACAGGCAAACGCACTAACAATGTGGATAGCATCTTTTCTATCAGGTTGTTTAAACGAACCTTTTAGCCTTTTTCCATCAATGGCAACCACACTACCGTCTGTAAGCTCGCTACAGCTTTGCATCCACTGAGAGAAACAGGCTTGAAATTGGGTCATATCGATGCGGCTTATAACCCTAGCAATCGTGTCGTGCCGAGGCACGCCGTTAATTAAGGGTATAAATTTACGTAACCAAGATAGTTTGTCATGGGCAAAATCTTCAATTTCTTCCCAACCTTGGCAACCTGCGATTACGGCACTGATAGTTAGAAACAGAATATCGGATAATGGATGTTGCACTTTGCCTTGCTGGCGTGGGTCATCAATGGAAGAGAAATGTTCGAACAATGTATTGGCTGACATAATTGGGCTGCTTAATTTGAAAAGTAGTTTAAGATCATAAATTTATGTCAAGGTAAAGTTCATGATCTTGCCCTGCTTTAACAGAAGTTATAGCTGGTGTAATTTTTTAAAAAGCCAACCTAATCTGATTTTCATGTTCTAATTTCCCCGCATTGCCAGCCTTACATTTTTCATATCTACATAAATTAAATTCCAAATTAACTTTTGCGTAATTGACGTAGCATTCTGATACCTTTTATACCGTGTTTATGAATAATTAAGCCCACAAAAAATAATAGAAGGAAACGTAAATGCATAAGGTAAAAAATAATTCGGTGCATGCGATTGAACACAAGACAATGTATGAGCTCATTCATTGGCAATATCAACAAGTGCCTCATCGCACAGCAATCATAGATGGGACTGAGGAGATCAGTTATGAAAAACTGATGTGTGCTGCAAGTGCAATCGCGACAAAAATTGAATCACAGAATATCTCAAGAGGGTCGCTGGTTGCGGTGTGTATGGCAAGAAAGTGGCAATTGATCGCAACGATGATTGGTATACATAAGGCTGGCTGTGCGTATATTCCTATTGACCCGAACTACCCGCAAAGTCGTGTTGAGTACATGTTATCTCATTCTAAAGCGCAGGCTGTCGTAGTGGATAGCCATGACACTTCTGCGCTGTGTGCAAAAGTAAAAACACACATAAGTTTAGATGCACTAGATTTCTCTTGGCAGCGTATTGAGCCTAGTGCCGATATTAAAGGGAGTGATTTAGCTTATGTGATTTATACCTCAGGATCGACAGGGAACCCCAAAGGGGTTGCTGTTGAGCAGCATAACTTGGTTGCCATGAGCAAGGCTCTGAGCAATGTATTTGGTCCTACAGAACTCCAAGGAGTGCTCGCTGCCGCGTCAGTATGTTTTGATACATCTGTGATGGAAACGTTGGGTACACTCTCATTGGGCGGTACAATTTTACTGGCAGAAAATGCGCTTGGATTGACCTCCTTGCCACATGCAGATCGAGTTAAAGCCTGTGTGATGGTGCCCTCTTCGATGTATGCAATACTCAACTCAGGACCGTTGCCAAAGAACATTGAATGTATTGTTTTTGGGGGTGAGGCACTCAAGCTTTCTCTGGTTAATAAAGTGCTTAGTCTGACTCCCCAGCCTCGAGTGATCAATGCTTATGGCCCGACAGAAGATACTGTATTTTCTACATTCAAACACATTGAAGTCGGTGAGAGCACCATTACGATAGGACAATCTGTTGTCAATTCAAGTGCTTATATTTTAGATGAAACCCTAAAGCCTGTGAGCAATGGCGTTGCAGGGGAGCTTTTTCTAGGCGGTGATAAGTTAGCCAGAGGGTATTTGCATGATCATGAGCAAACGCTTGAACGATTTGTTGAAATAAAAGTGAACCACCTGACGCCTAAACAAAGATTATACAGGACTGGTGATTTGTGCAGGTGGACAGATGCTGGAGAAATAGAGTTTTTAGGGAGAATAGATCAACAGATTAAGATCAGAGGGTTTAGGATTGAGCTGGGTGAAATTGAGTCAACCATAGAGTCGTTACCCTACATAAAAGCCGCGGCGGTAAGTGCGCCTGAGAATGATACGGGGCAAAAAGTGCTCGTTGCCTATATTGTAGAACAACCTGACGCGCCAAATCATGATGCGTTAAAGTCATTGTTATTAGCTCGATTACCAAAATACATGGTGCCAAATCTGTTTATGTCTTTGGAGCATTTACCACTTTTACCCAATGATAAGTTAGACCGCAGCAAACTGCCTAATTTGGAGCAAGTCAGGATAGCAAACCAAACTCAACGGGTAGGCGAGCGTAGGCACGTTCAGCATCCTCAATCTGGAGAAGTGGTCGCGCGTATTCAGCAAATGGTTGCAGTGCTTCTGGGGATTACAAATCCTGCACTTGTTGATCGTGACACAAGCTTGGAAAGCCTGGGTATCGACTCGTTGAGCCTAATGGAGCTCGCGAGCAGGATAAACAGCGTATTTGGTACATCTTTAACACCTGCAAATATATTGATGTTTCCAACACCTGCTTTGCTTGCGAGTCATTTATCGGCCGAGCAAGCATATTCCCCAGAACACAAAACACCGTACCTCGCTGAGACACTGAGCCAGTTCCAAATGTTATTGCAGTCCAGTCATCCAACATTTGGCTGTGCCAGTGCACAGGCATGGAGCATAGACGATAAAAGTCTATTGGTAGAGGCAATACTGAATATGGTCAATCGTTTAGGGATAAACCCATATGGAAAGGTTTTGCGCACGGGCAGCGCTTCAAAAGGTCTGATTGGAGATAGTTATAACGATGAACAGCGAGCATCAATAATTTGGTCGACGAATTTGTACTTTGGTCTAAATCGAGACCCACAAGTCATTGCACACGCAACGGACGCACTGGAAAATTATGGCACAGGGATGGGGATCTCCGCCGCTGCGACAGGTATGACAGATCAACATGTTGAGTTTGAGAAAGAGTTCGCAAAGTTGGTTGGTAAAGACAGTGCGTGTCTCTTCCCTACCGGGTATACAGCAAACCTAGGTGCCATATCTGGCATATTGAGTGCGAATGACATCGTGGTTATTGATCAGCTTTGTCACGCCTCAATTGTTGACGGTGCAAGGCTCAGTGGGGCCACTATCCGCACTTTCAAACACAATGATAAAGACGACTTAGCAAATGTGTTAGCGCAAGAGCGATCTGCATATCACACAACGTTAGTGGTATTAGAGAGTGTATACAGTATGGGCGAGGGTACCGCACCGGTTGCTGATATCGTGAAAACCGCGAAGCAATATGGTGCCTTGGTATTGGTAGATGAAGCACACTCTTTTGGCTTTTATGGCGAGAAAGGAGCGGGTGTATGTGCAGAGCAAGGTGTTAGTGATCAAGTTGATTTTATCATGACAACTTTGAGTAAAGCGATGGGGAGCATTGGTGGGGTGATTGCAGCCAGTGAAAAGCACGTCAAGTTACTTAGATCCGCATCGAGAGCTTATATTTTCCAAGCTTCAATTAGTCCTGCGGATATCGCTGCGGCATTGGCGTCTTTACGTATTTTACAAAACGATGATTCAATGCGGGCACAGCTTTGGGATCGAACACGTTATATGCGTCAGAAATTCGTGCAGGCCGGTTTTGATTTGGGGACTGGTGACGGGCCAATAATAACTCCACACTTTGGAGACAAAGATAAGTTATATGCGATTGTTCGGAGCTTGTATCAACGCGGGGTGCAAACCTTAGCTGTGACTTACCCAATTGTTGAAAAGGGGCGTGGACGACTACGTTTTATCTGCTCAGCATCCCATACATACGAAGATATTGATTATACGGTTAATGCGCTGATTGAATCTGAAAAGGAAGTGAACGCTCAATTTGATGAGGGGGTATTAAAACAATGCGCCAACCAGTGCACTGAATTAGAAACCGACTTGCCAAGTTTAAAAAGCTGGCGAGAAGAGTTCGTCCGTTACCTTAATGGTAATTTGCCATGTGAAGAAAAGCCACAGCCAGATCTCGCAATATCTATTTACCTTAAACCGACCAATGCCCCCGTGACTTTGGTATTTAAACATGGCCGAGCATATCGTTTGTGCGATGAGGTGAGCGGCTTAGCTCGTTGCGAATTGCATATTACAAGTAGTGAAGCGTTAAGTGCTTTGTTATCTGGCAATGTTCAGGCTTTGCTCGAAACTGTTTGCCATGCAGGTTGCATGTTAAAAGGACAAACTGAGGTGTTTGTGTGGTTTGTTGCAAGGTTGATTGAGCGCACTGTTAGTCGAGTGCATAAAAACGATCTAGAGGATGCGCTTGTAGATATGTAAGCAAATTAGGCCACTTGTAGGGTTTTATTGTGTAAGTGGCCTAATTTAATATTTTATTTCAGTGTTTTACAGCTCGTGTATCGGGTTAAATTTGTCATGTTGTTACTGTCGACAGATGTGATATTAAGCGGTAATGCTGATGTTACTGTTTTATTCCTGTTTACTAATACCAATGGGTTGTGGTCGGAATATTGATATGGATTCCCACCCGCTGCGATTGCGACGAACTTAGAATGAGCAGACGCATTGTGAATTGAACGAATATAGTTAAATTCACATAAATTTTTAAAATATGGATTAGTGCTTTCTAGTAGCGGTCGAGGATGCATTAATGCTTCAGTAAGTCTTCTTGCCTGCTCTTCACCTTGGTATACATCACTACCTTTTGTCGGTATAACTGCGATGGCTCCACCAGCAAGTGCATTATTAAAGCTCTTACGTAAATTTTTTAAATGGCCATGTGCTTCGTCATCAGGGGTTTGCGGGAAATATACATCATAAGTATTTTTACTCGGTTCTGAGAGTATCAATGTGCCAGATGAATAGCTGTGATCAACATCATTACTGATTTTTTCCTGAGACCAACTATAGCCATCATAGAAGGACTTTGCCAAATAATGGTGGGCAGTTAAGCTTGCATCTATACTGGTGCCATTATGAGTCACTCCGACATATAAAATCATGGGTTTTTTGTTTGCACCACTGCCAGTAAAATTAATGTCTTTCATAAATATTTTGCGTGTGACAGGCTCTCCTTCACGAAAATATTTTCTCGCGACAATTGGCTCATAGTCCGCCTCTGATTGAATTGGAAGCGTGATATTTTGATTTTTCGCGTTTTGCCAGCTCACACCACCATCCGATGAATGCATGTAATATAAGTTTGTTCTGTCGTCGATACTTCCGCCATGCACATCTTCATTGAGATATATATTGAAGGCCAAGACAATATCATTACCCTTTGCATTACCTACAACATAGTTACCTCTGTAATTGGCTAATACTTTAACGTTTTTCACTTGTATTGGGTGTGTGCCGTTAGGGTGTAACTCTGCAGTGACGAGTGCATTTCTTGCTTTTCCCTTGCAAGGATCCGTATTATACGTTCGATTTTTGCAATGCATGGTATAAATCACTCTAAAATACCCATCAGGTACCCAAAATAGTTTGGGGTAGGTAATGCCTCTATAGAGTGGTTTACCATTATTGCTTTGGAAGGGGTAAGTGCGGCTGTAGTCAAAAGTCGCGGGTGATACATCAACAAAGTCGTCGATATTATTCGGATACTTACTTCTAAAAATAAATGAGCCAGAATTTGCAGCTGATCCTGCAATTACAATATAGATATAGCCCTGTGCATCGACGTTTAACACAGCATTTTGATGCGGGTCATCTTTGTATAACATATGGACGAGCGTCGGTTTGGTGACTCTGTTACTGGCTGGGTTTATTTTAGAAACATATATGCCTAATGCATTCGTTTTACCATCAGAGCGTTTAAAAGATGATATGCTTTTTCCACCACCACTCGTTGAGCCGTATTGACCCAGCCCCTCAACAATCACAGGGCCTGAGTGGACAAAGTAAACATTATTGTTGTGTTCGATGGCCGTCGGATAGTGTTTTGCTGTGTAAGTACCTAAGTTCCCAGAATATTTACTTACGGTTTCTTTTGTACCATTGTGGTCAATATCGATTTTTACATCGGTCCAAGATAGCCTAAAACCAAAGCCATTAAATCCGTCTCTTTTAGAAAACTGCGTGACGGAATAAGCATTGCTGCCGCAAGATGAGCTCTCCCAATGTGTTAGGCACTCTCCTGTTGGTGACTTTAAATATGAATACACATTAAAACTATCTTTCCAAGGTGAGTGTGTGATTTCCTTCGGGTCATCAGCATAGCTCATTGAGCTAAATAAAAGTGCTGCTAGGGATCCCTTTAAGACTTCTTTTAACATTTAATTCTCCTTAATTTCCTTATGTTGTATTGAAGGTGATAAAAGCGATTGAGAATAAAGCTACCCGAGACAAGTGGTTAATTAAAGTGTCAAAAGTTACAGGTGTTAGTGAGCGGGACAACAGTTAAATAGTCGCTTTTGTATCTCTGTTGGATCCGAGTGAGGCTTGAAAGCACTGTTTTGATCTGTGAGCAAACGCTAAACTAGATGCGCTATCAACTTATCGGCGCAACAGCAGCTATATTGTGATTTTTACTTTTGTTTACCTTTTAATCAAATTGTTTCCTTATTGATATGGATATTGCTGTGTAATTCAGTACAATTTGCAGCCTTTTCAATAATTGTTCCGAGAAAACTGAATTTATGGGTAGACTGTTTCCTGCTTTTGCCACCTTACTGTATTGTCATGCAAGCTTTGCAGAGCACACAAATGTGATCACAAACTTTAATGATGTGATACCAGAGCAAATCGATTTAAGTCAATCAGAGGGGGGATGGATCCTCAGCTCTGATAGTGAGTCTGGTGGTCAAGTTTTGAAATCTTTTCCCACTGGAAAATCAATTGCATACATGGCTGAAACACGTTTTGTCGCGGTGAATGGTTTCGTTAAATTTGACTACAAGTTAGAGGGTACAAACAGCTTTGTTGTTAAGCTAAACGGTGAAACTATTTTGGCGCAGTCTACTCCAACTAATGGGTGGTTGACCTTTGAAACGAGTAAGGTCGCTGTTGGTGAAAATCTATTGCAATTTTTTCACAGTCCGGAGTCTTTTCCGTTCAATAATTTTGCGTATATTGATAATTTAGAGCTCTACGGTGCGCGCCTAGACAGCGATGACGATGGTCTTCAAGATGCTTGGGAATTGGCTTATGGCTTCAACCCAAATGAGGCGTCTGATGCTATGTTAGATGCAGACAATGATGGCTTATCATTATTGCAAGAGTACCAAGAACGAACCGAGTATAATTTAGCCGATACAGACAGTGACATGCTGCCAGACGGGTTAGAGCTCGAAAAAGGCACATCTCCAAAGCAAAATGACCGTACGCTGGATACGGATAATGATGGTTTTGAAAATTATGAAGAAGTCAAACTTGGCTCTGATCACAATAGTGCTGACTCTACACCTAGTTTAAAGGACGCTGAGTGGCATGTAGATTTTAACGATCAGGTTTTACCAAGTAATATCTCTATTTCATATGATGGCAAATTGGCACTTAGAGAGCGCCTTGAGGGGGGCTTTGAACTATCCGCGAAAAGCCTTTCTAAAGGGGATAGGGTAAATATCTCGATTCTCAGTGCTTCTGCCAAATCAGGCAGTTTATTTTTTGATTACTCTCATATTGATCCTGACCTTGGTTCAACGAATGGTTTTGTTGTCAGTATAAAAGACGATCCCTTCGGATATTTAGAAAGAAGGTATCAATACAATGAGTTTAGACAAAGAAAAAAAATCTCAACAGGCTATGGTGTATCAGAAGCCTACATCTGGTTCAACAGCCCTTCTTTGCATGATGTCGCTCAGAGCTTTTATTTAGATGACGTTATTTGGGTTCCTAATGATCTCGATTCGGACCAAGATGGATTACCAGATCATATTGAATTGGAATACTACTTAGATAGATTCGATAATTTGGATGCCCATTTTGATCAAGACGGTGACCTTTTATCTAATCTTGAAGAGTATCAGCTTGGTACAAGTATCATGTTAGCTGATTCCGACTCAGATGGCTTTATTGATTCATGGGAATTAGATAATGGATTCGATCCTCTATCATACAACAATGGTAGGGCAGACACTGATAAAGATGGTGTGAGTGACCGTGATGAGTCTTGGTTTAATTCCGATCCAAAAGATCCTGCATCGTTACCTGTCAATGCAGAGTCAGTACTAACACGTTTTGAAACACCACAACTTCCGAATTTTGTTGCGCTATCAGAAAGGGCAAACTTCAAATTTATTAAAAATGATGAAACCGGTTTCTATGAGCTGGTGAGCCCAATAATTCAACCTTCACAATATGCGGCGATTGAGTTCAGGGGCAAGTTTAGTGCAGCCTATCTTCATGCTCAATTGCAAGCTGTGGAAGGCGCACAATGTGGCACTTCAGTGTCTGCATTATCGTCAGGAAGTGGCGGAAGCTCGCCTGTAAGCTCTGATAGGCCATTTGGTTATATAATTGAGACTAAACCAGCTGACAGTTACGAGCGATATACCGTGAGTTGTCGAAATGAGACAGACAGTCCAATGCAGTTTAAGCTATTGGGGTTAATGTACATTGATGAAAATGCGTTAAATGGATTTGAAACGTCGGATATGGACGGTGATACATTGCCAGATTACTGGGAATATTTATCTTTAATTAATGAGTATGGATATTCGAATTTTGATGTTGTATTTAGTGAAGATAATCGACAATCAGATTTTGATAATGATGGCTTTACTAATCTAGAAGAATTTGAATTTGGAACCGCTGCGCATCTTGCTGATACGGATGGAGACCTTGTGATGGATGTTGAAGACACAGCGCCTCTTGATAGCAGTAAAGGTGAAAATCAAGCGCCAAGTGTAAGTAACTTTAAAGATGAAGTGACCTATGAAGCAATCGGTGAATTTACACCAATCGATAAGATGGTAACGTTTGATATCAGTGATAATGGCGCTAAGCCGCCCTACATTTCAATCGCTACTTATGATGTGCTTGAACATTCTAATTTCTATGACATGTTAGGTAAATACAAAGTTGAGTGGGAAGTGAGGGATTATGCCGGTCACGTTGTTCCACTTACGCAAATAATTACACTGGTTGATACTACAGCGCCGCAATATGATGCTGATAAATTAGTAGAGTATGATTTTTGGCTGGATGAAGAGCAGTCAAATAATGAAGTGGCGTTGGCAGAGCTGCTTGAACAGTCAGGGGTATTAAAAGACGCATCTTCAGACCATATCGCAGTTGGTTTAGGTGACAATGTATTGAAACCGGGCACGCATGAATATCTAATTGAAGCATCGGATGGTCGGGACAACACAGAGTTCTACACCATACCGCTGACGCTAAATATTCGTAACCCCTTGCCTGAGGTATCATTTAAGCAAGAAAGCTACACTGTGAAAGCGGGTGAAGAATTAACGATTGAAGCCATGATCAGTACTGATAAAGAAACAATCGTTAGCGATACATATTGGTCTGATGATTTTATATATGCGAGTCCTGATAATGGGATCTACTTTTCTTCAGGTAATGTAGGAAACACTGTGACCTTGAAAGCAACGACAACCGCTAAAAGCCAAACGGCAATCGTAGAATTTGTTGTAAAGAGCAATTCATACGAGACAGTGACAAAAACAGTGATTGTTAATGTGGAAGCTAGCTCAGAGGTGTCTAGTTCAGAGGGGTCATCGGGTACTTCGAAAAGTGGCGCTCAATCGCAAAGTAGCGGGGGAGGAAACTTGTTTTATTTGAACTTTTTACTGGTGTTCTTTGCATTGCTGAGAAGACGTTTGGTAGTACACTTAGCATAAACTCGGATCTCAATTTGAGCCTGAAAAATTAAGGTATGGTACTCAATAAAATCCATGCCTTGTGTTGATAATATAGCCCTGTTTATGACAGGGCTTTATTATTTTCTAGAAAGGCAGTTTTTACGGATTTGACATCTTAGAGGCAAGTATTTTGCTCCTTTTAGCTACTTCGTATTTGTGACAAGTCTATTTTTCTAGTTTACGCCTACATGAAATCGAGTAGGGTAATCTCTTCTTACGCGGGGCTTTAATATTAAATCAGAGTCTGCCGCATCTTTCGTCCCCCCACGGGCAGTAGGCCATTGCGTTGATAGAAGCTTAAAGTGCGTTCGAATTCAGGGAGTGGCGGCGTACAGAGCTCAATACATGCCCATTCTCGCTTGCGGCCAAAGTCTTTTATTTGCTCTATTAATAATGAACCCACCTGCTTTGATCTCAGCTCTTCTGATACGTAAAACTCTTGAATAACGCCTATTTTACCTCCTGCATATAATGCGTAAGTTTCTGTCATGGTGGCGACGGCAACAGGCTGGTGGTTGAGTGTGCCGATGATCGCTAAGTAATGCCCACCTTCTAGCAAATCTTGGCAACGCTCACTGGTACTTTTCACATCAATATTAAAGTGCTTGGCGTTGGTTTTGTGACAAATTTCAGAAGTGAGTTGCACAACCATTTTAGCAATGGCTACGCTGTCTTGGGTTGTGGCAACTTTAAAGTTTATATCCATATAACACCTTTATATTAGTTACGGGGTAAGGACGTATGCATGTTAAATTGAGTGTTTTATATCATCATTTACAACAGCTAGTATGCAGTAAGTGGTATCAATATGTCTTTTTACTGTGATGTAGCTAACTTAGTTTGAATCGCGACAATGCAAACACGCTTTACTTCTCTTGTGCTCTTGAAACATATTGAGCGACTTTACTGGTTACTTGCCATTTTTTGCCGTCAAAGACCAAATTCAAATAGTCTACATAGCCATGCTGCTTATGTTCGCCCCACGTAAACTCGACAGTCGCATTAGCCACATTGTTGGTTTTTAGGAGTTTGGTTATTTCAACTTTGGCATGCCACTTATTACCTGTATCTATCAGTTTAATAAATTGGTTGCGATTAAAACTATTGAAATGGTCGCGCTGGTCAAAAAATTGAATGGTTGCAGATTCTTGAAAGGCCATTTCAACATTTTTACCGATACCTTGTGTAACACCGGTAATATATGAGTTGATGGCTGCTTGTGGTGTAGCAAAATCTTGGGCATTTGCCTTAAACAGCGCACAGGTCAATACGATTAGACTGGCCGTGCACAATGTTGGGATATTCATTGTCATTCCTTTTTGTTTTTATTTGAGTCTAAAGTAATGTTAACCCTTCTTAGCCGTTTCAACAAATAGACTAAAATCATGAGGTAGAAAATCAGAGCGCGTTATCCGGGGTGCTGAGATGACGTCAGTGAATTATTGTCACATAAAACGAAGGTGTTGCTCCCAGTATGCATTTTGCGCTTTTTATGTGGTTCCGTTATGCATTTGGATAGAACTAAATCACTAACAACTATTTAGTTATTTAATGAAGAAATTATTAACGGTGGCGCTTTATTTTATCTATTTTTCGGTGAGTGTGTTTTTTTACAATATAGAACAACAGCGGTGAATAGAATGTAGGGGCCTATATTGCCCCTATATTTTATGTTAAGCAGTTAGACAAATTAGTTTTTTTCTAAAAATAGCCCGTCTAACGATGTACCATCTGAGAGTCCAATGCAATTTTGTGCTATTTTGTGGACTCTGACAGGGAGTTCTTGCGCTTGTGCTGAAAGAGCTAATGCATACCAGTTATCAGATGCTGGAGATGAAGTAGGCCAACCCCAGCGTCTGTCTTTATTATTGTCAATACAATGCTGTGCTCCGAAAGTTGGACCTCTCAATTCAAGGATAATTCTATCTGTATAAACTTCAATTTTCTTGATATGTACTGTTGCTTCAAAAGCCGCAGTTGCATCAAAGCTGCTTAAAAGTAAGCCTACTGATAAAGAGAACGCAGTGAGTAATTTTTTCATTTCTATCTTCTATTAAATATGTACTTAAGAATTTAGTTACTTTATATTAGGGAGATGAGTAATTTCAGGGCCCTTAATTCAATAGTTTTTAACGTATTAATATTGTTATATATTAATACTAAGATGCGACTATTATATTGTTAATAGGGTTTTTATCAATTTATTTAGAATTAATAGTTAACATAGCAGTCTATTTTCTCTTTCTTTGCTTCTTTTATTACTGTTTTGACCAAGGCTTTTCTCATCGGGTCATCTTCTATACTGCTAAAATCAGCAACCGTACATGAGGCACAAATACCTTGCTTGGGACTAAAGTCATATAAGGAGCGCCGCATCAAATTTAGTTTTTTTGACGTATATAAATCAAATATGGATGTTGTAGCAATGTTACCCACTTGCTCTAGGTTGGTATCACTGTCATGAAAAGACTCACAACAGGGTTGTACATTACCATCATAGAATATGGTGAACTCTCTAAAAGGCCTTGCACAGGGCATAATGCGCTTATAGTTAGATGAGCTATGATCCTCTAACGTGCCACCGCGGTTCGTGCCATGTTTACGCCAATCAGGCCATTGAATAATTACCCTGACACCAAGCTGCCTAAAGTCAATGAGCTCATGATTTTCTATATAAGACAATGACATTTTATCATCAAAGGCGGTGTACTCTAGCTTGTTAAGTAATTTGGTAACTCGTCGCAAAATTGTTTCGGGGGTCTGTGTAACATTGGGTAATGGATGCAAAGTTACGCAAATCTGGTCAAGGCCACTTGCACTGAGTGTGATTAATCTACTGAGCTTTAAATAATCACCATTAGAGTTAAAGCCAATGTGGCTTGCTGGTAAATACTGCCTAACAGTATGTATTTTGGACTCTAATGTGGGATCCATGAGTGGTTCATTGTACAAGTTTAGAGATATTTTATTATCGTAGCGAATTTGCGCTAATTCTTGACAAGCTTTTTCTAGCACCGAAGTGTCTAAGTATTTCTGTGCGCCATGTCGATCTGAAAAACTAACTGGGCAATAATCACACTTTCTATTACATTGATAAGAAAGCTCAAGGTTAATAATTTCGACGTGTTTTTTAAACAGTATTTTTTTCTCAGTATAAGTTAGGCGTTCACTACCTGCACCGCCCATTAATAACTTTAAATTTTCATTTCCATTAAAGCCAATTAGCTCAAAGTAATTCATATATAACCTGTCCATTTACAGCTAGTCAGGAGGTCAAAGAGATCTTTAAAATCGCTTCGTTATTCTTGTCTTTATCGTATCTATTAATTTTCTTTTCAACAGCTATTGGGCATGTTGATTTTTTGGCTGTAGATAAATTGAATTCTATTTTATGCACTATTCATGCCTAAAGTACACTGATTTAAGTGGTTTTATTGAGTTTTATGAAGTAATTAGTATGTGCCTATATGTAGTTTTCAATTTGATGAGTTCGCTTTTTAAGCATTTATATGATTTTATTTAATCTGCTAGTATTCTAAAAAATCCATGCAGACAAAATTGCGTATTTAATGAGCTAAACTCAATTCCTACGTGGCCATTCATTTTTTGTTAAATAAGGCGTTAAGCTTAATAAAAGTACTTTTTAAGTGGCGATTATCTTGTGTGTGAAAATCTAAATTGAGAATAATAAACTTAGTTTTTACATTTTAATTTTGTTTTGTTTTCTTTTTTAACCTTTTAAAGTGAAAGCTTCACTTTTATTATGGGTGATAATGGTTATTTACTCATGTTGTCTACTGAATAAAAACTTTATATCTAAAGAGCCGTGTCCTAAGCATTAAGGGTTTTTCTGGTTTTGTGTTCATCTACTCGGACATTGCTCTATTAATTTGCGGGTTTTGACTTATTTCGCTAGGTCTTTATGTTGTGATTCATGATAGAAGCCTCAATTTTGTCACCAAAGGTTGGGTCAGATTTCAAGTCTGTGCCTTAGCCGACATTGCAAGGCTTATGAGCCTTGCTGGTAATGCGTATTACTGACAAGTTGAAACCAATGTGTCTTTTAAAAACTCTCCGATTTGGTTTTGTGTATCTAGACTAAAGCTGTAATGCCCACCTTTAAGCGCAATATGTTTATATGAGTGAGGGTAGTTAACTTTGTTTAACTGCGCCATGATTTCATTAGACATGCTATATGATGGCCAGATTTCGTCTTGTTTAGCCGAAACGAGTAAAATAGGGCCATTGTTTTTTTCGATGGGAATGCGTGCAGCGCTAATAATATCTTTATGAGTGCTGGCGAGTGCTTGGTTAAAAGCGGGTGTAAACTCACCTGTAAAATTACCTTTTTGCATCTGCCAAGTTAGTAAGGGGGCATCGACATAATTAAGTGGCTTTTCGCGCAATTTCCAACCTGATCGCGAAGAAATGGTTTTAACCGCATTCCAACTGACATGAGTAGGCATTACAGCAACAACATGATTGATATTGTCAAAATGACTGCCTAGTAGTAGGGCTAACTCGGCCCCCTTGGAAAAGCCATAGACAGCGATGCAGTTTTCATTAATAAGAGGGTCTTTTGCCAAGGTATTGATCCGCGCAACGATATCCTCAAGTGATAACTCCACTTGTTGTGATGGCGTTGATTCTGTGCCGTAGTAGCCTAGTGCGGCCACTGAGATTCCCATATCATGAAAGCTATTTAAAAATGGTTGCCAAAGGGGCTTAGCTAAGGTGTTGCCTCCCTCACTGCCGCCAAATACAACGACCAACGGATGTTTTTCTCCATCATTGATAAAGTGTTTTTTTACGTCTGGATCAGAGCTCGAACTGCAAGCCGCAAGGAGCCCTACCAAGCAAAATGGCATCATTGATTTCATAATTTTTCCTGTTTTTATGGTTATAAATTGAGTATGTTTTTGAGGAGCTTTGCCCCGTTTCTACTGCTGATGACTTGTATACGTGAGTTTTGCAATGTGATTAGATAACCACCTGTCACCCAACGTTCAAGTGTGTCAATTCGGTGCGTGTTCACTATGCTATCTCGATGCACTCTTAAAAATTGATTTGGCAAAATGTGAGTTAAATCATCTAAAGCAAAATCAAGGGGGTATGATCGAGATGGCGTATGTGCAATGGCTTGGCCATGCTCAAGTTTGATGGTTTCGATGTGATTCACTTCAACCATACATACTTTGCCTGCAAATTTGCAGGTTAAAGTCTGAGTTGTTTTTTGTTGGCCAACTAACTGATGGTTAACTCGATTGAGTGCCAATGCCAACCTTTCGGTATCATAGGGCTTTAGCAAATAGTCTGTTGCGCCCATATCAAAAGCATCGACAGCAAACTCACTATATGCCGTGGTAAAAATCAGTTGCCCTGTGTACCCACTTTGGATAAATCGCTTGGCAAAATCGACGCCATTTATTTGGGGTAAATTGATATCAACAAACACCACATCAAGTTTTAGATCTTGAAGCTCAGTTAAACTAGCTATAGGTCTTGAATTGGTATAAACGAGCGTGCTTAGCTTTAGTTCTTCTAATTGAGAGGTAAGCTTATCTAACGCCGGTTGCTCGTCTTCAATTATGGCAACTTTAAGCATTTATACCGCTCCTTTTGACAATGCAAAGCATACTTTTGCACCACCATTTGGCACATTACTGAGCTCAAGTTGTGTGCCCATTTCAAGTTGTAACCTTGATTGCGTAATTGCTAAGCCAAGCCCATTATCTAGCTCGTCAGACAAAGTATGATCCGCAAACCCTTGGCCGTTGTCTTCTACAGATATGGTAAAGCTATGGTCATGATCAGTTGCACTTATTTTTACGATGAGTGGCTTCAATACACTGTGCTTAAGCGCATTTTCTAGCAGGGGTTGTAAGATCATGGCTGGGATCTGTGCATTGAGTAAGTTGTCCTGAATATCAAATACGAATGTCACATCCTTACCGAAACGTGCTTTCTCTATTTCACACCATTGATTAATAGCCACCAGTTCATCCGCCAGTGAGACAGTTTTATTTTGCGCATTGCTATTGCTGGCATTATTTATGGAGTATCGCAACACCGTGGATAAGCTATGTACCAGTTGTTGTGCCGTTTTTGGTTTTGCCACAGTAAGCGCTGAAATGGTATTTAGACTGTTAAACAGAAAGTGCGGGTTGAGCTGGCTATGCAATACTTTAATTTCGGCTTGCTTTCGCAGAAGTTGCTCGTCTTTAAGGTGCTTCTGATTTAAATAAAACTTACAGAGCACAAAAATGCCTATGCTCCAAGGCAGTGCCACGAATATGGCATCAGTGATTGTAAGTGCTGGAATATTAAGTAATATCGCTCTTAAGCTTCCCCACGTGTAACTGCCTAGTACAACAGCGAAGTAAAATGCACTTATTTGTGCTAGCCAATTTTTTATTTTTAATATGTTAATACCAAGGTAGCTAATAATCATAGGTAGCCAATACATAAACAGCACGCACAGCAGCGACGAATATAAAATCAAGCTTGAGTAAGCCATACCTCGCTGAATCCAGTCTGTAAAGCTGATAGCTAAACTCACCAGTGCCATGATTACCAGTGCAAGCAGTTTTTCTGTATTGTTTAAGTGTATTTCAGTCATAACAAGATCAAAAAGTAGATAGTGCAAAGCTATATTACTGATAAATAAAGGGAGTGCAGTAAAAACTAGGCTCAATAGTCGTTTTTTGACTGTGAATGGTCAGCGAGAGGTTATTTGTGCAAGTTTTTGAATTGGGCAATAAAAAAGCGGCAAAGTATTACCGCTCTTAATTGACCACATTGTGAATTCTGAGGGTTAAAAATTTAGACTAATTACGATTGTCGTAAGCTTGCCATTCCAAGAATAAGCCAATTGTGTGGCCGCCAATTCTACCTGCTTCTGAGATGTCATCATGTATTGCCATTGCTGCATCTCTATACATCACTGAGGCATCAATGAGCTGCTCCTTATGCTCGTCTTTACATTCAAGTGCTAAAGTTTCGTCAGGCAAGTTGTCACAGTCGCGATAAGTGGCATTTAGGTCATCGACAATATGTAATTTGAAGTGATCAGATAAGTCTCCAACGTACTGTGTGATAAGTGGTTCTGAGATGAATTTAATGGCCTTGAAGGAGGCTGGTAAGGTCCAGCAGCGTTGCCATGTGGCTTGAAATTGCTGCTCGGTTTGCTCCAAATAAGCGATATGATTTGTCGCATGATGAGACTGTTGACTATAACTCAGTGCGATATCAAATGCGGCACAATTTTGCGGTGCTGCAACCAATGATTTTTGTGCTGTGTTGTATACGGCGTGATATGACTTCCAAGCAGGCGCATAGCTGTGTGCGAAGTTAAACCAGAGGTCTTGCATGGTGTTAACCAAGGCATCGTGAAACCTTGGGTCATGGGATACGCCATGTTTAGCTAACCAGTTTAGGTTGTCTAATGCTGCACGGTTCTCATTGTTTGCAATCAATTCAAATGTTTGCGCTAGCATCTGATTTACATCGACAAGGTCTGTATTCGCAAAGCTTGTAGAATTTGATACAGCAGCGAAAAATAAAGAGGTTGCACAGATGAACTTTTTCATATTTCTTTTTTCCTTAAAGAGTTATTTTGATGTTTTAAATAATGCCTTTCGTGGCAATAACCTTAATTTCTAGTGTTTAGGTATTAGTAAGTAAGGTGTTTTTAGTAAGCAATTCGTATGCCATATCTTGGTGAGTTGAAGGAGCTTTTGGCGCTATATTGATTATTAGAGGCTGCATAAGCCTTTGGTTAATAAGCTATAAGAGAATAGTCTGCGTTTTTTGCTCGCTAAGGTTAATCAAACTTGAGGCTTTGGATTGCAAACTGCGCAATTTTGTACAAGCTCTTTTAGGTCGCTTACGTTAAGCTGAGTTTGAGTAAGGGAGAAATCTATGCAGCAATCAAAATTTAGCTTTCATCACGAACTAGGTGGTTTGGAAGTACTTCATAATATAGATAAAAAAACTGATTTTGGGCGGCACAATCACAGTGGATACACGGTGGCTTTGGTCGATTGCGGCGCACAGCGTTTTTTTCGAACTGGCGCGCAGCACCTTGCTGGTAAACATAGCCTAATTTTGATTAATGCTGAACAAGTACATGATTGTAAAAAGGCGTGTGAGGGGATCTCATCTTATCGTTCTATGTATCCAACGCCGGAGTTGTTTAACAGCTTAATGGACTGCAACCAAAGCCGTGCGCCTTACTTCAGTGAGGCTGTGATGCATAATCCAGTGCTTGCCCTGCAGCTACATGACTTGTTTACCACATTGGACTCAGCAGCGAGCTTGCTGGAAAAGCAAACTAAGCTGGTGCGTTTTTTAGATAATTTGTGCCAGTCAGCAGGTAGGCTTACGTTAGTTGATGAGCAAAAGTCGCTGAGATGTAGAATAGAGTTAGCAAAATCTTATCTGCTCGATCATTTGTTTGATGACGTGTCATTGGCTGATTTAGCGCAGCTTATTCATATGAGCCATTTTCATTTTGTTCGTTCTTTTAAAGCTCAGACAGGGCTGACGCCTCATGCATTCCAGATTCAACATAGATTGAATCACGCCAAGGCACTGCTGCGTAATGGGAAGAATATCGCTGAGGTGGCAAATTATGTGGGGTTTTATGATCATAGCCACTTCAGCCGCCACTTTAAGAAAAATATGGGTATAACTCCGAATCAATATAGGCAGGCATGTTAGTAAGATGAAAGTTGCAATTAAAAAAGGGCTGTTAGATATGCTACCGCTAAATCTTGCGGTATTACCTTGGGGGTTACTATGTGGCTCGCTAGCTATTCAAAATGGCTTTACTGCCGTGGAGGCACAGCTGATGTCGGTACTGGTTTTTGCCGGTTCTGCCCAATTAGTCGCTGTGGAGCTGATGGCCAAGGAGGCATCCTTGCTAACGCTGATTGTGACGACGTTTATCATCAGCGCACGTCACTTGCTTTATGGTTTGGCCATACGTAATAAAATGATTGATAAGCCTCTAAAGTGGCGTGGCCCAATCGCATTTTTTTTAACAGATGAGTTATTTGCTTTTTCTCATCATCATCGTGCATATCAAGGAAAGTTGCGTCTTGTGTATGCCTTAGTGGCAGGCGGCAGCTTTTATCTTGCGTGGAATTTATGGACTTTTTTTGGCATCGTGGCAGGGCAGTTTTTACCTGACTTGACGAACTTAGGTTTGGACTTTGCTATTGCTGCTATTTTCATCGCGCTGGTGGTGCCAGGCGTGTCAAACTTACCGATCTTGTGTGCTTGTTTAGTTTCAGGGCTCAGTATGCTGTACTTCAAAACTGTTCAGTTTGAATTCGGTTTAGTCGCTTCAGCTTTGCTTGGTATGAGTACGGGATATGTTTTACAAGCAAGGGAGGATAAATGATGATAACCACCATTGCTGTACTTGCTTGTGTCACCTTTGCCACGCGGTATTTGTTTTTAGCAAAAAACTTGCCGTTTACTATTGGTCCTAGATTTCAACGCTTGCTGAGCTTTAGCGCACCTTGTGTTCTTACGGCCATATGGGTGCCGATTGTATTTATGCCAAATGGAGAGTTTGTGACTGAGTTGAATAATCCTTATTTAATAGGTGCTTCAGCGGCGGTCTTTTTAGCGTTTAAGTTCAAAAATCTATATCTCACCACCTTCGGAAGCTTGCTTGTGTTTTATTTGTTTTTTTGAACCACTTTGGGCCCTGAAACGAGTTCAGGGTGACGGGGTTTATTTTGTTCAGGGTGACGGAGTTTAGTTTGTTCAGGGTGACGAGGTTAATTTTTCTAAGGGGGGATTAATTAAAGGTCACCATAAAAAAGCCCCTGAAGCCAAAGGCGGCAGGGGCTTATTGTTATAGCTTAATGTTATTGTCTACGGCGTAGTAGAGCAGGAACAATAAGTAATAATAGGAATAAGGGCATTGAACCACTTGAAGAACGAATAGTTCTGGTCTCTACACGTTCAATCATAATTGCTTCCTTCACTGTGATCACTAACATGCCAGATGCGCTTGCATCTTGCTCGTCAGCCACAACATAATTGATGGTGACTTCACCTTCGCTATGAGGTGCTGGCTTAAAGGTGATCGTACTTGCAGTAAAGGTCACTTCACCAGAATCTGCTGTTGCACTGATAAGCGTTAACGGATGGCCTTCAGGATCAGAATCGTTGGCAATGACATCGACCGTGACAGTATCGTTATTAAATACTTCAGCCACGTCATTCACAGTGACCGGTGGTTGATTTATCGGCTGGGCTTGTGCAACCACTGTGATCTGTACCGTTGCAGTGCTTGTCCCACCTTGACCATCGCTGAGTGTATACTCAACGGTATCAACACCAATGAAATCTGGCGCACTTTGATATTGTAAGCTTGAATCAGCATTGATACTTACGGCACCATGCATTGCAGTTGCGCTCACAATATAAAGCGTGTCGCTGTCAGCATCAGTGTCATTTGCAAGCACGTGTAGCGTTACTGACTGATTGAGAACCGCTTCCAGTGTATCGTCTACCGCCACAGGTGCTTTGTTGTCAGTCTGCGTGACACTCACACCGCCTGGGTCGACAATTTTACCATTTTTAATGCCATCTGCATCGTATTCACCACCGTCTACCAGTGTTAGCTTCACACACCACGCACCTTCGACTAACCCTTCTTGCCAGCTATTATCATTCATACTCGGGCAGTAACCTTGTTGGCCCAGTGCAGAATGCAGCGCGTTACCGTTTTGCGCTGAGAAAGTCATCCAGCCTTGGTTTGGTAGGTACTTACGATATTGTGCGTTTGCTGGGGTAGCCGCTTGCTGTGGTAAAACGATACTGACGCTGTCTACACCACTTGGTAAATCAACGACAAAGTCAAAAATACCACCGCGATTTTCCATCCCTTCGTCCGCAGAGATTAAACCTGTTTGTACTGCTTCATCAGCATCGAGCGAGGCCGCATTTTTGTTGCTGCCAAGACTCACACTACCAAGAGCCATACACACACCGGATTCAACTTCAATCAGACCAGACTCCCAGTTATTGCCTGAAGAAGGCAGCACATTACATTGCGCATCAATCGGGTCTAGGTAATTGGGGATACCATCAGCATCGTCATCTCCGTAGCCTTCTTGCGCATCACTAATGAGATCGCCATCCGTATCCGTATTCGCGTCCAGTGTTGGTTGTGCTGAGACCACTTTAAATATCACAGTTTGTGTATCAGATAAGCCACCATTGTCAGTCGCTGTTGCACTGACTTGGTAAACCCCGACAGACAGTGCAGATGCATTGACACTGAACTGAGTTGAGTCAGTACTTTCATTGCTCAAACCTGTTTGTGCTTGCCACTCGATGGTATGGGTATCTGCACTATTTTGATCCATTACATCCGCTGTAATTGTAATTAGACCGTGCTCTGTCACCATAATTGAGCGCACTTCATCTTGCTGCTGGACAGTCAGCGTTAGGGTCGGTGCAATGTTGGATTCTACAATGGTGATTTCATGGCGCTGTTGAACACTTGAATTGAGCTCACTGGTATCCAATGTGATTACAATGGTCTCGTCTGCATCCTCGATCTCATCCAACACAGTTTCAATAGAGATCTGACCTTGGGTACCAGATTCGATAGTGATTTGGCCAGATACTGGCGTGAAGTCTGCTTCACTTGCCGTGCCAGACACAGTAAAGTTGATCGCGAGTGGGTAGGAAAAATGTTCACCGCTCAGTACCACAGGTACGGTTGTCGTTTGGCCTTCAACCACAGTTTGGCTTGGAGAAGGCAGACTCACCATTGGGCGCACATTGACGATTTGTGCCACTTTTTCACATACATTGTTGCTACCGCATGCTTGCCAATACACCTTATTGGCGCCAGACGGTAGGAAGTTACTGCCAAGTAGTTCCACTGAGATAGGTTCGCCGCGACCATCAACCGCTGTTGCAACGCCTAAATCTACTAGGGTTAGTTGGCCTGTTGCATTGACCGTCAGATCAGCAGGTGCGGTGATCACAGGTGCCGAGGGCTGATTTTGGCGCAGTTCTAACACAGCTTCTGCGCGGCCACCAAATCCATCAGAAATGGCATAACGAACCTGAGCGATGCCATTAAATGTATCATTGGTACTAAATACAATCTGATTATCTTGAATTATTGCATTACCGGCATTGGTACTAACAGCCACCAATGACAAAGCATCACCATCTGGATCGCTGTCATTCTCTAGTACTGCAATCGTTGCTGATGATTGGCCCTCAGCCAGTTGCACAAAGTCATCTGTGGCGATAGGTGCAAGGTTACTCGTGCTAATTTGCACTTTTACAGTCGCCTGTGCCGTCTCGGCACCATCACTGATAGAGTAGCTGATAGTCGCATGGCCTGTATTCAATGCAGGCGCTTGGTATTGAAGCACATTGCCGTTGATTTCAACGCTACCTACGTCCGCTTCTGCCGAAGTGATACTCAGCGTATCGCCATCGATGTCAGTGTCATTTGTAAGCACATTGATGTTAGCAAGTGACTTTGCAGAGACCACAGTTGAGTCGTTAACGGCTGTCGGTGCGTCGTTTTGCGGTGCAATTGTGATTGCAACGTGTGCAGTTGCGCTTAGTCCTGCTTCATCACGGATCTCATAGGTGATTTGGGCTGTACCGTTAAAGTTCTCTGCTGGCGAATAGGTAATGGCAGAGTCTGAATACGTCACTTGGCCCAGGCCAGAATTCAGTGTTGCACTTGTGACCTTTACGCTTGCCATGTTCTCGTCGGTATCGTTACTCAATACCGATACCGTCACACTTTGATCTTCAAGTGTATTGGCGGTGTCATTGATTGCAACAGGGGCTAGGTTTCTGGCGATGACATTGACGTGGATCGTTGCTACA
Organism: Pseudoalteromonas luteoviolacea; assembly: GCF_001750165.1. Classification (NCBI taxonomy): domain Bacteria; kingdom Pseudomonadati; phylum Pseudomonadota; class Gammaproteobacteria; order Alteromonadales; family Pseudoalteromonadaceae; genus Pseudoalteromonas; species Pseudoalteromonas luteoviolacea. The sequence goes on from NZ_CP015412.1 coordinate 1,101,802, forward strand.
GCAGTGCCACCATTGCCATCAATGATGGTATAGCTGATGGTTGCTTCACCAACGAAGTTGACATTTGGTGTAAAACTGACTTGTGCATCAGAGTAGCTAACCTCACCTTCGCCTGACACGAGCGTCGCTGCGCTGATGGTGAGTGGATCTGAGTCTGCATCAGTGTCATTAACTAACACATCGATTGTAATGGCTTCGCCTTGTACTGCTTCAGCGGTATCGTCATTCGCAACCGGTGCTTGGTTATTTGGTAGAACAACGTTTGTCAAATCGAAGTCAGTAATTACTGGGTCGTGATCAGATGAGCGATAAGGGGAGTCCGAGAACCATTTATTCTGTTGATCTTCAGATTTACCTTCCGTATTGTAGTCTAGGCCCGCTGCTTCATCGGCGTTAATATGCCAGTGCATGGATTGTGCAATACTATCCATTGAACTACTCGCCGTCAGCATGTGATCTAAACTACCTGCCACACCGCTGAAGTAGTATGAGTAATTGTCACCAGCGTCTTTCTCAAGGCTGATATTTGTGAAGTTGGCGTTATAGAACTCAAGCATTGGCGCTTCATATGCGTAGGCATTAAAGTCACCTAAAATGGCATAAACAGGCGAGTTAGTATTTGCACTTGCTTCCACGTTTGCTTGGGTCAGTGCTGCAACGACTGTTTTTGCAGCCAGAATGCGCTGGCCATTACACGCGCCCTCTACAGCGTCATCCATATCTTCGCCACATGATCCGCCTTTTGAACGGAAGTGATTCACAACGATACGGATTTCTTTGCCGCCGTTCATTGGTTTGAATGATTGCAACATTGGGGGTCTATGTGCACGTGTTGCTTCGTCAAATGGTGCATCTGTGATCACCTGTGCACTGCCTTGAGGTATAACACGATTTGCACGATAAATGATGCCAACCGTGACCGCATCTGTGCCTATTTGACCTATCTGAGGATTAATGAATGCCCAATCATTGGTATCGTCTCGCTCATTCAACCCATCAATGAGGTTTTTGATGGCACTGTTGTCGCCGTAGCCATTGTTTTCGATTTCCATTAGGCCGACAACATCCGCATCGGATGCCAGAATTGCGCGGATCACCTTACTACGTTGGCGATTAAACTCTTTCTCGTTATTTGCGCCACGACCGTTAAAGTCAACGAAGTAGTTCAGCACGTTAAAGCTTGCAACACGAATGTGTTGATCTGACTTACGATCGAAAGGCTTAGTACGGCGTGGGTTCGCTTGTTCAAACTGCGGTGTATTGGTTGGAATGAGTTTGTAATTTCCGTAAGCGTAGTGAATAACCCCTGACATGTTCGATACTAGGTCGCCAGAGCGAAGTGGCACCTCAGCGCTGAAGCTTGGGTAATAGCTGATTGCTTCAGGGTTAGTTTGTGTTGAGTTGTCATCCACAAGTAACACGTTTCTTGAGTTTAGATCAGCAAGTTCTAGGCGACGAGGGTCGTCTTTAGGGTATTTGTTGGTCGGCTGCATTCTCATGCCTTGAGACAAGTAAATCTCACCATATTTAGTGAAGTTATGGCTCAGCGTGACATGTAGCTTTTGCGCCATAGAGATCCACATACCTTCAAGTGACTCTTGGTCAAAGCCTTTTGCAAACGGTAAATTCACCTCTGTTGGTGTAACCTGTGACAACACATCAGTGGCACAAGAAAGGGATTCTGTTACCGTACTAATTTGTGTTAAGTCATACTTTTCAACAACGGTGCCCAGTACTCGGACTTGTTCACCGATTGTGACTTGGGTATTTGTTTCGGCAACGAAAATGCCTTCTGACGTGGCACTGTCAGTATCTGCATGACGGTCTTCCTCTTGGATAAAGAAACCACCATGTTGACCGCTGCCTTGAAAGGCTGCCACTACAACGCCTTCAATAACCACTGTCTGGTTCACAAGAGGGCTTGCTGCTTGATTACCTTGAATATTACTAATGAGTGTTGCAGGGTCGTTACATGCGCCCAGTTCAACTTGTGGTGGCGTTGTTCCGCCATCAGAACCACATGCTGAAACGCCACTACAGCCAAGACCGTCAGCGGTATTTTTCTCGAACCCTTTCCACTCAACGCTTGGGTCAAAGGCATCATCTAAGGTTGTATCACCTGATGTGATCCCGTCTTTACGACGCAGGGTTTTATCTTTGGTTGAGGTGTTGCCACTGCCCCATGCACTGCCAGGATCCGTTCCAACTTGACCAAATACATCGGCAATTTGGCCATCAACTGTCAGTACAAGTGCATCATCTCCGTTAAAGTAAGTGATGGTACTGGTACTGTCTTGACGACTCTTAATGTCGTCGTTTGCACTGCTATTGGCAATAACGTGACTTTCGCCGTGCTTTAATTCGCCAGACAGAGTTTGTGTTCTTAACCCTTCTGTCGTCAGCGGTTTACCATTATCAGCTAAGGTGATTGTAACGCGGCTAAGGTCTAAAGTTGCACCGGTAAAGTTGGTAATTTCAACCGCTTTATTGCTGCTGCTACCTTCAATATACTCGGTGAAAATCACTTTACTGGTTTCGACCTGTTCGCTGACCTGAATGGAAAACGCAGGCAAGGTCACAACATCTGTATTGCCATCAGTGACACCGATGACGATATTGCTTGTCACACCTACATCTTGAGATGACGGCGTACCAGTCAGTTCACCATTTTGTGTATTGAAGTCTGCCCAAGCGGGTTTGTTGGTGATTGAGAAGGTGAGCGTGTCATTGTCTTCATCGTTTGCTGCTGGTTTGAAGCCATACGCAATACCTACGACAGCACTTGTGCTCGGTGTGCCAGAAATGGTCGGTGGGTTTTTAATTGAACTTGAGTCGACCACTTCAATGTTGAAGCTCGGTAAAGACACTGTCGACTTTCCGTCGGTTACGGAAATTTCAATATGCTCATAAACGGCAATATCGGCCGTCACAGGGGTGCCAGACAAGCGGCCCGTTTGTGTATCGAATGTCGCCCATGACGGCTTGTTAACGATAGAGAACGTCAAGTCATCTTTATTTTGATCTGATGCCGTTGGCGTAAAGCTATACTCGCGACCTGTGCCCACGATAAGTTCCGGTTGACCGCCAATGACAGGGGCCACTTCGCCTAATTTAGGACATGTCTCACCAAATAGTGTTTCTGCAAACTCTGGGTTATCGACAAACGGGTTACGGTTACCTTGTTGCTCAACGATACGTTGGTGTCTATCTAGTTCTAATTGATCTATCTGATCTTCACGATGCCAATCCATCAGGTTACACAAGACACCCAAAGTTGGTGAGCTACTTGCGCTGATATTATTTACAAGTTCAAGATCCGGCATACTGCCGTCTGTGCCATCATAGCGCACAGCCATGTAGAACATCATACGAGCAGTATCGCCCTTTACAGCATCCCTTGGTTCAAATGAGTCGCTGTCAGTAAAATTACCCGGTGCGTTATCAACTGGGTTACCGCCATCATCATAATCTTTGCTACTACGCGTGGAGTTCACTTTGACATTGGTTGGCCTTAAGTGATGAATATCGGTATAACCATATTGGCTTTCACTTGGGAAGCCATGAGACTTTGGCCAACTGTGCTCTCGGTTCCAGTCCGTTGTGCCGCCACCGTTGGTATCTTTAGACTGACTTTTTCCTGTGTAAAACAGCAGTACATTGCTTGGGTTATTTGGATCTTCATCGGTATACTTTAGCGCGTCCCACACTTGCGAGTAAGTCATTCTCTGTTGACCTTGTCTCGCAATTAAAGAAAGTGCACTTTCTAACTCTGTACCGACTTTGCCAATTGCCGAGGCGTAGTAGGTAGTGTAATCATAGTTACTGCCTGGTTTGTCTGTAACCGTAATTGAAAATGCAGGCAAACTCACCGGTGCGTGCAAACCATCTGACACTGAAATAATGATGTTATCATGATCACCGACATCAGATTCCGCTGGGGTACCACTAAGCTGACCTGAAAGCGTATTAATTGCTGCCCAGCTTGGCTTGTTCGTGATTGAGAACACCAAATCATCATTTTCAAGGTCGATGGCTACTGGTGTGAAGGCATACTGCCGAGTCGCTTGCACTGATGTGTTAGGCGTACCGGAAATGACAGGCGCATCATTGGTGCCGGCAGCTCTAACCATGATTGTAAAGCTGTTAAGTGCATTGGTCACGGTGCCATCGTTGACTGTGATCACAATGTTGTCGTATATGCCCATATCAGCGGCTGTTGGCGTGCCTGAGAGTTTGCCTGTCGTCGTATCAAAGCTTGCCCAACTCGGCTTGTTTTCGATGGCGAACACCAGTGTGTCACCATCAAGGTTGGTGACAGTTGGAGTGAATACGTATGTGTCTGTGGCATTCACGAAGCCTTTAGGTGATCCACTTATTTCTGAAGGGATATTACCGCTGCCGCCACAGACTGTGACGCCTGAGCAACCGAGGCCATCAAACGTGTTTTTTGCAAAGCCAACCCACTCGTTTGCTGGGTCGAATGCATCATCTATGGTGGTGTCGCCGTTTTCGATGCCTATTTTGCGACGTAGCGTTTTATCTTTTGTACTGGTGTCACCAGAACCCCAATTACTACCCGGATCAGTACCGACTTGGCCAATGCTGTCTACGATGATGCCATTAATCATCAGGGTTAACGCATCGTCACCATTAAAATATGTGGCGGTACTGGCGATATCGCCAAGTGCTTTTAGTTCGTCACTTGCGCCGTTGTTGTATAGGACATAACTGCTGCCCGCAGCAAGCGTGCCAGATAGGGTAAGCGGCGTGACTTCATCCAGCTTTTTACCATTTGCAGTTAACGCAATACTGACGGTGCTCAGGTCGATGCTATTGTTGCTAAAATTAGTAATTTCAAGCGCTTTGTTGTTACTGCTACCTTCAACATACTCTGTAAAGATAACGTTTGCATTTGCGTGTCCCATGACGACACTTGAACACAGCCCCATCGCGATGCAGCGGCCCAAGTATCGCAATTTTCCACGATGCTTATTGTTAGAGTTCATATTTTTCCCGTGTGTTTGTCACTCTGTTTTATCATTTGCGAGTTAGATTATTTTTAAGGGTGCAAATATTCCCATTAAAAAATGGGAGGCGAATATAATACTCTATTATGAACTTTTTATTAAAAATGCTTTAAATATCGGACATCTAATTGCAACAATTAACCACCTCTAGTTATTAACACGTTCTTTAGCTTAAGTATTTTAATGGGGACATTTGTCCTTGCATAACTTTATGATTAATAGGGGGTTATGATGTATGTGTCTATTTTGTTACATTCACGCTGTTTATGACGACGGAGGTGAGTTGTTTGCTACAAAATCAGTTCATTAACATTTTTTAATTATTTAATGCTTTTTGTATACAATAAAGAACGTTCTAATTTTTACAATTGTTTACGTTTTGGGTTCTTTTTGAACAGTGTGCATGGGTTTTTTGAAGGGGAAGTGGTTAAAAAACCAATAACTGCAATAATGTATCCGGTGGTCATGTATATGAAATTAAGGCGAAGTTCATTTGCTGTGCATCAGAGAAATACAGTGTTATTTAGTTATGCTTTTAATTTAATTATTGAGGTAGAATAATGGCATTATCTCCAACACTCAATAACAATAAAGTTTAATAATATTATGATTTTAGAAGACTTACATCTCTGGGGACAAGCTTCAGAAACAGCCCAACATCAAGCAGTTAAAGATTTCATACAACATAATGCATTGGATAAGCATTTTGAGTTCATCTCAATCGAGACTTTTTCTTGCGCAGCGTTGCAACACCGTATTGGCGTATTTAAGCACATAACAACGGGTATGATCTTTCACTTATTACCCGGTTGCACTCATTTTCAAGCTGGTTTAGATGAACAACAATATGAGTATGTGAGTAATCACTATTCGATGGACTTGCCTGAGTACTTCCCCACGAATGAGTTGGATGAAAACGGTGAACACGTCAGACAATCAGTGACTGTGCCCCCCATGTTGATTTCCCGCTTTGCGATCACCGAGTCGGTATGGATAGCGCATAAAGGCATGCGATTACATCGTCAGTTCGGCGACGATCACCCAATTGATGCCGTGAAAAGACACGCTGTGCAAAGCTGGGCAATGAGGCTTGATTTGTCATTACCTTCTAATATTGAATGGGAATACGCATGTAGAGCAGGAAGTAATACTTTGTTTTATTGGGGAAATGAACCAAACCCGGATTATGCGCTACAAGAGCGACACAAAGACGCTATGGATGGGTATAGAACATTCACCGAAGCAGAGCAGGGGCCAGCTAATGCGTTTGGATTATTGGGCATGATAGGTAACCAAGCGGAGTGGGTGTTGGATGATGTACCAGACTACCCTGCGCCACTGCAAGCATACCCTTTGATCTTAGGGATGGAAGATGATGGTTTGGATGGCATACTGCGTGGGGGCTGGCACGATTATGGTTGGTCGTTTAATCGAGCTACATCTCGCATCCAATGCGGTGCTGCCGACAGTGGTTGTAGTGGCCGTCTTGTATTTCGATTAGCGGATCATAAAGCAAGGCAATAAATTACATTTTATGTGTCCTTGCCAGTAAAAAGTCATACTGGCAAGGTACATCATGATTAAGGCCCGTTTGCCTTGTGTGCTTTCTCATCATGTTGGGAGTCATCCTTGATTTCACCCCTTTGCTACTTTGCAACACAGATTATTTATCGCAATTAGGAATAGCTTGTTCAAACTTGCCTGTTAATAACCACTCGGGTAAGTAATCATTTTGGTGTTGTGGCACATAACCATATTTATCATGCGCAATACAAACTGGGGCGATGAGCTGCTTTGGCAGCATATGAGCGTTGAGCTCGGTGTCACGTCGTTGCATGTTACTGTGTTGAGTAAATTGTGCGACCACAGCGGCTTCAAAGGTTTCTAGGTCTTGTGTGGTTCTGAGTTCATCGAGGGCTTGCCACAAGCTCAAGTTATAGCAATAGTCATTAATTGCATTACACTTTTCTAATAGCGTTACCGACTCACTATTGCCAAATATAGCTGAGTGAATATAGTTTGCATGTGCTGTAAGGCCAGGGATGGAGGTACTTGTTTCATCTATCCTTAAATCTTCCGCAGTGATATCCGCGATTAAAGTATCTATACATGCTTGATCACGCATAATAATGGCCATTTCTAACATCCGGCACAGTGTTAAAGTAGTAAGTTGTTCTTTCTTCGGTAGTCCAAATAAATCGATGTCAGTATCGAAAATATGAATGGTTTTTTTTTCTTCTGGAGGGAGTTTTTCACCCAATGACCTGTATTTATACATATCACAAACTAATCGCCAGTGGACAATTGCGGTTTTTAGTTGCTCTGGTTGAAAGAAAAAGCGATAGTTTTGATAATTTCTAATTGCAATAGATTCCACAGAACTAATTAGATTTTTTAATGTGACATAAGGTCCTGTCGTGGCTATTTCTTTTACAGTGTCCTTTATTTCATCCTGATCCTCCTTCATTGTCATCTCAAACACTTTTCTATATATGTCCATATTATCATAGTGCCTTGGGTAGATTTTTATATGTGCCATAAATAAACCTTAAAAGGGGCGTTTCAGCCCCTTGAGTAATTTCTATTGATTGTTATTTTTTTCCTGGAATATCAGGGTGTCGATTAATTTTAATTTCAGCCGGATTACCGTATGCATCGTAGGTTTGCGATACATGGTAAAACTCAACAGGCTTGTGCTTAATCGTTTTGTACATTTCCAAAACCTTTTCATAGCCATTATTAAATGCTGGATCTGAAGCTCGTCTTGGGTCATCTTTCAACCTAGCAAGCTTCGCTTCCATAGATTTCAATAGACTATAATGGTACTCCTTGGTGCCCTGCTGTGCATTAATGGGGTTGCCTTGAGCATCTTTAGCATTTCTAGTTCCGAGTATTGCACTGCCACCTTTATTTTCGATAACAGCATAGGTTTTTACGCCACTAATTTCAATTTCAATGATGTCATCAAAGTTACTGTTGAGGGTACCATCAGGGTATTCAGCCAAAATACTGCGTACATTGGCATTTTTTTCGTTGCCAATGTGTTCCATTGCGGCTTTACCGGCAATGGTACCGCCTCGTTCACTGTACTTGCGTCCTTCATTTAATAACGATTTGTACTCAGCATTTTGAGTGTACGTGTCAGGGTACAGTTGCTTAATCTCTTCTTTGCGTGTTTCGATACGGCGTTTAGCATCAGAGACCTGTTGGTAGGTATGGGTTGTACCATCGCGATCAGTCACGGATTTGTTGGTGACATTCATGTCAATCATGGAAAATGATTGAGGCTTAACCAGATGAGAAGGTGTCTTGGTTATCTTTTTGCCATCAACAACATTAACAAAGCGCTTAGTGTCAGGATTAAAGACCTTCTTTTGTTCAAAGGCATAATCGTAAAAGTCATCTGGTTTAAGCGATGTATTTGGGTTGAGTGCTTTAAATTCTTCCCAAGATGCAGCCTTATTATTCTCATCAAAACGGATGAATGTACCCGAAGGGGTTTCAACATTCTTGATGTTGGCATTACAACCGCTTGACATAGGTGTGTACGCTGAGTAAGCCGTCACTTGATAAGGGTCTAGCTCTGCTGGGTAAGACTCCTGATATGATTCTTCGTAAGTTGAACCATAGCTGTCAAAAGCGGAGTATTGAGAAGCCGATCTAAGCCCAACACCACAAGGGCGCGGGAATTCGCGTAATACCACCATGCCTTCGTTTTGGAACATCGCTTTACTGACATTCAAGTCTCGGACTGTTTTAGGTAAAGTGGCAACGCTCACCGCAACTTCGCCTGCTATTAACATGCCCGAAAGTGTACTTGATACGTCTCCAGGTTGAAGCGTCTCATCGCCTTTAGCAACATATACAACAGCTTGTGTATGGGCTGCGGAAATAGCTTCATCGTATCGCTGCTTGAGTGGTGTTTCGTTGATGATGAGTTTAGCAACTGACCAAATTGGTGCTCTCAACATATCAATCACCATAAGTGCGCCACTTGCCGCATCAAGTTGATCACCATACTCAGCGACAAAACCCGATGCGATTTCATCAATTGGTTGGCCAACAGGCTGAACAGCGATGACCATATCTGCTAATAGGCGCTGAGCGTTCGTGACACTTTCCTTATTGTCAGTCCCAGCAGCGTGAGCGTCTAAGGTTTTAGCTTGGCTTAATTTATTTAACAGCCCATAGTCGCCTATGTTGAAGTAATACTCAGTTACACATCGATTACCGCTCTCAGTACATCCCCATGTCCCGCCTAGTTTAGCAAGGTCGTAAGTCACCTTTTCTAACTCTTTAACTCTTGTATCTAGGTCAACCATTTCCTCAATTTGTTTAATTTCAGTAGGGCTGTAGTGTTTTGACAGGTTCTCTATAATCGCAGCTTTGTATTCCTCAGCTGTAAGATGAGGATTAGCTGACTGCTTTTGCTTTGCCTTAATATCTTTCGCAAAATCAGCAACAACCTCATTGAATGCGTTGCTGCCAGACATATGGCTAGAATCACCATTGAATGAAGCTCGAGCACTTAAGATATCCCATGTTTTACCTATCATTAGGTGTGCAAGTGCTACGCGAGATGCTGCATCAGCATTGGTTGCTACAGTAGTAGATGCTAGGTTGATGTATTCCGGCCCTGCACCACTAACAAAGGCTAATAGTGCGGCATATAAACGTATAAGTTCAGTTGAACCATATTGGTTTAAGAATTGTTGAGTCATGCCTTCAGCCGCCATATTTGTAATAGCGCCAATCTCACCTAACTCGAGACCTACGTTATATACATCTTGTCTATAGCGGTCATAGGTACTGTTATATTCACGTTCGAAATCTTTAAACTCACGAACAGTTTGTTCAGCCTGCGCTCTTTTAACTCCGATATAACGACCTGCAACTGTGGCACCTGCATTGATTGCGCAAGTCTTCGCGCGGTCATGCTCTGGTGTGCTATTGGCTTCTAGTGCTGCAATACCGAGTACACACCCTGAAAAAGCATGAGCGACATAGTTCATAGCGATTTCTGTTGTACTTCCGTCAACCACATTTAGTGTCGAATCAATCTTATTAACAAAAGTTTGCCCTAGACGTTGCACCGCGAAAGATTTAACGCCTGCAATAATTTGGTTGTCGAGTTCAGATAAACTGCCACCTTGTATTGCCCAGTTAACAGTCGCATTCATCGTACTACGAACAATGGCATCGCCGATCTGATTGACGATATCATAGTTAGTATTAAGCGCTATTTCGGGTAGGAAATACTCTCCTAATCCAGCTGTAACCACTGCTGTGGCGGTTGCTCTGATCCCATCAGATGATAGTAAGTCTTTAACAGTGCCATCGAGCCCTCGTCCAATTGCTAAGCTTGATGCTGCTTGCGTCGCGATTGAGATAACACCGGCTGCAAATGCTTTTTGACCGACAACGGCAGTAATTGACTTGCCGATCGCTGTAGCGCTTAGCTTAGCGCCTGAAGTACCAACAAGTTCGAAACCTCCAGGGCCCATAGCCACCGAGACTGCTATCGCAATAACGGCCATCGCTGCTGGTGTGAGTGAGCGAGTCGTGTCGACGGTGCGATGATCTTTTAGTGCTTTAAAGGCGATGTCTACCGTAGACTCGTTGAGACATGTTTGGCGTTTAAGCTGTAGCTCTTTATACAGGTTATAACTTCCGTCAGACAGGTAGCCATAATCTAGAGTGTTGTTTGGTACCGCTGGGCAACGTAAGCTGGATTTTTCAGCAAGTGTCTTCATCCACTTAAGCCCTTGGTGCTTGTTAAACTCCTGTTTTAGCGTGTAAAGAGAAGGATCTGGTTGACCGTCAATTTTTGCTAATTCAAGCTCGATACCTTGTGCCGCATTGATCTCTACGCCACCTGTGATGGTGTTGTAAATAGGACGTTCACGCTGTTCATCTACTGTGCGTGTTTTAATTCTCCAGAAGTTTTCCTGCTTGGAGTGTCGATAATACTGATAGGTATCTTGCGCTAGCAATAGCTCAACTTTGCCGCTCTCGGCACTGATATTTGCGCCATCTTGGCTATGGATCTGAACACCTTGAAGTTTGATATCGCCAAGTGGGCTTCGAATAATAACGCCTTTACCCGCATCTAGCGCTGCGGTGACCGCAATTGATTTGAGCTCTTGTATTATATCTGTCGAGCTGCCTTGACTGTCTGAAGCATTGTAAGATTCGCGGTTAACATCATTAACAATAGTGACGCCATTGGCACCCATAAGCTCAATGAGGCCAGTATCTGCGAGGAATTCTGCCCCCGATATTTCAAGCTCTCCCTTAGCCAATAGCTGAATAGTATCGCTGGCACTTAAGACTGATTGGTAGTAGCTGATCCCTTCTTTTTTCTTGTCGTACTGTCCGACTTTAAATTCACTGCTGTGCTTAAGTGGAGTACTGCCGATTTTTATGTTTCCATCGGCTGTTAGGATAATACTCCCACCATTTGCGTTAAGCTGGGCTCCAACTAGCTCGATGTCATTGAATGTTTGTATTGAGATGCCGCCGCCAGCATTAATTGAAGCGACTCGACCTAGGTGATCTTCATAGCCATGAGGCGTTTTGAATCTGTGAGCAAGTGTTTTTTGTTCATAGTTACCTGCGACAATGCTGACATTACGCGCTGCATTGATTTGGCCATAATTAAACAGTGTGCCTGAGGCGACGCCTTTGATATTTCCGTGACCGTCATCCATGTAACTTACACCAGCGTAAATTTTGGATGCATCTTTACTTAATGTGATGCTGGACTTTGAGCCAATGACTAAGTCATTGATGGTACTAAAAGAGGCATCTCGCTGAATTTTTAAGTCTGCGTTTGAGATTGTTGCTGACTTAAATGAGGCATTTGATTTTCTAAATTCAACAGTATGCGTGCCGTCGATACTTTGCGAGTTTACAACGCTTGTACGCAAGTGAACCACTGGTACTAACACATAGTGACCACCGATCTTTCGTGACTCAGGCCAGATAAAATCAATATTGAGTGTATCAGCAATGTTACTGGGTAACTGTGCACCAAACATATTGGTAAACGAAGTGCGTTTAGCAACAGTCATTGCATTCACATACAACTGGTTTATTTGCTGCTCTTCGCTGGTAAACGTATCTTTGTAGTAGGTTCGGCCAATAAGTCGCTTGATCTGTTCGCCAATTAGCTTTTTCTGTACAAAGCTATCACCAACCTGTTTTTGGAGCGGATAGGTTGTCCGTTCTTGGGGTATGATGATGGTGATGTTACCTACAATCGGAATGTAGTCGGTTTCCATTACATTGGGTAAACGGTAAATTGCTGAAGTTTTTAATTTACTGTGGAACTCGGCAATACTTTGGTTGCCATATGAACTGGATGGCTTTGGTATATAACTAGAACGTTGGTACAAATAATCACTAACCACAGATCTAATAAACATTTGCTCTGAGGTTAAATCATGTTCTACTTGTCCGCTTGAAACACTTGTCATTGCAGATGCAACACTTGGCAGCGTGAGCTGCAGCATCATAAAAAACGCCATCCCATAACTTGTGGCTTTATGCCAAAAGGAGCGTTTTATGTTTTCCATAGATGTATTCATTATTATTTTTCTCCCTTACTTACTCTAGCGCACAGCCTTCACATGGTGGTTTATCGTCATCACCGCCGCCACCGCCGCCACCGCCGCCACCGCCGCCGCCGCTACTGCCACCGCCGACATAATCTACGGTTTGCTCTTTCCAAGGACTGAAAGCGCTGCAATATTCTCTATTTTGATACTTGGTACATGCTTTAACTCTAAACTTGACTGTTCCATCAGTTTTTTTGGTGTATGCACGCCAGCTTTGTGTGGTACGTATTGCAGCGCTGCTTAAGTCAGTCTCCAAAATGTAGCTGTGATGCGGGACTAAAACATTGCCCCAATTAAGCACCAGTCGACCGGTCTTATTGTTGTAAGCGACTGTACGATTTGCAGGTATTGGAGGCGTTGGATCTTTTAAGTCATTGTAAGCAATTACTTTAGTGTACTCTTTATAAGGGTTATAATTTTTTAAGTCCACATGCGGGTTTTTCAGCGCTGTGGTTTTAAAGAAGTGACGGAAGTATTTAACTTCCAACTCGACAGCACCGCTTGAGTTAAGTTTTGGTGTGAAGAAAGCGTTTGCATAGACATTGCCCCAATAACCGTCCACCATTTGGGTGTCTGGGAAGCCCTCACTGTCAATAAAGGTCTGATCCATTTGCCCGAAACCATTAAACCTACCCATGTAAATCTTAATCAACTCACCAAGTTGCTTAGCTGTGTGGGATGTACCTGGTATAGGACGATTTGCGGCTGCTTCTTCTAAAATTTCTGAAAATGGCTTGCTGTACTCAGTTGGCACACAACGTTTGTTGCCGAACGTTTCACCATCTTGCAAGATACTGAGTCGACACTCATAAATGGTAATGATGAGGTGCCTTGCTGAGGTGGTTTTTTGTTCCCTGACATTGTAGTAGAACATTTTGCCGTGTGTTGGGTGATATTCATCGCCGAAAGCCGCTTTTTTTTCTGCGATAAATTTGTCTTGGTACCATTTAACATCTTGTTCGATAGAGGCTTCAAGCTGCAGATTTGTTTGAACCAAAAAGTCTGTACTGAGTCCATTAACATCATCTAAAAAAGAAGTAAATGTGGTCTGTGTGTAGTTTTCTTCATAGCTATCGATATTACATGCATTGGTAATACATGCAGGCGTTAACCCTTCTTGATATTCAGATGACGCTGAGATAGCAATGGAGCCGAAAGTAGTTTTGTAAAAGTTAGAGCGACCATGGATTTGCAAAAAGCTTGCAAGGTTAGTGAATGTTGTCGATGCACTACTGTTTAGAGGTGAGTGGTTAAATTCTCCAAAGCTGTACAGCGCCGCCATCGGAGAAATTGCATCGACGTGTGCTGATGCGGTTACCGCCAGTGGACTTTTTACAGAATGTTGTTCATTTGCACTATTGTGCTGTTTTTTATGGAAAACATAGCCTTTAGAGTCAAATCGATAACGCTCATTTTGTAATTTTGGCGTATTGATCGTGAATTCACCAGCGTTTTCAAGGCCAAGAATCGCACTACTGTTCAATACATATGTGCTGCTATGCAGCTTCAGAGTGTATTGTGCGGTAATACTAACTTGCCTAGACTTTGCATAGTCTAAGTCTACTTTCCCAGGCCACGCTGCACTACCCCTTTCTTTGTAATAAGGGTTAATGTTTTCCAGTACGTTTGCTTTGATATTTAAATGTGTTGCACTGATATGAGCTGGTCGGTTAACACTGAGCTGAGCGCTTGTAAAGCGTGCAAAGCTATTGGTATTAAAAACACCGTACTTTTCTGCAGGTTCTAGACCGTCCTCAATGGTTAATGCGCTATGCTTTTTAATTGTGGGTACAGATGCGATACGCGAGCCATTAATAAAGTAGTCGGTTTCAAATGACACATTGTAGCCAACTATACTGCCATCAAAGTGGTTAAATACAGCATCGGTTGCGTGTGCGCGCAATGTATTACCTGCAAGTACTTTGCGGTTATCAATTGTTTTTGCACCGAGCTCAAACTTACCAGACATTTCAATTGTGCCCAAGTTCTGCGCTTGGTCTTTAATTGTGACTTCTGCGTTGTGTCCTTTGATTGTTCCGCTATTGTAGAGTCTGATTGCTTGTATATTGATGCCGGTATCAGACAGTACAGAGCCTTTATTGTTGATTGTGCCTAAAGCTGTTGTCTGACTAAGCATTACAATATCAATGTTGCCTGTCGGTACGAAGAAATCGTCCCCAAAATGACTTGTTGCCATGATATCGGATTGAGTTGTGATTTTTGCACCTGAATTGATGGTGACGGGTCTTGCGCTGACGATAGAAACGCCTGCACCGTGGATGGTGCCTGAAAATGTGATTGCACCGAGAGTAGTAACTTGGTCTGCGTCAACGATCTCGTGGGTGTTGTAATCCACGGTCATCCGCCCAAGGAAAAAGTTAAAGCCGCCGCTTACCCCAACTAGGCCCGAGTTACTTATCTTGTGATGTGAACCGCTTGCACTGGCTCTGAAAGTTGAGCTGATGTTTCCTGCTGTTGAGATATATTGAGAATGCGTTTCAATTGACGTCGCGTCCGGTGCTGATAAGTTGTTTAAGGAGATTCGACCGGCATTTCTACTGGTTAAATTACCTATGCTGCTCATATTTTTAGAATAACCACTAGAACTGTTTGCAACAGCAAGCGTAATTCTGGGGTAACCTTTAAATGAACAGCTACTACAGCTAATTAAGCCATTATCTTTATTTACGACAAATACGATGTTTGCGGCAATGTCTCCTGATGCAAATGCAAGTTCACTTTTTAATGACAAGCTATTGGCATGGATCACGATCGTTTTGAGTTTGGTTCCAGCATCTGAGCTAGCTAACCCATTTGGATCGAGCATAAGGAGTGGTTTGTCGACAGTAAAATTTGTAAATCGATTATAGGAAATACCATGTTGGTTAGGAGGTGCAATGATAAGTTTATCTTTATCACCGCTTAGAAAACGTATATTGCTATCGGAGGTCGTCAGGGTAGAGGCACTGACTAAAAAATTAGGACCAAGCAATAATATAAGTAGTGCTATTTTTATTAATTTCATTATTGTCCATTAACTTTTTATTAAATTTTAATGTTCATTGGGAGGGTCTTTAAAAGTTGGATTGCTTGTTTTAGGTTGTTTTTCACTGTTTTAAATAAAAATTTAGCAATAATGTTCCTTTTGCTCTTCTAATTTGGTTAATAAGCAAATCATACTATTAACTTCCCTATTTTTTATAAGTATTTTTTATGGGTTTTATTGGTTAACCTCCTTTTAATTTTCTTATTTTTTTATGATATTTGTTGCTTTTGTTTTTTTCAAGTGTGATTTTTGTTTTTGCCCTGTGTTTTTGTTCTGTTTTTTATAATGAGGTTTTAAATTTTATAGTGGGTTTCTATTGCTATATGTGCTCGGATTTTAATCAGATATTATGCTGAGAGGCTTATTAATTGAAGAAATGATTGTTTTAAGCTCTAATTGGTTAAATAATGAATTAAAAAATTAAGTAAATGTATGGTAAATAATCAAAATAGGCTGGTTGAATTAATGGATGCTATGTACTTGACCGTTAGCAATATGCGTGAGGCGCAGTGGCTTGGCGATCCACAATGCGGCAGTGAAGGAACGTTAGCTCAGGAGCAGGCTTTATATGAAAGGTACCAAGGTTTACTTAAAGAAATGGTGTCCTTAAAACCTGATTATTTAAACACCAGTGCCTATATTACGAATCGGTTTGGCGAACAATTATCTTTTGCGCAGGCACAAAAGTTAATGGATGTTAAAATTAAAGCGTACGAAAGTGGAAATAAAAAACGTGCTGAGGAAAATGCAAAAGAAGCAGAGCTGATGCGTCGGCAGCAAATGGCTGAACAGGTAAAACGTCAACAAGAAGAGGTGGTGCAAAACCAAGCACAAGCACTCATAAAATTAAAGCAATCTTTGGCACCTTGGCGCAGCACAGAAAAGAAGCCTCAGCCGATGGAATCTGAGTTACAAAAACATATTCGACTCCATGCGCTTGCCGAACAATTTCAGTTTGTATCTTATATCGACAGCTTTCAAGAGGTGTATCAAGCTTTGCGCAGTGGCGTTGAAGTGAGTGAGTTAGCACAGTACTTGATTACACCTGAACAGGATGAGGGCTTGTATACGTTATTGTGCATCGTAGATGACCTTGCCCTGTACCAAGGTAAAGAACGCAATCTCGCACCGGGTTCAAACTTTACGCGTTTACTTGCTGTGCAATGTCAACCTACAAGATTTTATGAGCGTTACACTCCGTTGCCAAGCGGTGCTTTTGCTTTAGTTGAAAAAAGGCGTATCGAAGTTAAAATGGCCACAGATCTCGCGTTCCAACCAGTCAATGCATTACAAGAAGTGCTTGTATTTCGATTAATTGATAATAAAGAAAACGTTTAAGTTGTTATTTTCAATTTCTTTAAATTAGCGAGCAAATTTCTCTCCCACTTCTGAGTTAACATGATTTTGCCCTTGTTAATACCTTAGGGGCATGTTAGCGTGCGCCTGCCTTTTAGGTGGTTATCTTAAGGGCTAATAGATTGAAATATATCCAAATAAATTTATTAATTATATTTGAGTTTTTTTAGGTTTAAAGAGGTGTTTATGAAGTTATCAGAGAGAAAGGACTCTTTGCGTATCATCGTCAGTACTGTGGTTTTTTCCACGGTTTTATCTGCATGTGGAAGCAATGATACCAACGAGGTCGTAGTTCAACAGCCACAACCCGCTGCAAAGCCCACGGTCAACCAAGCTGTGATAGTTGGAGCTGGTTTGTCAGGGTTGACCGCGGCTTATGAACTGGAGAGTATTGGCTATTCGGTTACGATTCTCGAAGCGAAAGACAGAGTGGGTGGTCGCATAGGCACATATGATATGGGCCAGCAGCATGGCGAAATTGGTGGAGAGTTTATTGATGGACCGACAGTGCATCAGGAAATTCATCGATATGCCAGCCTCTTCAATGTTGAACTTGCAGAGACAGGATATTGGGGAGAAATTGAGAGCGGGGCTTATTATGTAGATGGTAAATTAATAAGTTATACGGATTTTGAAAATAACTTTGAGCCTCAAATTGTTGCTGATTATAACCGCTTTTATGATGAATTAAGTTTACTTGCTGATGTAGTCCCCGATCCAGATGAACCTGCGCGCCTAGATAAAGCGAAGGAGTATGATCTCACAACTGTACAAAGCTGGATTGATGGGTTGCAACTACACCCTGAAGCAAAATTGTTAGCAGAGCAGTTTGTCAGAGGAGAATTTGATGAGCCAAGCGATCTATCTCTATTGCACTTGGCGCAGTATGCCAAAGTTTATGAGCAAGTATCGGATGATGATGTAGAAGGTTACCGTTTCTTAAAAGGTGGCAGGGCGATGGCACAAGCCTTTGTTGATAATCTCGAAGGTGATCTTCACTTAAACCAGCCGGTAGTTAATATTAGCGAACACAATGATCGTGTGACGGTTGAAACTGCAACTGGTGGCAGCTACGAAGCGGATGTAGTCGTTGTAACGGTCCCTCTTCCGGTATTAAATAAGATTACGTTTACCCCACATTTACCACAAGCGTTGACAGATGCAGCAAACAGCATTAACTACGGGTCTCATGCAAAAGTACTCCTTCAATATAACAAACGTTTTTGGCTAGACCAAAACTTAGGCGGCGATACTGTTGTCGCTGGTGGTTTACCAACTGGGTGGACTTGGGAGACAACTGAGCGTCAAGGTGGAGAGGGGGGTATTCTTATCACATATACATCAGGTGACTACAGCCAAATACAAAAAGAGTGGACAGATCAACAGATTGCTGATGCAAGACTAGACGAAATTGAAGTGATGTATCCAGGTTCAAAGCAGTATCTTGTGGCGACAAAAGTACAAAACTGGGTAGCTGAAGAGTGGACGCAAGGTGGATTCATTGCATATGGCCCTGGTCAGATAAGCAAATATTGGAAACTATTCCAGCAGCCTGTTGGCAGAGTTTACTTCGCCGGAGAGCATACCGACACTTTATATTTAGGTTATATGGAAGGTGCTGTGCGCAGCGGTGTTCGTGTATCTCAGCAAATTAAAGCGTTAAATCTTTAAGTTTTAAGAAAGTGCCTGTTATCGGGCACTTTTCAAATTTTGCCAATATTAAAGACTAATTTCCTCAAAGAGTGACTCACTTTACACTTAATTTTTTCTTAGCTCATAAATTTATGTTGCTGATTTTATAAATTATTTTTTAATTTATTTAATGGTGTTTAAGTTATTAACAGCATTCTTGTTATTTCTATCCAATTTGTTTGGTTTGATTTTTATAGATGAAACTCAAGCTAAACAAAGTGCCAGTCATTGGCGTTAGAATAATAATAGGAAGGTAGTTATGAGACGATATCAACTCAACACGCTTGCTGTTGCGGTTTTATTATCTACAGGGGTAAATGCACAAATAGCTATTGTTAATGCAGATTCTGTCGCATTGCAACAGAGAAACAGTGATGCACAATTACACAAAAACTTATCAGCAACTTTCAATGCACCTCAAATTTTTAAAGGTTCACAATCGCAGACAAGGGAGTGGCATGGAGATGTGACAACCGCAAAGGTACTCACGATATTGATGGAGTTTAATGATATTCCTAATAACTCTATGAAACCTGACGATTTACCGAGTAGACATTATTTAGACCACTACAGTATCAACCATTATCAAAACTTAATTTATGGCAAAGGCGGCTATACGGGCCCTAAGGATGCGATGTTACCGACGGTGCGTGATTATGTGCTAGACCAAAGCGGCGGATCATTTGACATAAGTGGTGAGGTATTTGGCTGGTATACATCTCGCTTCGACCACACCGTATATAAGAGAGATACAAGTGCTTTGGTGAAAGAAGCCGTTCATCAGGTGTTGGCTGATGAAAGGTTCAAATTAAGTGATTATGACTTGAATAATGATGGCGAAATTGACCATTTAAGTATTATCCATTCAAGCCTAGGGGGGGAAAGTGAGCCTAGGGCTTTACGGCCAGATCCCAATAGCCCTTATAAGCAATTTATTCACTCACATCGCTCAAGGGTAAATCAGGAGGTAAAGAATGAAAGTGTAGGGAAATCGGCGCGAATTGGCAGTTACTTTATTCAACCAATAGACACACCAATGGGGCTCTACGCACACGAATTCAGTCATAGTCTCGGGTTGGCGGATGAATATGATCTGACTTACACACAAGATGAATATGGCATAGCCGGAGAGACGGTTGCGTCATACTCGATGATGTCTTCTGGGTCTTGGGGAGGCGTAGTCAGAGGTTCCAAGCCAACGGGTTATAGCCCTTATGCGAAATTGTTTTTACAAAACAAATACGGCGGAAACTGGGTACAGTCTACAGAGATTAATAGTGAAGAGTTGAACAGTAAAGGCGTTGTGGTGCCGTTTTCTTCTGCTGGAGTGAAAGGCAGATATAATGATTTAGTTAAGGTGAACTTACCACAATTAAGCAAACAACTATATCAGCCATTAAATAATCAAGCTTTTGATTTAACGAGCTATAGTGAAGTGATTTTTGCTTTATCACTCAAAGGCAGTCAAGCGCCTTCATTGAGTTTAGATTTAAACAGTGGACAATCTATCAACCCGAGTTATGGCTTCACTTTGCGAGTCCAAGTACCAGGTACGAATCTTTCTGAAGATATAAAACCTTCAAATAGTGATGACTTTATGATGAGTCAGAATAATACCTATATTCGCTCAACCAACAAGCAGTGGACAAAAGCACATTATGATTTATCAGCGTTTAAAGACTATGACACAATTTATGTGTCCTTGCTGAATTTAGCTATTGCTGGTGATTCTACCTATGTCGCTGCCGACAATATTGATATTTTTGATGGCAGTAAGGTCGAAGCGACAGTGAATTCAAATAACACTGAGCATGTTTACTTCAGATATAATGCTAAATTATCTGATGGCTCCATTCAATATACTCCTTATTATTTATTAGAGTGGCGTCAGCATGTCGGCTTTGATGAAAGCCTTAAAACTGAAGGCATGGAAGAGGGGCTTTTGGTTTGGTACGTTGATCCTTCTTACATGACTGATTTTTTTGACATTTCCAGTACTGACAACCAAGTTTCGGCGCATCCAGGGGAAGGCTGGATTGGTATTGTCGACGCAGATAGAAACCCAATATTTGAATACCAATCAGAGTATACAAGCACAGGTCAATGGGTGACTGATAGAAGCATTTTGCCATACAGAACTCGTGATCAAATTAGAGACGCCGCGTTCAATACACTCCCACAGCAAGGTTATGTCGTAAAAGACAAAAGAAACTACCTGAGTAATGGAGGCTATTTAGAAACAATATTACGGGATGATTTTATTAGTCCAAACCCTCGTTTTGCGGATTGGGATGATTATACCAACTATGTTCGCCCTGCAACGGGCAAAAAGCTGCCAAAGCTTGGACTTATTTTTGAAGTTTTAGGCCAATCAGCGGATAGTTCGGTGGCTGAGGTTCGAATTTCTAAAGTTTGGTAATGAATATGTTAAAGCCCAGTGAATATTGGGCTTTAATTACTCACTTAACAATTAAGTTGTAACTATTAATTAAAAAGCCAGAAGAAAACAGCAAGTAACCATTGTTATTATTAATATATCATTATTGTTATAATGTATCAATTTGTCTGTATTTTATCCTTTTGTGGATTTTTTATTTAAATATTTTGATTTTCTTGTTATTTTTTGTAGATAATATAGTTTAGCTATGTTGAGCGATTAATTTGTTTTTTAATAATTTATTGCTCCGGCTCACTATTGACTCAATAATATGGAAAATAATAATGAAAAAATATATGCTGAACTCACTAACAGCAGCTGTAATTTGTGCGTTAAGTGGTTATGCTCAAGCGCATGCCAATCATGTAAATACCCCTACTGAAAATGTAACCATTGATCCTGTTCAAGTTGAAAAAATAAAAAAAGATGCTGATTTACATAAAAATTTAACAGCTGATTTTAGTGCACCATTAGTTATTCAAAATGGTGATGCTGCGTCACAAACACGTGAATGGCATGGCGAGGTTACAACCCGCAAGGTATTAACCATTTTAATGGAGTTCGCAGACGTACCACATAATTCACTTAAACCAGAAGATGCTCCAAATAAGCATTATTATGATGATTATACTCCTGAGCATTATGAAGAAATGATTTTCTCTAAAAATGGTTATGTGGGTCCTCGTGGTGATACGCTTCCAAGTATGCGTGAATATTTTATTGACCAAAGTGGTGGTTCTTTTGACGTTGAGGGTGGCGTTTTTGGCTGGTATAAAACTGAGTTTGCGCACCCTTATTATAAAGATGATACACATGCACTTATTAAAGAAGCAGTATATAACGTACTAGCTGATGAAAACTTTAATTTAAGTGACTATGATTTAGATAATGACGGTCAAATTGATCATTTAAGTATTGTTCATTCAACATTAGGTGAAGAATCAGAGCCTCGTGCACTGCGCCAAGATCCAAACAGCCCATTTAATAATTATATTTGGTCTCATAGACACGTTGTAAACGCAGATGTCGTGAATGAAACAGTCGGTAAAACAGCACGCATTGGTAGCTATGTTATTCAACCAATTGATGCAACAATTGGTCTATTAGCACATGAATTAGGCCATGATCTAGGTCTACCTGATGAGTACGATATTGCTTACTCAGAAGATAAGCATGGTGGTGTTGGTGCAAAAGTTTCTTCGTACTCTTCAATGGCATCTGGTAGCTGGGGCGGCACGATTGGTGGTACTAAGCCAACAGGTTATAGCCCTTACGCGAAGCTGTTTTTACAAAATAAGTTTGGCGGAAACTGGATACAGTCTCAAGAAATTAATGCAGCAGAGTTAACAGGTCAAGGCGTGACAGTTAAGTTTTCTCAAGCTGGTGTTAAGGGCTTGAATAATGACTTAGTTAAAGTCAACTTACCTGAGCAAACTAAAAGAATCTATGAGCCACTTAATGCGAATGCATTTGACCTAACTAGCTATAGCTCTATTTCATTCGCACAGCCATTAAAAGGCACTGAAGCTGCGACGCTAAGCTTTGACTTAAACTCAACGACCTCTCTAAATGGTGCATATGGCTTGAGAGTGATGGTGAGTGTACCTAGTGCGGGTATCTATGGTTCACTAGCACCATCGAATGCAGCTGAGCTGGAAATGGCATCAGATGGCAGAAAAGTACGTGGTACAGGTGCACAATGGACCAATGTTAACTACGACGTTTCGTTTTTAGCTCAGTTTGATGATGTGAGTTTCACAATCGAGAACTATGCGATTGGCGGTGATGCAACATATGTAGCTGTAGACAATATCTCTATTGCTGATAATGGTGCAGTGGTTAACGAAATCACTTCTAACAATCCGGAAAAAGTGACATTTGCATATAGTGCATCACTTTCTGATGGTACTATTCAGTACACACCTTACTACCTATTAGAGTGGCGTCAGCATGTAGGTTTCGACGCGAGTTTAAAAGATGCAGGTATGGAAGAAGGTCTACTTGTATGGTTTGTTGACCCATCTTATATCATTGAGTTCTTCGATGTACCTAGTGTAGATAATCTATCAGCAGCACACCCAGGCCATGGTTTCCTAGGTATTGTAGATGCAGATAGAAACCCAATCTTAGAATATGTGACCGAATATAGTGCTACAGGGCAGTGGGTTACAGATAGAAGTGTTACACCTCTAAATAGCCGCAGACAAATTAAAGATGCGCCATTTAACACGTTACCGCAGTTAGGTGATGAAGGCAGAACGACCCGTACAGATCTTGCTAACGGTGGTTATCTAGAAACGGTCTGGAGAGATCAATTCATCAATGCAAACCCTCGCTTTGCAGACTGGGATGACTATACAAACTACATCCGTCCAGCGACAGGTACTAAATTACCAAAGCTTGGCGTAATGTTTGAAGTTGTTGGCCAATCAGCAGACGGTTCAACAGCTGACATCAAAATTTCAAAAATGTGGTAAGCATTTTTAATTAAAAATACCCAAGCCCAGCAATTGCTGGGCTTTTTTGTTTCACTAAAGCGCTATTTTTTTAAAAGAGCTCGTACATACCCCGTTTTTAGCGCTCAGTATAATTTTCCAGAATATAGCCAAAAACCTTCTATGCTTATTTAGAGTATTCATTTAGTTGCGATACAACTTACGCGGTGTGAAATGGAGGGGGAATGTCTTATTGTAAGTCAACAAGACTTATCGGCTGGTTGTTTACTGGGGCGTTGTTGTATTTACCCGCTATGGTTGTCGGCGCGCAAGACATCGAAAAAATATCGGTGACTGGAACAAGACTAAAGCGTTCAATTCAATCTGATAGCCCCATACCGATTACGAGTATTGATGCTAAAGCGCTTTCCTACATTGGTGCAAATGATGTCAGAGATTTGGTTGAGACCCTGCCATTTAATGCGGGTGCGCAGAATAATTCTGATAATTTAACGCAAAACTTTACCGTCGGGACTTCAAATATCAATTTGAGAGGGCTAGGTGTCTCTTCTACCTTGGTGTTATTGAATGGCCAGCGACAAGTTGTATCTGCGGTTGTGACCGATCAAGGGGCTAGCTTTGTTGATACGGCGTCACTGATTCCGACTTTGGCAATTCAACGCGTTGAGATCCTCAAAGACGGGGCATCTGCGATTTATGGCTCAGACGCGGTTGCGGGGGTTGTGAATTTTATTAGTCGAGATGATTTAAACGGTACTGAAGTGCAGTATGAATATCGCAAACGGATGAGCGATGGCAGCCAAGACGAGACAAAAGTGGACTTTGTATTTGGCAGTGATACGGGCAGTTCTGGGCATGTTTTGGTCGCCGCGAGTTATTTAGAGAGGAGTAGTTTGGTGCTCTCAGAGGTCGATTGGGTGCAACCTGCATTTAGTAGCTTTGGTAACCCTGGGAGCTTTGTGGTTCCGTCACTTGCAAACGATGAAAACCCTGACGGTCTCACCGTTGCAGATCCCAATTGCGTGCAAAATGGCGGGAGTGTGTCCCAGGGCAGCAATGGTAATTCGTTCTGCTTGTTTGATTTTGCTCCTCAAATTACAGCGGTGCCTAATGAAGATAGGCTCCAGCTATACATGCGCACAAAGTGGGCATGGAATGATGACATAGAGCTGTGGTTTGAAGCGGGGTTTGCAGATAACGATGTATCAAGAGAGGTCTCCCCGAGCTTTCCGGTATTGAATGCGCCCAGTGTTTTAGCAAGCCACCCTAATAATATCTATAACGAAGATATCTTTTTCCGAGGAAGACCGTTTGGTGTGGGCAAACCCACAGAAATCAATTTTTACTCGCATCAAACTACCCGTGTTGCATTGGGTATCGAAGGGGCCTTAGGCACGGATAAATTTTGGCAACTATCCTACGTGAATGCCAAAAATGAGGCTTTTTTAAATCCTAAAGACGTGATAGCGGATAACTTCCAGTCCGCATTGTTTGGGTTTGGCGGCATTAACTGTCGGCAAGGCCTTAGTGCTGTAGCGGGTGCTGGAGAGTGTCTATATTTTAATCCGTTTGATCCGCAAGCAAATACTAATGAGCAACTCCGTGGTTATATTATTGGCGATTATATCGGCAATGTAGAATCTGAGATGCAAGTTATAGAGGGCGTCATTGCATTTGATGAATTGTTTGAAATGGACGCTGGGTTTGCGGCAATGGCGTTTGGTATGCAATACCGAAATGAGTCTATTCGCTCTGTGTATGATGCCTTAACTCAGCAAGATAGATTCGCATTTTTAATTGGCAATCAAAATGTTGAAGGCGACCGTGATGTCAAAGCGGTATTTACAGAATTCAGATTCCCTATTTTTGAGCAGCTAGAGATCGGCCTTGCACTGCGCTATGAGGATTATGGCGACTTGGGCGGTGATACCACCGATCCCAAAGTGTCGTTGCTTTGGCATGCCTCTTCGAGCCTATCTATGAGAGGGTCATATAGTACGTCTTTTCGTGCGCCTTCGGTGCATCAGTTAAAAGGAGTACAAACGAATTTTGCCAATATTACAGATCCCAGAGACGGGTCAACGACATTTGGTGGCAATAGAACTGTAGGTGACCCAGACTTAGTACCAGAAACCTCTACAGCGCTGAATGTCGGGGGCACATTTAGCGTAAACCAGTTTGATATGGATATAGACTATTGGCGTTTTTCATTTGAGGAGGTGCTAACCCGAGAAAGTCACCAAGCCGTTGTAAACGCCTTTGCAGATGATCCTGAGCGGGTAATTCGCACATCAGCTGGGACAATTTCAATCGTCAATACCCGCTTCATAAATGCCGAAGCCATTGATACATCAGGTATAGACTTTAATGTCATGTATCAGTGGGATACGCGTTTTGGCCGACTTACCCCTCAGCTTTGGGGTTCATATATTTTAGAATATGATTTAACGGACAATGCCGGTGTCGTCACCAATGGGCTTGGTAAGCTTAATCGTAATACGGTGGGTAATCCGACCCCCAAACTTAAAGGCAGTTTTGGCGTAAATTGGAAGTTTGAGTCACATAGCGCCAATGTGTTTTTTCGCCATGTCGCCAGTTATGAAAATGATGTTTCATTAGAGAAAATTAGTTCGTTTAATACCCTCGATCTTCAATATGAAGTCGACATGGGTGATTTAATAAAAGCCGATGTAAATACAAATATGACAGTGGGGGTTGTTAATTTGACGGACAAAGCCCCGCCTTTTGTGGATATTGCGGGCAGTTATGACCCCAGGACAGGCGATCCAAGAGGGCGCAGAGCGTATATCAAGTTAAAGGTTGAGTTTTAAACTGTGATGATGAGCTGGCGTGCAATGACTGGGCACTTTTTCAAAGTAAAATGTCAATGTGGCAACTTGTCAGTCTATCTCGCTGCGTGTTTATTGCTGCTATTAAGTCATCAAGCACTCGCAGCACGCGTATTACAGTTTGTGACGTTAGAATATCCTCCTTATCAATATTTAGAAGGCAACCAGCCCAAAGGCGTTGGCATTACCATGGTCAATGAGGTATTCAATCGCATGGATATACCCATTGCGGTTCGATTTATGCCTTGGGGTAGGGCGATTAGAGAGATCCAGTCAGGCCATGCAGATGGCATCTTCACAATTTACAGCTCTAAAGATCGAAAAAAAACCATGCTGTTCTCTGATCAAGTCTTGATCAGTCAATCTGTGTCTATTTTTAGTAAACGAGATAGCAAGTTAAACCTGACTGGCACGATAGATGAGCTCAGTGAGTTAAGCGTAGGGTTGGTCAGAAATGTAAGTTATGGTTTTGAAATTGACCAAGCAATCAAACAAGGACAGATCCATAAAATCGTGGAAGCAAATTCAGGCATGCAAAGCTTTAAGTTATTACTGGCTGACCGAGTTGATATTGTGATCAGTAATCAGTTAGGTGGGGCTGATATATTACGCCGACTTGATATTGAAAATGAAATTAAACGGCATACAGAATATGCATATGCCATCCCAAGTTATTTTGCATTTCCAAAGACCAGACGCGGAGAAAAGCTGAAAAAACGCTTTGATGACACCTTGTTACAAATGAAGGCGGATGGCACTTATCAAGCGGTATTGCAACAGGCCTTGGATTGCACAGGCAGTGATTGCTGATGCAGAGTGTCGCCGCTTATATCTGACTTATAGTTTTGAGGGATGGGTTAATTAAATCATTTGAGTGATTTGTTAGCTGTACCTATAAATTAACTCATTAACCATATTAAATTTATTCCCCATGCTATCAACTTTTACTTTCATAGTTGAACCGCACTTAGAGGTCACTGATACTTCACAAAAGTAAGGCCAGCTATCAATTTTAAAACCAAAAACAATAATGGCTGAACCTAAGTCGCTTTCTTTGATTCCTTCAGATTCAGCAATTCTGAAGAAGGTTTCTGAAAGTGCTTTTAGAGCAAGGGATTTGCTTTCGCAGATCTTTAAATCAACGGGCAAATATATACCGTTAAGCAAATCATACCTGAACTCTTGTACATTTCCCTGGATACAATTTTCTCCCAGCTCTGGGTGTAACCAACTTAGTGCACTTACGGCATGATGCGCGATACTATGTATTAGGCTTCTACATCGTTTAGGTCTGAACATTTCTCTTAGCTGCTAACGAATGATATGGACTCCCAACCAATTAGCCACAAGGTGCCATAGTGGTATTGAACTAAGAGGAGGAGATTCCATATGTTTTTAATTAAAGTTGCTGGCATCGATTTTGCCAAATATGTTTTTAGTATCCATGGGGTTAATGAGCATGGCAAGTGCAAATTGCGTAAAACAGTCAAACGAAGCAAACTCTGAACAAATAGGGCAAGGCGCTTTTCTTTTATTCGTGAGCAAAGTTAGGGAAAAGCTAGGGTAAAGTTATGAAAAAGTTAGGGTAAAGTTAAGAAAAAGTTAGGGTAAAGTTAGGAAAAAGTTAGGGTAAAGTTAGGAAAAAGTTAGGGTAGGCACTTTTTTTAACAAAGTTAGTAACAAAGTTAGGACAGGCACTTTTTTTTAATGTAATGCAAAGTTAGGACAGGCACTTTTTTTAAAGTTAGAATTGAATTATAGAGATGTATTTACAAGCCAAGTAACAAAGTTAGGACAGGCACTTTTTTTTAATGTAATAACAAAGTTAGGACAGGCACTTTTTTTTAATGTAATGCAAAGTTAGGACAGGCACTTTTTTTAAAGTTAGAATTGAATTATAGAGATGTATTTACAAGCCAAGGGTTTTTGAGCAGCGTGGTAACCCCTCACCTTCTGATAGAAATAAATATAAATTAGGAATATATTCATTTGATTAAACAAGAAGAGTCTAGCTGGGTAAGCAAGGCTAAACCTACTTCTTGCTAACCAACTCCTTTATACCAATTCACATCATTTTTAGCGGCATGCGCTCTTAACACAGTTTGCGAACCTGCAAAGTTACCGTAGTGACTTCCAAAACTTTGTATCCTATCCAGCCATGTCACTTCTTCAACTTTCAGTGAAACTAGAATCTTGGGCATGCTTTTTGGTATGTATCCTCTCTTTTTGGGGTGAACATGCCGGCCCGTCCAGTCAATTAGCTCAAGGTAGTCAATTAATGAGAAAGGTATTGTGTTTGCATGCTCCCTCGCACCAAACGGTTTTAGTG
The DNA here is from genome assembly GCF_001750165.1 of Pseudoalteromonas luteoviolacea. Classification (NCBI taxonomy): domain Bacteria; kingdom Pseudomonadati; phylum Pseudomonadota; class Gammaproteobacteria; order Alteromonadales; family Pseudoalteromonadaceae; genus Pseudoalteromonas; species Pseudoalteromonas luteoviolacea. The sequence goes on from NZ_CP015412.1 coordinate 1,130,613, forward strand.
ATTTAGGTTGTTTTGCTTGGCTTTTGGCTTCATTTAGATTTGATTTCTTTGCGTTTGAATTGGTGTTTTTAAAGTGCTGGATGCGCTTTTGAATCGATGTGAAATCACTATCCTCCAGATTATTTGCCATGTCGGCTCGAATTGGGTTTAGATCTACATAAGCCATACAACTGAGCAATGCTGTTTCATCTAACAAGGCTTGTGATTTATATCGCCCTTCCCAATATTTACCCGTGCAGCTATCTTCTTTATTTGCTTCTTTTGCGATGAACTCATTCAGGTTTTTCATGAACCAACTAATGTCAAACAGCCTAGATCGCCACTTTTCAACTAACTCAGATACAAACAGTTGCTCTGTATCACTAAGAGTATCACCGTTTAGTAGCTTATCAATGATAGGGCTTCCCTTGTACAACTTATACCATCTAGATATTACCTCATTATCTGACCAACTAAGTGCTTGCTGCCTATTCACTTTGACCACCAAATGATAGTGATTACTCATAATGGCATATGCTGCTATTTCAATGGCAAATACACGACTTAGCAGTTTTACTCTCTCGACTAACCATGTCCGTCTATGGTCAAAGTTTTTGCCAGTGTACTTATCTTCTCCACACAAAAAAGCACGGCGTACACACCGTGCTATCAAGTGGTAATAAGACGTCGACGATAGATCTATCAGTGCTTTCCTTGCTCTTGTCATTCCTATTTAACTCAACTTTAAACTGGATATTTAAACAGTAGTTAAACAGCTCGATTTATGCAAATAATTTGTGCCTGTCCCATTTGATTCCTGTCCCATTTGATTCCTAATTTGCGTTCTAATTCACGAATTTTAAGCTGGTCAGGCGTTAATGGAGTCGCACTAGATAAGTTACCTTGGCGCTCTTGGCGAAGCTGTCTCGCCCATTTATCAACGGTAGATTTTCCAAGTCCCATCGCCTCAGCAACATCTCGAATTGAGCGTTGCTCATCAACTACTTGTTGGGCGACTTCTAAGCGGAACTCAGGTGAGTATTTTGGTCGTGTTTGTTTTGCCATGATTGCACCTAATTTAGTTATGGTGATTCTATCACCTTTAATCAGGTGGCCAAATTCAATGTACCACTACAACCCTACTTGTTTGATCTTTTAGTTGGTAAAAAAGCCTCACTTTTTTGCCAACTAAACGTTAGTGTGAATTGACTGCCTTCAAACTTTTTAGAGCTTACATCTAAAGTGCCATCAAGGCCCGATGTGGTAAGGTTATAAATAATATTTAAGCCTAAGCCAATTCTTTCGGTTCCTCTTTTTGTGGTGTAAAAGGGGATGAAAATTTGTGACTTAGTTTCGTCATCCATGCCTTTACCATTGTCAGAAAACTTAATTTCAACGGTTCTATCGCAAGCTTTGACAGATATTGAGATACGCTTTTGAATTTCGTTGTTTTGCTTGTCAAATTCGGCATCAAATGCATGGGTGATCGCATTTTGGATTAAGTTACTCATAATTTGACTAATAATACCTGGGTCAATGAGTAGATAAGGGTTATCCCCCTCAATGTGATAACTAATTTTATGTTCAGCAATAACGCTTGAAAAAGTACTCAGGATATCTTCTAAATAAGTTTTTAATTCAACTTCACGTTTACCTGAATCAAACTGGTCGGCAGAGATTTTCTTAAAGTCTTGAACCAGCTTGGAACACCGATTTAAGGAGCTTTGCATGAGTTTATCTGCTTCTATGCTAAACGTCACAAAAGACTCAATATCCGACTTACGAATTTGATTATTTTCTAATTTATTTTTAAGGTCTTGTGCATGGCTGCCTAAGCCGCTAACTGTAGTGAGAGCTATACCGACAGGTGTGTTAATTTCATGGGCTACACCAGATACTAGGTAGCTTAATGAGGCCTGCTTGCCTGATTCGATAAGCCTTTCTTGTGCATTGATTAAGAATGTATGAGATTTCGCGTTTTCAATAGCGATGGCTGCATAGGTGCTAATCGTTCTGAGCATATTGATGGTATTTTCTGGGTAGGCGTGCTTTTGGGGACTTTGCACACTCAAACAACCAACCACGTTATCATTGATCACCAAAGGCAAATAGATAACGGATTCAGATTTAATACCAACAACAGGTTCAAGTATATTTCCTAAGTATTCAGAAAGCTCCGTCTGTGTGCGTGCAATAATCTCTTTTCGATTAGCGATACACCAAGGTCCTGGACGGTTTAATTCCGAAAGTTCAAAATACGCATTTTCGATTTGTTCATCGCCCTCATACCAAGCAACCATATCTAGGGTGTTGTCTTTTATATTTACAAGACCGACCATAAATACATGGCTGTCTAATAATGTTGATATTCTAGAGTGAATAATTTCGAGCACTCTATCTAAGTCTAAAGATGAGGTTATTTCTTGTCCCATTGAGCCAAGTTCAATTAAGTGCTGAGTTCGTTCGTCAACTAAACTCTGAAGCTTTACTTTTTGTTGCTCCAAACTTTGAGTTCTTAGTTTTAATACAACTGACATCAATATTAATAGGAGTATGATGCACAGTAAATAAAACCAGTATGTCTGATACCAAGCGGGTAGCTGCTGTATGGGAAGAGATGTAACATGCTGAGACCAAACTCCTTCACTGTTAGTGCTTTTCAGTTTTAATACATAAGAGCCAGGAGAGAGGTTGGTGTAGGTAATATGGTGCTCGTTTGTTAATTGCCATTGCTCATCATAGCCAGATAACTGATACGCATACTGGATTTTTTCTGGTGTTAAATAATCAGTGGCTGCATAGTCAACTCTGAGACTTTTAGTATTAGGAGGGAGTTCTAATGATGCTGTCAACTCGTGTATCTTATGTCCGTTTATGCTCACCCCTGAGATTATGGTTTTTGGTTCATATTTCCACGGCTGCCATAGGTTAGTATTTAAGGTAAGCATTCCATTTGGACCCGTGGCGATGATCACGCCCTCTTGGTTTATTATCTGGCTGCCAATCCAAATAATAAAGTCTCCCATATTCAGCTTATGGGCTTTGTTAATATCTTCTTCAATAACTAGACCACTAGCCCAAATTCGACCCTTTAGGTCTTCAAGAAGCACACCGTCTATTTTAAAACCATTTTTTAAATAAGCTTGCTCATTGAATAATCGCTTAGTTACGTCTGTAATAAGCAAATCGGTCGCTTTTCCTTGAACTGTTAATAAACTTGTTGTTGAAAAGTTTGCAACCCAAATACGGTCTTGAGAGTCTTTGATGATCGATGCGATGATACCTGATAGTTCTGAGTGCTTTTTACTAAGCGCGATTAATTCATCACTACCTCGCTCTAGTAAGTAAACGCCGCTACTTGCACCTATCCACAACCGGTTTTGCTTATCTATTACCATGCTTTCAACGAAGTATCTAAACTCTTCGGTCTCGTTTGAAACGGTTTTAAGTTGAACAAAACTTTCTCGTTCTTTACTAAACCGCCAAAGCGAATCTTCCATCCCGAGCCAAATAGTATCTGATTCGTCCACTAGCATTGAGCGAATTGTATCTGAAGTGGGAAACACGAAAGTCTTCAAGCTGTTAGTTGCTTGCTGATAATAAAATAGCTCCGATAAACCTGCGAGCCAAATATCGCCGTTACTTAGCTCTTTCATGCGCATAATTTTTTTATCTGATAATCCTTCTGGCGATATTAATGGCGATAATTTTCCGGTTTTAGGGGAGTATATGTCTATTCCTTTGTCGTTAAGCGCAAACCATAGTTCGCCATTTGATCGTTCCATTACCCGAAAAATATCGGCAGAACGAAAAGTATTCCCGGGCACAAGCACTTTAGTAATCATATGACTAACATCGTTGATGGGGTTATATTTAAACATGCCAGTTCCCCATGTTCCTACCCACAATAAGCCCGTGTGATCTCGTAAAAAAGCACTTACATTATTGCCGCCAATTGAAAATGTGTTACCCTCTTGATGGTGAATAACTCTCAATACTTTGGCATTATCTCTGTCAATAACGAGGATCCCGCTAAGATAAGTGCCTGCCCAAATGGTTTTATTATCAAATTTAAGCAATTCAAAAGTTAACAGTGAATCGATATCGAGCGACATCTCATTCTCCGTAGAAACTGAGATAAGAGAGTTATCTCTGGTGTCGAGTTTATGTATTCCCCCAGAGCGACCTGCTAACCATATGAATTCTTCGTCAAGCATGCCAGTTGATAACTCTCCATTTGCAAAGGTTTTAATTTGTGTGCCTTTTAATTCTCTTGTGCCAACATCAACACTCACTTTACAGAGTTGTTTTGTACCAATAAGCCAAAAGGTAGTAGGGTTTTGCCATAGAAAAAAACGAGGTTTGCTTTGTGGGTGCTGACACCCAGATATGTCAGAAAATAAGGCTTTATAGTTTTTGCTAGGGTCTTGCCATACAATACCAGCTGTCGTAGCAATGAGGATCTGACCTTTTTTGTTACCCTTTATATCAAAAATTTGATTACTAGAGTCAACGCTCTCTATGAGAGGTGACTGATTAGAAAATTGACCCGTAACAGGGTCTAGTACAGATAACCCTTTTGCTCTTGAACCAATCCAGATATGACCATTTTGTGCTTCCCAAAGTCGATATACATAATTTGCGACTAAGCTGTTGGGGTCATCTTTTTGGTTTAAAAAATGCTTAAACCCTGCGCCATCGTAGCGAAAGAAACCTTCTTGCGTTGTAAACCAAATAACGCCTTGTTTGTCTTGGATTATGTCTGTTATGACAGGTAACTGCCCTTTGTCACCAACAACTTGAAAGTTTGGAGACCCATTGTTATGAAATGGCTTGCTTAGAGTCTGAGAAGAAATTATCAGCAAAAAAGTTAAGGCAATACCAAAGTGCTTAAAAATATAGTTGAACATTTTAAATCCAAGGCAGGCTTTTACTGAGCTTAGATTATTATTCTTGTTTTTATAAACAAAAGAATAGTGATCTGATCCAGTAAAACTGGACACTACATAAAGCTACGTTTAATTGTTCAAATATTTCGGGGCTTAAATAGCCTAAGGCACGATGCCTTCTCTTCTTGGTGTAATCAATCTTGATGTACTAAAATATGTGCTGGCGCATGGTTTCACGGTTCATAATTGGTTCGTATTGAACCACTTCAACTTTCATTGAGTGGAAGAAGCTTGCGATACAAGCATTGACGCTCTTATGTCAAGGTCAAGTGAGTTTTGACAAATCAGACACAATAATTGAATACAACTCTCTTGCAATATAGCGTTTCAAGCAAAGCTGGATCTCTTTAGTTGATTTACCTTCTGATGAACTCTTTTCTACATATTTTCTCGTTCTGAAATCACTACGCATGCGTAAAAAATTTGTGTCTGTCCCATTTGGTTATTTAGTGCCTGTCCCATTTGGTTATTTTGGGTAGCGCCCTCATGAGATCCAAATGACGTCTTATTTGCCTATGCAGTCACAATGCCTGCTGGCAGCTGTCCCTCTGAGGTTCCAAATAAGACTATTACCGTTTAATTCATCACTGCTTTTTACCGATTGCTATGTCTTGTTATTTTTAACTTCGTTACTTTATTCAGCTAAATTAAGCGCATGCGTTTTTTACATCAAACTCTGTTTTCTGAGCCAATACTACCCATATAGTCCTTGCTAATTTATTCGCCAAAGCAACCACTGATTTGCAACTACAAATAATTTGTGCCTGTCCCATTTTGTTATCTGATCTTAAATGCGTTCATCGACCTTGCACATTAGCAAACTTGCTAGCGATATTAGGTGCAAAGCCTTATTTGCATCAGGGTTTAAATTTGAATGTGCTTTAGGGTTTCTTATACCTATCATTGCCCCAGCCATAATTTGCATGTAACCCTGCTGAATATTACGGTCAGTCTCAGTTTCCAAGTCACTTAGTTTGATAATTGGGTTTTGAGGAGAAAATGCAGTATTCATTAGCCCCGCACCATCTGACTCTCTTCCCGTTTCAGCGACAAAGATAAGTTTTACTGCATCATTAACTTCTTTGAATGCAGCTTCTACAGCATCACCTCTGAAGCCAGCATCAAAACGTGGTTTTGCTAGAGCTTTAATTCGGGGATGAATTAAGCTCCAATACCAATCTGTTGGGTTTGAAGCTGAATCAATATTTTCAGATTCAAGTTGGTGTTTAATTTCCGGTATTACAAAGCCCTGAACTCTCTCCAAAGCTTGAATTGCATCACCTTGCAGTGGCAATAGAACTTCCAAAAAACCAACTAAATTACTCCAACCAAATGTCTGACAAAAACACTTCAGAGTGTCGATTTTTCCCACTAGATCATTATCAATTACGCTCTGAAGCTCAAGGACGTCATAATAATGATTCAAATTAATCTCATAAGCTTCAAGCTCTGACACGATTCTGTTGATCGCATCACTTCTATGCTGTGTCAATTTTATCCCCTAAGCATTTAACGCTTGCCTAACCGGCGTAAAATGCTTGGCTAAAATTAGCGACGAAGGAGCGCAGCCAAGCAATTTGCGTCCTTGGGTTTAGGCACTTGTTAGGTATCTTTTTCAGTACTCTCAACAATTTCACTTCCTATCTTTCTGGAAGCTTTCTTGTGACGACTGATAGCCCTTAATTGAACCATAAGTTGGTCTCCATAAGGTGTTAACGTCCAGTATGTTTTTGTATCCCTTATACTTCTTTTCTTGTCACTTTCTTTTAGTAGCCCTAAAGCTCTTAACTGAATCATGCAAGTATAAATATCGTCCTGTTTAAACGAAAAAGATTTCAATCTATGCCCTTTTAGATCTTCATCATCTTCGTATTCATCTCTCGCTAGCTTAATTAAAGACTTTCTGAATTCGTCTTGTAAAACAGTTTCTGTAGCTTCATTTATTAATACTGGAGCTATAGCAGCAAAGATATCGTTCCAACTAGGGCTTATAGTCGCCTCGTAATGAATTTCATCTCCCCACCCACCGTGAGGTGGCACAGCTTCAAATGTAAATTCAAGATCAAAAGAATCTTCGCCTTGCATAAGGTCTTCAGTTCCTGGTGGGGGGGTTGTGCGTGTATCTTCTAGTTCACTTTCAAGTTCCGATATCTTTTGCTTTAAACTAAGAACTTCTTTAATAGTTGCTTCTGAAGGCACATTGTCAGCTCTAACCCAACCAATAGCAGGCGATCTTTTAACTGTTGATGTTAAACCTATTATTACCTTAGATTTAAGCTCATCAGCGTTAGACCAGTAAACACAAGTATGCTTATTTTCCACTTCTTCTCTAAAAGATTTCAGTTTCTTCCACGCAAGTTCATCAGTTTCTGTCTTATCACGGGGTAAGTTATCTGGATTTTGATGCAACAATGGGATGACGGCTTTTTTAGTTGCAACAGCATACCTATACTCTTTTTCGGTATAACTCAAGCCTTCCTCATCGAGCGAACCATATCTTCCACCTATGATTAAAACGTAATAGTCCGAAGCATCAATTACATCTCTTATTAAATTCCAAGCAGTATCATCAGCGGCCGGAAACAACTCCATACCTGCTGGCATATGATCCATCTCTAATATCGATTTAAGAACAGCCTGTCTTTCTTCAATCAAATCTACAAACGTTGACGAAATGAAAATTTGAAATCTTTTGTCCATTTAAACTCCAAAGATTAACTGATAACTAACGCTCGATTAACGGGTTAAAATAAGTGGGCTAAAATTGAGCGAAGCGAAAAGCCCACTGTTTTTAATCCCTGTTTAATTGCTTGTTAAGTGCCTTTAGCACTCTTTGAAAAGCTGACAGTAACACTACTAACCAACCTATAAAAACAAATGAAATTAAAGCCCATCGAATGTACTCCCAATATTGAGTCTTTGACTCAAAACTACCATGAGCAATAACTTTATAATTATTGTTGGTCAACCAATTAGGAAACTCACCTCTCTCCATTCTTCGTTTGTAATTTCCTTCCTCACCACCGCCAATGCTTAACAATAGAGATGGTTTGATTACCAACTCGTAATCTAATGAACCACCTGGTTTATGTATACATGTCCAAAATAAGCATACTGTAGCGATCAATAATGTGACACAAAACTTCATAGGCACTTAACGCCGCGTTAAGTGGTGAGCAACGCAGAGCACCACACCTAAGTCATTGTGCCGTAGACACTAAAGCTGAATCAAACCGAAAATGCCAAGCGTTGGGAATCCGTCTTAAACGCCTTGTTATGCATAATTTCACGCACTGCATCTGCTAGACCGTAGACCAGCAATGAATCTTGAACTCTCGCCGCTGGGTGGGCGAACATGATTACCGCCTTGCCTTCAGAATTTAAAAACCACTTAACCCCCCTACTTGTTTCGTATACTTCCGTTTTATCGAGGTCTAAAGCCCAGCGAAACTCCCACCCTGTGCCACAGCACACCGTTATATCAGGGCTATATAATGAGTATTGCTTATGTATATACTCTTTATCCTCTGTTACAACTTCGTTGAAACTTGCTTTTATAGTTGTATGCCCGCCCGGTGATTTTTTGAGATTCATAGCACAAATTGATTTCAAGGTATCTTTCCGATCCTCTTCGGTAATATCAGCCAGTTCAGACCAGCTTACATCTTGATCAAATATTGAAATGCACTTAACCCACCGCGAAATATTATTCCATGTGTGTGAACGCGCACCGTCTCGAACAAACTGCCTTAGGTCCCAACCACCGCCACCTTCGTCATTGACTTCTTTAAGCACAAAACAGAGCTTTAGTGGAGAACTGATATAGTGTTCTTCAGATACGACGCCATCTACAACAAAGCCTTCTCGTTTGCCGATCCAACTGTCGAATAATTTTGTTTCATATTCGTAAATGCTCATAGTTCTCCATTATGCATAACGCCGCAAATAAACGGCTAAAAATAGTTGGCTATAATTTGTGAGGCACGAACAAAGCCAACTGTTTTTTGTCCGCATTTTTTAATTTGCCTTGTTATGTTTACATTACCACAATAGGTATATCCCAATTTGTATTAGAGTTACCACCTATGGCTATATATTTAGCATTGTCAACGATGCTTTTCCCTATTTGCGAAAATTCGATGTTGGGGTATTTATTAATTATAATTCCCGTATCGATTTTAAACTGGTCTGAATAATTGACCTTAACTCCAGTAACAGTCAAGCCAAAACTATCTGTTTGGATAAAGTCGAAATTTCCAATATAGGTAGCCTTACCAGCTATGATTTCGAATTCAATTGACATGGGCAACGCTGGCTTAATAAAGGCATAACCACTCGCAACTCCCCAACGCCATACTTTATACTTTCCAGCAGGTAATTCGACAGCAAATACTTCCCCTTTACGATCTAAATGTGAAAAATCGCCCTCAGGAAAAATGGGCAATAAAGCTGTACCTGCACCAAATTCAATGTATCCTTTGTTCTCATTATCAATACCTTGAAAGTAAACTGAATATCCAGAGTAGCTACCTTGTACACTAATTGAAGAAATTAGCACTCCCTTTCCTGACTGAGAGTTTAAAGAATAATTACCTTTGATATTTGTTGAAGCACAACCCGTTAAAACAAGTACGGTTAAAATTAAAATAAATATATTTTTCATATACTCTTATTCTTCTGTAAACATAACATTTTTATCTACGACAAATGTCGCATAACAACAGCGTAATGCCTGCCGCATAACAACAGCTTTTCAAATACGCACTTTAATACCCCCAACCATAACAATAAGTTAAGCAGATGTCATCAAGTTAGAAAGGGTTAAAGTACGTCACTTGTCGTATAACAGTGATAGGTGACAAATACCAAACAACTGTATTTATACACATACTAACAAATCAAAATAGAACAGGTTATAAAGTCGCCCTTGTCCATAATTCAGGCCCGTATGTATACACAGAGATATGCCAAAAGTACTATTTCATGTAATCTCTATTGGATAACTGCCTCTATTCGATTTCATAATTTATTGCACCCAAAAACACTTGGTGACGAGGCGGTAGAACAGTTTTTGAGTCACTTAGCTAACCAACAAAACGTGGCTGCAAAAGAACAAGTTTGGGGCAGACATACATTCTTTGCTTTGGAACAGACATAAATTAATTGCTTAAATTCGGTTGTGTAAGATTTATTTTTATGTTTTTTAATTTAGCACCTTAGTATTGGAACATGGTCCATTATTAAAGTGTCCGGCTCGATTAAACGGGTTCATTAAAGGATAAAGCACCTATGCCGGGCAGAAGTTTTGCGTTTGGTTTTAGAGGCCATTTCTGATTTTTTTGTCACTGTAGTCAAAGGGGCTTAGGCCCCTTTTTCATGTCTGAATGATGAGTTCGTCTTAATGAGTGTATCTGACTGAGGACATTAACCTAAAGCATCTTGCGGTTGCGCCCAAAGTTGACAGGGGGTTTATTCTTCACCGCTTTTTAAAAACTGAATCTCAGGACTTTCAAGCGAAAATACTCGGCCATCGTCGAGTGTCATTTCAATGTAAAAACTCATCGGATAGCCTGCATCTGGTGCCGTGTTTAAAATTAAGTCTGTACTAAAGCCAAGTGATTTTAAAGGCTCGCCATCGGCTGTTTCAATGTACTCATTTACTGCTGTGTAGATACGTTTATCGTCTTTGTAGACATAGTATTGATTTGGAAAGCTGGCAAAAGACACGGAAAAGAATGGGTTTAAGTTGCTGCCTGCTGGGGCTGTTTCATTAAAATCATAAGGGGAAGTGATCACGATGGACTGGATGTTTTCTTTGGTTGTCTCAGGTACTGGTGACAGCGCATAGGCTTTACTGATGAGTGAGAGCGGCATTAAATTAAATAGAGATGCCTTGAGCGTAACTATGTCTGTGGCGGTATCTAATCCAAAAATTAAGTGATTGTATTTAATCGGTGTATTTTCTTGATAAGAGTCGCCGCGATTAATGTCTTCTTTTGAAAGTGTGGAGTTTAGTTCGCGATTAAATAAATGCAGTTCTACACCTGTAACGATTTTTTCGGTTTGGGACTCGCTTGGTGGTTGAGGAGTTGTCGGCCCACTTGAGTCTGAGCCGCAGCCAAATAAAGTTGTCACCAAAACAAATAATCCCGCTGAGCCTAAATAGCGCATAGTAAATCCTTTCATATTAATTTTACGCGACGAAGTATGGACCAAAATAGGAACGATCATTGTTATTTATTGTTACCGAGGAAGTTTGGGAGAGCTGTTAGGCTGCGTGGATAGGTTTAGGTGCTCAGCGATGAGCACCTGTTTGCTTTAAATTTCAGTGGCAAACTGTGTTTCGTTTAGTGCTTTTTCAGACTCAACTTCTCCTCGGTGGTCAGAAGCCAGCTTTTCATAAAGCAGCGGCAAGACAATCAGCGTGAAGAACGTCCCGATCAGCATACCTGCAACCAGAATAATACCAATGCTGTTTCTTGCTTCTGCACCAGCGCCTGTAACAAGGACTAGCGGGAAGTGACCCAGCACGGTTGCGCCCGTTGTCATTAAGATAGGACGAAGGCGGGTTGCCGCAGCACCTTTGACAGCCTCAAATTTATTTTTACCTTCAAGTTGTAAATGGTTGGCAAATTCCACAATTAAAATCCCATTTTTGGCGATAAGGCCAATCAAGGTAATAAGGCCGATTTGGCTGTAAATATTCACCGTGGTAAGTGATAAAAACGGTAACATCAGTGCGCCAGATAATGCCAAAGGCGCGCACCCAAGTAGCACAACAAGAGGATCTCTAAAGCTATTAAACTGAATCGCTAATAAGAAATACACCACAATCATAGCGACCAAGAGTACCCCAACCATGGTATTACCCTCTTTACGAAGCTGCCTTGACTCGCCCGCATAATCAATTGAGTAATGTGCAGGCAAGATTTCTTTGGCAATGTCTTCAATACTGCTTAGCCCTTGCTCCTTGGTGATGTGTGGCAGCACGCCCGCTAAGATCCTGAACGAGTCTTGTTGGTTAAATGAACCCAAAACACGCGGACTGGTGAAGGTACGCAAAGTGGCAAAGGCAGAGACTGGAATGAGCGTGCCTTGGTCATTTCTAACTTGCATATCCAGAATATTTTCAGGATTGTAACGCTCATCATCATCCACAATTGGGATCACGCGGTAAGCTTTACCCTCTTTGTTGAAGTAGTTCACAAAGTTGTTGGACATCAATACACTCAGCTGGTTATTTACATCCGCGAGATCCAGACCTAGATCAGCAACCAGTAAGCGGTCTATTTCTAGCTCTGCCTGTGGCAAGTCAATTTTAAGGTCGGTATTCACAAACATAAATTGGCCGCTGGCGTTGGCCTTAGCAATGATTTGGTCTGCGTATTGCTTCATCGTTTGTGCATCATCACTGGATCTCAGCACCACTTCGACATCAAACTGGCCTGCGGTTGGCAAAGAAGCCGGCAGGATAGGGAATAAGCTTAACCCTGTGACACTTCCTAGACGACCGTACAAATCAAACAATAAGTCATGTACTGAGTTTTCGCGTTCTTCATATGGGGCAAGTTCTACGCCACCAAAACCCGCAGCTGCTGTGACAATTTGCCAAGTAAATTGACCGCCTTCTGTTGCGTTCATCACGCGTGCTGTTTCATTCATTTTCTCTGCGGTGTAGACCTGTGAAGACTCAGGCGGCGCTTCTATCACCACTTGCACACTGCTCTGATCTTCAATCGGCGCAAGTTCTTTTTGCGATAACAAGTAAAACGGCACTGACAGGAGTGAGAACACGATGGCGACAAAAAATATTTGTGTGCGCCACTGGAACAAGGTGTCTAAGCTCTTGAAATAGAATGCTTGGAGTCTATCAAAATAGCCATTCACAGCTTGAGTCAACTTGCCTTCTTTGCCGCCTTCTGGGCTAACATAGGCACTCATGATGGGCGAGAGGGTTACGGCGACCAGTCCTGAAATTAAGACTGCAATGGCCAAAGTAAAGGCAAATTCACGGAACAAGAAGCCCGTTAAGCCCGTTAAAAAGCCAATCGGTGCATACACGGCTGCAAGGGTTAAGGTCATCGCAATGACGGGCACAAGGAGCTGTCTTGAGCTGATCAGCGCCGCTTGCAATCTGGGCTTGCCTTCTCGCATGTGGCGGGCAACATTTTCAACGACCACGATGGCATCATCGACGACCAAACCAACCGAGAGCACGATGGCCAAAATCGTGAGTAGATTTAACGAGAATCCCATGACTGAGATCACGGCAATCGCACCTAAAATAGAGATTGGAATGGTGATAAGTGGCACCATGGCGGTTCTGAATGAGCCCATCATGGCAACGACAACGATACCGACCAGCAGTACAGTCTCAGCAAGGGTGGTAAAGATCTCCTTGATTGAATCACGCATGTAGAGTGTACCGTCGTAGCCAATCGAGATTTTCATGCCATCAGGTAAAATCTGGTTGATTTCGGCCAACTTTGCATAGAGCGCATCACCGATATTTATCTCATTGGCACCAGGTAGCGCCCAAACTGCTAAGAATACCGTATCGTGATAATCTAAACGGGCGGTCACCATACCGGGGGCTTCGCCAATTTCAATATCGGCAATGTCGCCCAGTTTTAACTGTGCAGTGTCTGTCTCTTTTACAACCAGCTGCTCAAAGTCAGCAACGCTTTTTAGACTGGTGTTGGCCATTAAGTCGATGCGTTGACGATTATTTTCGGTGTAACCAATAGTCGCAATGGTATTGTTTGCTTGCAGTGCAGCAAACACATCACTGGCGCTGAGGTTATAAATGGCCAGTTTATCTGTGTCTAGCCAAACACGCATTGCTGGGTTTCTACCGCCCTCTAGAGTGACTTTTTGTACCCCAGGAATATCTGACATAGACGGCACGACATTTCTGACCAGATAATCACTGACTTCGTTTCTTGGTAAGCCTTGCGATTCAACGTCGAGATAAAATACCGCGTAGGGGCTATCAGCTCGTACGATTTGAATGGCTGGGTCTTCCGCGCCAGTTGGCAGCTCAAACTTAATTTGGTTAAGTCGTGTAGTCAGCTCTGCAAGGGCATCGGTTGTACTGTGATTCAAATCAAGCCAAGCGGTTACTTTGCTCAGCCCTGATGTGGTGACTGAGTCAACATAGTCGACGCCAGGTACCGTCGATGCCACACGTTCTATAGGCTCGGTAACATAGCCTTTGACAACATCGGCCGCTGCACCTGTGTAGACGGTATTGATGACGAGCGAGGCACTTTCAATTTTTGGATATTGCTGAACGGAGATCTGCCGAGCGGCATTCACACCCGCTAAAATAATCAATAAGGACAGCACAATTGCCAACACCGGACGGTTGACAAAAATATCCATGATTGACGGTTTGTTTTCGTGTAATGAGCTCATTACTGCACTCCGTTTTCACTTTGCGTTGACGCCGTTTGCTCGGTAAAAACCAATAAGTTTTCTCTGAGTTTAAATGCCCCTTCGCTGGCAATAAATTCACCGCCAGTGAGCCCTGATAAGACAATTTGATTGTCTTGAACTTTGTCACCTAACGTCACTTTAATGGGAGTTGCACGCCAGTTTTGCTCATCGTCTTTTTCTAACTTGTATACAAACTCACCAAAGTGACTACGTGTAATTGCATTGGTGGGGACCATCACGGCGTTCACGGTTGTTGAAGGAATTTTCACCATGGCCATTTGGTTGTGATTAAATAACTTGTCTTTATTGGAGAGCAATGCACGATAGCTTTGCTGGCGTGAGTTCAAATCGATACTTGGCTTCTTTGCGATGATCTGTGCTTTATAGTCGCTTTGAACATTTTGGCTGTTATTTGAAAATGAGATGCTGACTTCACTGCCAATACTTGGCTGAGACAAGGTTTGTGGCACATGAAAATCGACCCAAATAGCGTTATCGTTGCCTACCATGGTGGTAATTTGGCTATTCACATCTAAAAATTGGCCAATTTGATATTGATCGAACCCCGTCTGTCCAGCGAAGGGTGCACGAATGGTTTTTTTAGCGATCAGGGCTTGTAGGTTTTGTACTTCTGCTTCACCAATGCTGACGTCTGCTTCTGCCTTATCAACCTCATCAGGGCTAATTCTTTTTTGTTGAAGTAATTTGACCACACGAGCATAGGTCGATTTAGCCAGTTTAACACGTGCTTTTGCCGCTTTTAGATTGGCTTCATCGATACTGGTATCGAGCTTAAGTAGGATTTGGTCGGAGGTAACTGTGTCACCGGGATTAAACCCCACATAGGTGATCTGTCCAGAGTACTCATTACTAATGGTCATATTTTGGCGAGCCTGTAACTGACCGACCACATTGATATATGTAGTATGTTCAACAGCTTGGGCATACGTACTTTTGACAGAGGCTGATGGTTCAGGGAAAGATTCACCGAACGCAATCATTGCCTGTATTTGGCTAAATTTAATAAAACCTAGACTGGCTATCACAACAAGGACAATAAAAATAGCTGCGAGCCAACGTTTAATATTCATAATAACTCCGATGTGTGATTAGCGCAGGTTAAGCGCAATGAGTTGTTGCTCGATTTTTTTGAGCGACGCGTTATTCAGCGGTTGCTTCCATGGGTAACTATTAAGTAGACGCACTGAACTTCTGATAATTGGGTGGTTAAGTGGTAATGGTGCAAGCAATGAATCAGTTCCTTCTATGATTTGTTTTGTTTGTTGTACACGCTGCACTTGCTCGTAGCCGACAGTAAGCGCCCAGCCACTGATAATGATCTCTTCTATAACCTCAGCCAAGTTTGGCACAGCTTCGAGCTCGCCTGCATTAATACCTTCGGCGAGTGCTACTTTAAAAGATGATTCGCATCTAGACTGCGCTTCAATGATTTTACTGGTCCAGTAATTAGACCCTTTTTTAATAACAGCTTCATTGGTGGCATAGGTTTGTAATGCGTAATCAAACTCGAATAGTTGAAGTTTTTCAGGTGAGATTAGGCTAATAGCGATGATTTTTTCAGGCGCAGTGAGTTCAAGGGTCAGCACTTGGTTAAATACATTGGAGAGGTGAATAAAAGACTCGTTGGCAAGGGCCAATACGATATCTTCTTTACTTTGTACGAATTTATAGACAGACCCCATCGAAAGTCCGGCAATACGCGCAATTTTTGCCATGGTGAAGTCAGTAATTGATGATTCGTTGATACATTGCTCGGCGGCTGAAAGGATCATCTTTTGCTGAGTTTGTTGGTCATATTTTGGCGCTGGTGCCATACAAGTACCTCTAGATTAGCAGTTTTGATTTTTATTCGAATGACATTCGAATGTGGTTATTCTATGCTTATAATCTACTTTGTCAATCTAGGTTTTTATAAATATTTTTATCTAACTGTTTTACTGGGAATAAAAAATCATAATTTTAAGCTATGTACTTGATGATCTTTTTGAGAACGTTTAGTTTGAGGATGGTTTTTATGAAATAAAGGAGAAATGCAAAATGAACTTGAAGAAAAAAAACCTCAAACAGCTAAGTGAAGATACGCACTTAAACCTTAAGCTAGCCGACTTGGTTGCTGGTGGTGCTAAGCCGCCAATTCGGCTGATGTGTACGACAACTTTAGATACAGAAATGAAGCGTTAATTGATGCTTTAAGTGCGGTATAAAATCGCCTTTATCAGACGGTTATGTCAGATAACGTTATTCCAAAGCATGCTTTTGAGCAAGTAACTTGGCTAAGTATGCTTTTAAGGCCTAACCGCTTTTTATCATCCTCTTCACCCAACAACATAATTCATACGTATTTGCCAGCCGTGCCTGGTGCCTTGAGCGACTTTATCACTACTTTGATTAAATATTTCAAACTGCCAATCGTATTAATAACAAAGAACAAAAGAGTTTAGGTATGGCTGTAGGTAATTATCGAAAAACACAGGTCTTAAAAAGCGAATATTTAACACCAAATATGAAGCGCATTGTTGTAACAGGAGCGGATTTAGCCAGTTTTCCAGAGGGGTTTGAAGCTGGATATGTAAAATTACTTTTTACTAAACAAGGCAGAGTGTTACGCGAAGATGAAGCCTTTGCGCAATTGGCAAATAACAACATCATGATGCGAACTTATACAGTACGCGCATTTGATAAGCAGGCTCAGCAATTGACGATAGACTTTGCACTGCATGAAAAAGAAGGCGCAATTGCACCTGCCTCTGACTGGGCTAAGGCGGCTCAGTTTGGTGATGAGATTATTGTTGGCGGGCCCGGTAAAACAATAGGTGTTGATCACAGTGCTGACTGGTTTTTATTGGTAGGAGATATGACCGCTCTGCCAGCCATCAGCTGTTATTTAGAGGACTTACCTGAGTGTGCTCATGGGTATGCGGTTATTGAAGTGACAAGCCCAGAAGATATTCAAGATTTAAATAAGCCCAGTGGCATTGAGGTTATCTGGCAGGTTAATACCACACCAGGTAAAAATAGTTCGTTGTTCGATGCCGTTAAAGACATTGACTGGCAGCAAGGTGGTGTATATGTGTGGTGTGCATGTGAATTCGACATGATGAAGACCCTTCGCCGTTGGTTTAAAAAGGAAAAAGGGCTTGAAAAAGAGCAAATGTACGTCAGCAGCTACTGGAAATTAGATTGCACTGAAGAAGAACATAAAGCCGAAAAATTATCTGATTCAAACCTGCCAAATTGACCACAATATGCTTTATTTTTGCGGGTCCATCTTTGTCATTGCTGATTTTAAAATGCGTCATTGTTTGTATGGACCCAGTTGAGACTGTCTAAACAGTACTCACTAAACTTTGTTGATAAATTAAGTCCCATCAGAAAATTTCAATTTATTCAATTGCATAGATTCATGCAGCGCTTAGTAAACAGGTTGCATATGATGTTGATTCACTAAATCGCCAAGTTGTTAAGTAGGTTGATGGACAGAAAACCGTCAGCACCGTTTCATGACCGATCAACTTGATCCTCCAAGACTTGTTGTTCGTTCCGCCAGCGGCGAAATCGCACAGCAACTTTGTAGAGACACCTTTGGTTGTAAATTTGGCGAATGTTTTTTCAAGTGAGTTGTTGTTTAGTTGAGTTTAAAAACTAAAGTTGTATGGGCTTTCCACTATGATGGAACGTTTGTTTATTTAAAGCATATCTAATGTTATCAATAATATAGAATTAAGCCCGGCGAATTTAATATACTTGCTTAGCTGATTTTACCTCAAGGCCATCAAATTAGCTCAAACAGGATTTTGAAAGTAAACCGTTTTTATATAGATTAATTTTTATGATTTAGGCTTTAGTATTAAAGTTGATGAACTAAAACGATGTAAGATTTTTTAGAAAAACTTGAAGGGTGATTGTAAAATATAAACTCAATATGGATAATGTAACATGCATGCGAATAGTATGAAGGTTTAACCTCTTTTGGGTGCTGTGTTTAGATTATTGATTTTAACCTTTTGGCTCTCTTATCGGTCAATGCTGAGTGTTGCGTTTTATTTTTTAGCTAGGACTTGATATTTGTTCTATTGTTGAACGTTCTACGCCATTGAAAAATAGGCTTTTGAATAATTCAGTGTGTGAATTTACTAATATTTTTATAAATTCATAAATTCATAAATTCATAATTTCTAATTTTATTATTCATTTAATCTGATGGTTTTTTGACTGGGTTTGTTTTTTTATATATGTTGGTCAATGAATGTTTAAGAAGAAAGAGGTAAGGATGCGAGTAATAATTTTTCTATCATTGATTTCAGCTAGTTTCTTATCAAGTGCTAGTGATATTTATTTTCGAGGCAGTAAGTGTAAAGCAGATAATAATGTCAAAGATGTTTATTTTCGTGACACCACAATATTTGATCAAAAGTTCCCAAAACATGAGGCGCTTGCTAGTTTAAAGCAGACACTACTAACAAAAGCTTATGACCAAATTTCAAGTGGCAAAAGTTATGTGATTCAGTCACTCAGGTTTAAGCAAGATGAAGAAAAATTGAGAGTGGGAAAATCACTAGAAGTGCTCAATTAACAGGTTTTTTGCATCTGTCTGCTGTTACAGATTGTGAACATGGTCAAGTGATTAACAAAAATGAATATAATAAGCTTGGATTTGTTTATAATTATTCAAACATAGCACTCGAAAAACGACAAGTGAGTACGGCGGTCTTAGACCAGCAAATAATGTCTACTATGCTAAATGAAAATAGTATTTATGGACTTGGTCTAGGGGAGTCTTATGATAATGCACTTAAAGTAATTGGTCGGTTTAGCTTCGATTGGCAAGTTAATGATATTTGGCGACTAGTAACCGTAGGGCGTAATACCGCCTTATTTTTCAAACAAGACATTTTAGTTGGGGCTCAGTATCACAGGCAATTGCTACCGAAGGTATGGAGTAACCTGATAGAATTGGCTGCATCAAAACCGTCTCTCAAGGTTGATGGAAATAGTCTTAACATAGTGAATCAAGCTATTTCCGCTTCTCACTTAGCCGTTTTAGAGCAGCAGTATAGTATGCTTGACTATGACACCTATAGAATTTCTGAAGATGAATCGGAACTGAGGATAGCTGGGTTAGTCATAGGCAAACTACCGACACAAGCAGATCTTATTGCTTCTTTACCATGCTACGATGAATATACGCCAGTTCAAGACTTTATAAATGAGTACAGCGATGGTTTACCTAAGCTCTATGGGCAAACTGGTAAAACAGGGTTTTTAACTGGGTGTGGTCAAATTATTCAGGTTAGGAATGATAATCGTTTCATATCACTGGTTTTAACTGAACAAGCTAACTTTACAAATGCATATTTAATTCACTCTCATAAATTTTCAGATCTATTTTCAGGTTGGGCTTTTTATGGTGTTGGTTATTTAGAACAAGTTAAACCTAACAATGGTTTTAAAATAATTAACGCTAAAGACGGAATATATGAAGTTCAAGCTGGTAAGTGGTTTGGGCACTTTACTACTGATGAAGGGCTCGCATACGAAGGTACTTTTCATTTCCAATAATGGAAACAAAGGCATGTTAAATTAAACATAAAAAATAAGTTGTATTCGATCTTGGTTATAGAACTATCTCTATTTATGACCTATATCGAATATGCTTATATGTAAAATAATAAATGCGGATCTATAAGCTGGTTGTGTTTGTTTTATAAATAATTGGCTTTATTTTTAATGCTTTTTATATTTAATTAGCTTTGGGTAGAGTAAGCGTTTTCTACAAATAGCTTGTAGTGTGATTGTAGAGGGGGTTTGTGAAGTATATTTCATTGTTTTTATTATGTCTTTCTTTTAATAGCTATGCAATTATTATTCGGCATGACGTTGATGAACAGCGCTATTTAACAAAGCCGTCTAAATTCCCAGCTTTGGTCACATTCTATATTGATGGCGCACATGGCACATTGATTAGGCCAAACTGGATTCTCACCGCGGCACATACGACCTTTTGTTTACAGGCTGGTACTAAAGTTAAAACCACTCGGGGCAGCGCGGTTGTTAAGCGTTTACATGTACACCCTTCACATACCCCAGGCGTGAGTCACGATATCGCATTAATTGAGCTTGCTGAGCCTATTTTGCATGTAATATCTGCAAAGTTATACAAAGAAAAGAATGAAGCAGGACAAACAATCTGGTTTATCGGCATTGGTGGAACGGGCAATGGCTTAACCGGGATCACGATTGATAACTATGAAAACAAAGGGGTATTGAGAAAAGCCCAGAACCGAGTTGAACATGCAGAAGGGCCAATTTTAAAATTCAAATTTGATAAAGGAGAAAAAGCATTGCCTTTAGAAGGGATCTCCGGCGGTGGTGACAGCGGTGGTCCTGCATATTTAAAGCAGGGAAATGATTATTACGTCATTGGCTTAAGCTCGCGCTATGGCGGTGGGCCTTTCGAAAAATATAACAGTATAGAGGTCTATTCTCGTGTTTCTTATTTTCTGCCATGGATAAATGGGGTAATGACTGATCCTGAAAACTCAGTGAAATCAGGTAAGAGCCTCAATAAGTTGAGGTATCTTCCCGGTGGTTTAAAACCATCTGATTTACCGAGCCTGTGTAAAGACATACTTTTTAGTGAAAAAGAGTTACGAGCGATTTAACCTTGTACCAAGATGCTGGCCTGCATTTGCAGGCCAACACAATTACATGAGTTTCTGCAGGTTCATTTGTGGATGATTTTGCATTACTTTGTTGAGCGTGTCTTGTTGGCTATCATCAATTTCAACATGTAAAACTAGCGGGTGGTGCTCCCCTTGTGTTGAATCCTTACACATCATGTAATATCTGATTAAATCTGTACCAATCATACCGCTCACCCAAAGACTGAACATCCCTAAGATAACCGTGCCTATTATCGCGGCTGTCGGTGGGATCAGCACCCATGTGACAGCACAATATGCCGTGGTGATGATAGTAAACAGAACCACCAACTCTGATTTCATAAGTTGGACTAAATGATTTGTTAAGCAATCATGCAGAGGGTGGGATTTGTCGTCGCAAATTGCACTGACATCTTCATTATCAACATGCAGAGCTTCTAGCTCGTCTTGGGTATCACGAAATGCTTCGTAGTCGTGCCCTTTAATAACATAGTGGCTCATACAACCTCCTATCTAGGTTTCTTGGTGATACGTGTGTATTACGAGATAGGTTTACTTTTGTATCATTATTAAGCGTTAGCTTTTGCTTTTTCGCTTTGCTTTGGATTTTTTGATACTGCAGGAGAACTATATATGAATTTATAGATGAATATTTTTTTATGTAATGCTTAGAGATATGCATGGCATTAACGCCATGCTTATTATTTGATGTTAGGAGAGTGCGCAATATCACTCCCTCGTCATTACATGTTAAGTAGATAGCTTAACTAACTTGGCTATTTCACTAAGTTGCGATATCAATGTCTCTTGGCTAACTATATTGCATGTTCGCTTTAAGGTAATTAAATCGCCAACAACAAAAGCAGCTTTGGCCGCTTCTAACATTGCAATATCATTTTGATCATTCCCCATGCAGATAGTCTTGTTCATATCTAAACCCATCCGCAATAACGCATTGAGCTTATTGCTATTTTTTGGGACTACATCAAAGCTATTGTAGCCGTTATGATGGTAAACATCGAAATCATCCAATACTGTCTTGAGAAACGCTTTGACCTCTTCATGTCGGTGTTCTTCAAGTACCAATAGTTTAACAATTGGTTGTAGTCTGAGAGCTTGGTTACAAGCAGGTTCTCGGCCTAATTTCTTAACTTCTTGGTGAAAGTGATGAGAGGTGTGTGAAATGGCGTACTCTTCAATGCCATCATAAAGGTAGGCAATTTCCTCCTTGTCTAGCCACTCCAGAACCTGAATAATTTGTGGCCTACTAAAGTGTAACGCATCAGTCACTGCTTTGTTTTTACTGATCATTGCACCATTACAACCAATGATGTTGTGGTCCCAAAAGTATTCAGCAAGGACAGGAAGCGTATCTCTGAGAGGCCGCGCTGTTGCGAAGTAAATTGTTGCGCCTTGTTGTTCAATCGTTTGAATTGCGTTTGATACTGCTTCTTGCATAGGTTGGCCTTGAAAAATTAATGTACCATCAAGGTCGAATACAACATTCATTACTTTACATCCCATTATTTAAGTTGCGTTTACTTTGCCAAAAATGCACACTTCAGTTTTAGCTATTAGCTCAATTTTTTAAGGTTTAAGGTCATAAATAAAATAAAACCGGTTCCGATTCGTTTCAGTGTCAATGAGTCTGTGAGCGTGAAGCATATTAAACAAAGCCCATTGTTGTTCGAGTGGCATCAGCATGATTGCTATGAGCTGATACTCACTTTAGGCGCCACAGGCAAGCGGTTTATTGCTGATGACGTTCACGCTTTTGAAGATGTTGATCTCGCCTTGCTTCTGCCTGGTGAACCTCATACATGGGATAACAAAGATCAGCAAGCACCGGTTGGTGATGTTGTAGTTGTGCTTTGGCCGAAAGCGTTATTCGCGGTAAATATTAATGAATTTGAAGCGCTCCAAACTTGGTTGGAAGGGCTTGAATATGGCTGTGTTTTTTCTCGAGAGAGTGCGTTAAAAGTGAAGGAATTACTGCTAGAGATGGGGGATGCCAACGCGCTTAAAAAACTGACATTGCTTAGTGAAGTATTGTCATTATTGATGCGAGCGCAAATTGAGAAAGAGATACCTTTTAATGCATCAAGCAGGCATGTGACCAGAGTTACGACGGTTTTGGAAGTTTTGAACAAGGATGTAACTCGTTTTCCTAGTTTATCAGAAGCGGCCGTTCTGGCTAATTTAAGTATTTCGACACTTAAAAGAGTATTCAAAGATAGCTTGGGGGTGAGCTATTCACAATATTGCGAGCAATTGCGACTAAAGCGAGCAAGGCATTTGCTTGCTACGACTTCACTGCCTATCAGTGTGGTCGCACAGCAATGTGGTTTTAACAGTAGTGCGTACTTTAATCAGTTTTACAAAAAGCATGAAAACATGACGCCAAGTCGCTTTCGCATGCAGTTTGCTTGGCGAAAGCGAGTTATGGGTGTAAAAAAATAAGCTTAAATGCATATCACACAGAATATGCACTCGCAGGCGCTTAGAGTGTTTTTAAATACTCTATCAAGGCCATTTTTTCTTCATGGTTTAGTTTTTTACCTATTTTACCTAGCACTGTCGGATCGTCAGTAAACGCGTGACCAGTATTGAAATTTCCAGCTTGGCGAGTATCTAAAATGAAGTATCCGTTTTGATAATCATCTGTTTGGTTTGCAGGCTGTAAATCCGTACGCAGGTTAAGTGCATTCACATACTTTCCTTGAGATACACCGACGTTAATTGGATCAAATTCGAGTTGACCCAGCTCAACAAAAGTTGGCCTTTCGCGAGGTTCCGATAGCAGGCTGTATAGGCTTGGCACTGAACCATTATGTAAGTATGGTGCTGTGGCCCAAATCCCGTTTAACGGACGCGCTTTATATGCAAAACTATGTTTGAGACAATTTGGTCTCCCCCCTTCAAGCTTATGTTGTTGCTCTTCGGAAGTGTAGTTTTGTATAAACCATTGTTGATTAGTTTCCTCGACGACCGCGCCAAGTGCTAGCGCAAAGTTATTTGCTGCGTTGTCTTTTACCGTAACAAACTGCAACTCCTCTTTCATGTGTTTAGTTTTTTGTTCTTTATTGACGTGCACACACACGTCAGTATTGAGGCCTAGTTCTTTTGTATTGACGGTACGGTTCGGAAGTACTTCGGCTTGCGCAGGATCTGTACCTATGTATGCCAAGTTGATCAGATTGAGCTTTAGATATTTCAAATCAGTCTGTTTAACTTCCCCCTCTTCTTCATAGCGGATTTTCTGCCAGTGCTCTTGCCAAAATTGAGGGTTATCCATCGGAGGTAAATGGCAGCTTTGGCAATTTTTTATGTAAAGTTCTTTACCTTTTGCAGCTAATTTTTCGTCAATTTTAGGCAGACTATCAGGCCACTTGGGGGCTCTTAGGCCGTTGATCTTGCCCAGCTCTCCTGGTTGGTAATCTCGAAGTGGATATTCACCTGCTAACCATTGTTCAATGTTGTAGAGTGACTTGATGGGGATAGAGCTTGCAAAGCTTGCTGGCTGTTGCAATGGGTTGGTCGGAATTTGCATATCAACATAGGCCGCAACGCCAAGCGCTTCGCCTGCATTGCGAATAAGTGGTTGCATAATTGAGCCGTCATATTGCACCCAATCAAACCAAGATGTGGTCCATATATGTGGATAATTCACAGGTGCTTCGATGGGATTATAATTTTCAGGTCTATCCATATTGTCAGCAAATACTTTGTTACCAATACGATTGAGCGCATCTAGTCGGGTAAACCCTTCGGTAACATTGATGGTATCTTGGCTTTTAGCTAATTTTGCAACCGTAGCATTCAGCGCATCTTTGAGTTTGGCTTTGCTGACAACATTGTAATTACTGCCAAGTACCTTTTTAGCAAATCGCTCGAAGCGACCATCGAAAGGCGCTAGTTTACTGGACAATACCGTTTGACCAATGGCCGCGCCTAAAGATTTTGTCAACAATCCCAAATCTGTCATTGCTGGGCCGCCATCGACCACATATCGCGTGTTTTGATAGGTGAATTGCCCAGTGTGGCAAGCCGCGCATGTAAAACCAACTGCTGTGGCCTTTCGGTTCAGGCCAGCCATTGGGATACTGGTTGTTTTGGCAAGGCCTAAAGGAAGTTGTACTTCTACGCTGTCTTGTTGATCAGGGTCGTTTAAGTTTATAAAGCCTAGTCGATAAATGTACTCTGTCAGGAAGGTTTTCTCTTGGCCAAATAAAATAAACCAAGGTGTGTTTTTTGGAGCTTCAAGCGCAATTAACCACTCATAGGGGATGGGGAGCGTGGCTGTTCCTTGGGATGCATGGTAGGGCCATTGGTGGTTGTAATCTTTCGTGCTAGGCCAACCATTTTGGTTGATAAAGTGAGTATCAAGTTGTTTATATTCTGGCAGTTTAGGTGGGGTTAGTGCATATTTCAGTTCATTTAGGGCAGCAATGGTGCGTAACGAGACCAAAATAATGGCTAGGATAATGAGCGCAGATAGGATCCATGGCCATTTCTTTCGTAGCCAGCAAAGTAAAATCGGATGCTGATTGGACATATTTTTCTCAGACGGTAGTTGATGATTGTTAATATTTTTGCATGGATTTGTAACGCTAGAAATTACAGTGGATTACACTGAAGACGGTAAAACGTTGTTTGTGTGATTTAAAAAATGAGGCGTGTTTGATACTTTTCTTTTTTAACTTACTGTTTTAAATGAGAGCAAGGTGAGTGATGATTTGAACTTAGCGCACTAAACTTGAAGAGCAGTAACATTTTCCCTTACCGCTGTTGTTGCTATAGACGAAAGTTTATGTGCTGAGTGCCCACGTATTACACTGATTTGTATAGCTAGGTTTGTGAACAGCTCAGTTTATAGTCTCAAAGTAATAAATATTCATAATTAATTTCATTTTTTTAACTAAGCTTAGTTCTTTAGGTTTAATTAATGAGGTTTTTATGGATACGTCTTCGATTGACCCACAGAAAGTGATTGACTTGATGGTTGAGCATGCTGTTAATTTTGCGCCTAAATTGGCTCTGGCGATTATTACGCTGATTGTTGGTTTATGGTTGATCTCACTCGTAGGCAAAGCGATTGATTACTTGCTTGAGAAGCGAGATTTCAATATCTCTTTAAGAAAATGGCTAAGTAGTGTTGCGACGGTTTTACTTAAAGCTTGCTTATTCATATCGGTTATTTCAATTTTGGGTGTTAAAACAACATCTTTCATCGCGATATTGGGTGCCGCAGGCCTTGCAGTAGGGCTTGCATTACAAGGCAGTCTATCTAATTTTGCCGGTGGTGTGCTGATCCTTATCTTTAAGCCTTTCAAAGTTGGTGACTATATTGTTGCACAGGGAGAGGAAGGTGTGGTTGAAGCAATTGATGTATTTTGTACTTTTCTAACGACTTTAGATAATCGCCGAATTATTCTCCCTAATGGACCTTTGGCCAGTGAACAAGTCAATAATGTAACGCACGAGCCAATCCGAAGAGTCGACCTTAGTGTGGGGATCAGTTACAACAATGGTGTGGATGAAGCAGAAAAAGCATTATTACAAATGGCTAAAAGTGATGAGCGTATTTTGCAAGATCCAGCTCCTTTTGTTGGTGTTGTTGGGTATGGCGATAACTCGATTGATTTAGCTGTATGGGTTTGGTGTAAAACAGACGATTATTGGGATGTGTATTTTGCGACAAATCGTGCAATAAAACCCGCCTTAGATAGTGCGAACGTATCAATTCCTTTCCCACAAAGAGATGTACATATTATTGAAAATAAAAAGTGAACTATGTCTTGATGAAATAAGTGGGGCATAGGCCCCACATATTTTAAATTTAGAAGCGATATCTAAGAGTTACGAAATGGTTTTCGTACACATCAAAGTTCTCATAGCGCGCACTTAGGGCGACATTTTCAGTAACTTGATACTGTAATTCGAACTTGATGACTAATTCATCTTTCTCAGCCGCATTTTTTATGTGCTGGTAACCAATACCTGTCATCGCAGTAAAGTTGCCATGTAGATTGATATGGTAATTGGCTTCAACGCCAAACACACTGCTGTGTCCTTGCACACTGTATTGAAGTAAATTACCAAGCATATCAGCATCATTTGTGCTAAAAACACGATCGTATTGAATGCCTGTCTGTTTGTAATCCAATCTGCCAATTGAGCCTTTAAACTCTAAAAGTGCATTTTCTTCTAAAGGAATGAGATAAGCTGCATTAACATTCCATTGGGTTGCATCACTGTCTTCATCGAGTATTTTCAGTGAAACCGTATTTTCAGATTCATCAACCGTGTTGTAGCTATGCTCATCTGATGTTTTTAAATATTGAGCAGAGACTACCCAGTTTTCGTCGACTTGCTTACTGCCTTCAACAGCATAGCCTTTAAGGCTGATGTCTGTGTCCACAGCTTCCATTTTAAACTTTGCATGACCTGCGCCAATGTAATCAAAGTTAAAGTTGTCGTTTGCATGGGCAGTTGCAGATAAAAGTGCACCAGAAAGCGCCAAAGAGATGAGTTTCATGATTTCCTTACTTGTTTTAGGTACTATTTTCAGCCGCGAATCATACCGATTGTTTACTTAATGTAAAGTATATTTTTGCAAAAAATGGTTTGATTTTTTATTTGGTATAATTAGGTTGTTTTTTACTTATTTTGTATTTTAAATGCACTGGTTGGTGTGTTTTATCTATTTTTATGGCTGTTTTTTGAGGCTTTTCAGTTGGTTGTTAAATTTAAATACAATGTTTTTATTGACTTTTTTGGAATTAAATTGGGTGTAAATTGTGCAATAATTGGGTTTTTTGAAACTTAATTTAACCTTTGTTTGAAAATGATACGATTTTTTTGGGCCAGTGTTTTAACTATACAAGCGAAGTATAGCCATTAAAGCTGAGTAATCGGGTGTTTGAGAATCAAATTCACTTTCTTATTTTTCTTACTGTCTTATTTATGAAAAGTCTGGCTTTTATAATTATGAACATGGTTTAAGTAGGCATTGAATTAAAACCTTTGGACAATAGTATGATTAATTTGTCTGGTAAAAAAGGCATGGTTATCGGTATTGCCAATGAACATAGTTTGGCTTATGCGTGTGCCAAACAATTAAATGACTCGGGAGCGGAAGTTATCGCAACGTACGCAAGTGAGTCCGCGGCGAGATTTGTTCTGCCGTTGCAAAGCACCCTAGAAGGCGTGTTATTGGTGCCTTGTGATCTGCGTGATGATTCTTCTATTACTCGTTTATTCGCGTTGACAGAGTCTCATCTAGGCTCAATTGATTTTATAGTACATTCAATTGCATTTGCGCCGATGTCTGACCTACAGGGCCGTTTAATCGATTGTAGCAAGGCTGGATTTCAAGATGCAATTGATGTGTCGTGCCTCTCTATGATCAGTTTAGTCAGTAAATTTGAAAGGATACTAAACGCGCAGGCCAGCGTGGTGACAATGTCTTATTTAGGCTCAGAAAGAGCTGTTCAAAATTACAATGTGATGGGGCCTGTAAAATCAGCCTTAGACTCAAGTGTTCGATATTTGGCCATGGAATTGGGTGGTGTAGGCTGCAGGGTAAACGCGATTTCAGCAGGTCCAATAAAAACCAGAGCCGCATCAGGGCTCAAAAACTTTGAACAACTAATCGAAAAAAGCCAAATAGGTTCTCCTTTGCAAAGGAGCCTGTCCAGCGAAGATGTGGCAAACACAGCAATATACTTAGTGAGTGATTTGTCACATGCAGTGACAGGTAGCACGATATATGTTGATAATGGCTATCATATGATGGGTTAAATGATGAAATTAAGAAATACGGTCTTTGAAGATATTGAAATAGGTCAATGTGCAGCGCTTGTTCGCCACGTTGAAATGAGTGATATTACAGGGTTTGCGGCATTGACTGGAGACTGCAACCCCATTCATTTAAACCAAGATTACGCAGAACACACCCCATTTCACGGTATTGTTGCTCATGGCATGTGGAGTGCGGCGCAAATTTCGGCGGTGATAGGGACGAAGCTACCAGGTCCCGGTTCGGTCTATCTTTCGCAAGATCTCAAATTCGTTGCGCCGGTAAAAGTGGGGGATGTGATCACGACCAAAGTCACAGTGGTTGATAAAGATTACAGCCATGGCTTTTTAACGATTGATTGTCAATGTACTAACCAAAGAAATGAAGAAGTAGTGTTTGGTATCGCAACCATACTTGCTCCTACTGAAAAGCTCTTTATTGATGTAGAGTCACCAGAAGTTAGATTGGTAGATAACTTATGCTAGGCATCCTCTGTCCAAAACAGAAAGTTAAAAACGACATTTGATGAGTATTTAACAATAAAAGGCTGCAATACCGAATAGTTGTATTATATTTTTAGACATGTGTATAGCGGGTATGGATAGTACCGGAAGGTTGATATGTTTGCACAGCTAAAAATATCGAGTCGACTAGGTGTCGGATTTTGTGTGTTACTACTTTTGTTTAGTTGTGCTGTTTTGGTTTCTATTCAAGCGCTTAACACCGCGGCTGACGGTTTTAGTGATTACCGGTCACTGGCCAGAAATACTAATAATGCAGGGCGTGTGCAAGCAAATTTGCTGACCTTAAGGATAGCGGCACTGCATTATATCAACACGGGTAGTCATATCGCATTGCAAGAAGAGCGAACAAGAATGGCAACCTTGAATGAGTTGCTAGCAAACGCCCACCAAGACGCAATCAGCAACGAACAGATACAGACTTTCATTGATGTTGAAAAACTTGCCAATCAATATGCCAATACCTTTCAAAAAGTTGAGGACAAAATAGCTCAGCGCAATGCGATTGTTCATGAACAGCTCAATAAAATGGGTCCACTCATGGAACAAGATTTGTCGAGTATTTTACTCAGCGCACGCCAAGATAACGATATGGAGGAGGCTTTTTATGCCTCTTTGGCACTGCGAAACCTCTTATTGGTTAGACTTCATGTGATTAAATTCTTAGACAGTAATGACAGTGAAGATGTTGAAAAGGTAAATAAAGAATATGGAGCATTCATAGTTAATTTAAAAGCACTCGATGATCAATTGCAAGATGATACTAGAAGGCGTCATTTTACCAATGTCCGTCGACTGGCTCCCAGATATATGAATCAGTTTACAGAGCTAGTAAGCGTGATAAATTCTCGTAATAGATTGAAGCGGGAAAATCTAGATGTGATTGGTCAACAAGCCGCAAATAAAATAGAGTCATTGAAGTTATCTATCAAAGATAAACAAGACCTAATGGGACCAGTATTACAAAAAGATAATAAGGTTTCGCAACAGTTTGTGATATCCGTGAGTGTGTTGAGTTTAGTAATAGCGATTATACTCGCACTGCTGATTTCACGTTCAATTACGGTGCCTATTAATGAAGCTGTTGCAATCGCAAATGCATTAGCACAAGGCAATCTTCACCTTAAGAAAAAAGTAAAAGGCCACAGCGAAACGGCCAAATTGATGCAGGCTTTAAAAGACATGGCGGAGCAATTTAAAGCGGTTATTCATGAAGTGAAACAAAGTGCAGCCGCGCTTGAAAAATTTGCGTCATTGGTTATTCGCACTGCAAAAGAAATGGAGGTCACCGCGGCATCTCAAGAGCGCAGTGTCGCTGATACAAAACATGCGGTGATATCTATCAGTGACTCTATAAAATCTAACAGTGAATATGCTTTGGCTACTGAACAAGTCGCGATTAATACAGCTCAAGAAGCCAATGACGGTGGGCAAAAAGTGAAAACAACCATAGAGGCGATGAAGACCATAGCAGAACAAGTCAAAATCATCGATGAAATTGCCTATCAAACTAATTTATTAGCATTAAATGCAACCATTGAAGCTTCCCGTGCGGGTGAGCATGGAAAGGGATTCACGGTTGTGGCAAGTGAAGTTCGTAAATTAGCTGAACGTTGCCAAAATGCATCAGAGCGCATAGGTACAAGCGCGTCAGAAAGTGTCAATTTGGCCGAAAATGCAGGAAGCCAGTTAGAAACGATTATTCCAGCAGCAAATAAAACGTCTAATCTAGTGCAAAATATTATGGAGATTTCTAAGCAGCAGGAAGCTGGTCTTAGTCAAATAAACCAAACAGTAGAGGCTGTTGATACTGCCTCTAAACGTTCTACAACGGCAAGTAATGACTTATCTAACTCGGTGAAAAGCGTTGTTGCATTGTCCGAAAGGTTACGTGCTTCTGCGTCCTTTTTTAAATTGTCTTCGAGAGATAATTAGTTCCATTGCCTTTTGACGTTGGGCTCATGTCCAAAAATACTTCAGCAGTTCAGCGATGCACTGGGAATGATCTTGTCCTTTGTCAATTAGGTGATGAAGCGGCAACAACAGTACCGCTACATCGTTGAGTTATTTAACTTCACTCAGAGCAACAACCTTACTTTGATTGCTCTGACGATCGTTGATTGTGATAAATAACTCCCCTGAAGGCGCAGTAACAACATCTCTGATCCGTCCAAGTCCTTTCAATATGATTTCGTCCTCAATAACGCGGTTATTTTTAATTCTCAGACGGTGAAGTTGTTTTTTTGCTAAGCTACCTACAAATAGATCACCTTGCCAGTTTTTAAATTGCTTACCGGTATAAAAATTCATGCCTGCAACGGCGATAGAAGGGGTCCACTGATGGACTGGGAGTTCCATACCCGGTAAGTCAGTATGTTGCGTGATTGGGGAACCATCATAATTCATACCATATGTCACTTTTGGCCAACCGTAATTCACCCCTTTGGTAATGAGGTTTAGTTCATCCCCCCCCCTTGGCCCATGTTCTGTTGACCAAACTTGACGTGTTTTAGGATGGATCACGAGGCCTTGAGGGTTCCGGTTACCATAAGTCCAGATAGTCTTGAGAGTGCCTTTTTGATTGTAAAAGGGGTTATCTTTGGGAATGCGCCCATCTTTGTAAATACGATGAACTTTGCCGTTTTGCGTTTCTAAATTTTGTGCATCATCCTGATGTCCTTCATCGCCATTAGTAAAGAAGAGATATGGTCCATCAATTGCGAATCGAGAACCAAAATGCCAGCCTCTATTTTTGTGTGTTTGTTTTGGTGCTTCAAATAAAGTTTGTTGTTCTACCCACTTTCCATCTTTGATTTTTCCTCTCACGATAGCCGTTATACCAATATCTTTGTTCGAGGCATTTTTTCCTGTTTTTTTGCTATAAGACAGATATATCCAACCATTCTTGTCGTAATCAGGATCAGGGAGTACGTCAAGCAAGCCACCTTGGCCACGGTGCCAAACATCAGGTGTGTTGGCTACTTTTGTACGTATTCCTTTGGGGGATTGGAGCCAGAGTTCCCCATGCCTTAGAGTGTAGAGTAGGCTTCCATCAGGCAAGAAATCCATTGCCCAAATTATACCGCTCGTTGAAAGGACTTCTCGGGTGTTGACGTTATGGAGGTTTGTCTTAAATTGTTTACTTAAGGTTGGTGTTTGGATTTTAGCTATGTCGGCGTTGTAACTTGTCTCTCTTATATAAACAACCAAAGTACGAATTGTTTCTTCAGACAATGCGTGCCCAAATGCAGGCATACCGCGGTCAACAATGCCGTTTGATATCGCTTTAGTCAGCGAGTCGTCTGATCCATCACTTATCCATTGGTTATCTAATAATGAGCTTGCCATTGCCCCTTGCAACTGCACACCATGGCATGAGGCACAATTGTTTTTAAAGACCTGCTCTACTTTTTCATTTGCTGCTACTGTAATAGTCATCACATTAGAGGCGATGAATATACTTGCTAAATAGTTTATCGTTTTCATTTTTATACGCACGTATTTTACTCACATCATTGAGAGTATAATAGGTAAGGAGAAATAAAGAATGGTTTATACGGTGAGTGAATAGGTATTTTGTAACGCAAAGTAACACTACGCAATATTGCTTGTTTTTAATATCGGGTAATTTTACCTTATGGATATAAGCAGGGCAGCAAAGCAGGCGAGTAGCGGGATGAATAATTCATAAACATACTTTTCGATACTTAAATTAGACAAATAAGCTAATGACCCGAACATATCAAGAATAGCGAGTAATTGCTTGTATCATAAGACATTAATTGAGTTAGTAAAGCTCAGGTTGGTAGGTCAAGTGAATCTGTTACTCTATCGTTTCGAATAATAAAGGCGCCTAATTGACGCCTATATCGAGTTTTATCTCACTTGGCATTCAAGCTTAGGTGTTTTGTGTCAAAAGTCAGCTAAGCGCATGAAGGTATCACTAGATGCGTTAAATAACTCTGGCTGTCCATGTTTTATTTGTTTAAGTGACTCAATAGTTAGGGGCTGTGCACGGCCCTCATAGGCATCATCAGTGCCAAATAGTACCTTACTTTCAAATGTAGATAAGCTGAAATTGAGCCCGTCAAGGTGTGCAATGCAATCTGTATTGGGTTGTTGCCATATATTATTCAAAAAGCTCTGCATTACATCAACACCGCAGTTGTTGCCCGTATCTGTATCTGCTGGGGACTCAAAAATAACTGCATGTGCAGTTTGAGGAAACTCTACATAGCGTTGATTTGCATTAGTAGATGTGCGCATAAACTCATGTGCATAACTATGTGGGGTTTGTGGGTCTAAATCCCCGTTTAAAACAAGAGTGGGCATGTAATGGTGGATGTCTTGATATATAAATTGGTTACTATATTTGCTCCCCCATACATCTCTGTTAATTTGACGTGTGTATAACAAATCTGTTGGTATACATGATACCGCATCTTTACAGAACTCAAGGCGATCGGTAAGAGTTCGCTGCTCTTGGCTGATCTCGTTGTGCACAATCAGGCTAGACAATACTTGAGAATAATTAAGTGGGTGTTTCGCTTTAATTTCCAGTAGTTCACGACCCACACCTTCAAATATAAATTGGTGCAAGTTATTCAAAGCAATAACATCATCTTCATTACAGCGAGCTAGTCGGTAATATGCTGGCATGAGTGCGCCTTCTACTGAACGCATTAAAAGTAAAGTAGATAATGCTTGTAAGGTACCTTGTTTGAACTTGGTTGCGCTACAGTGAGACTGTGAGTAGACATTTTTTAATAATGCCTTAATGGTATTTTCAGAGTCACTGCCTAACTTATTTTGACAAAGCGGATCTTGGTTGCAGTATTGAGTCAATTCATCAAAGATAGAGTTGAAGTTTTCGTCCCATAAGTCAAGGCTAAAGCCTTTGGACGGTACGATAGAATCGAGAATAAGTGCCTGTGCACCTTGGGGAGCGACTTGTGCAAATCGTTGTGCCCAAAGAGTGCCATAGGAAGCACCATAAACATAAGTTGGGATCCAATTCGTTGCCTTACTCTTATCAATTGAATAGGCTAAATCTTTGGCCGCGCCTGTTGTATTAAAATGAAAGAGGTCGTCTTGCCATGTTTGATGTAGTGCTTCGTAACATGCTTGCTGATACTTTGCATAATCGCCTTCAAATTGATTGGGGCAAGCTAAATGTGTTGACCACCCGACTCCCCTGTGTTCAAGAATATATAGATCATAATCTTGTGTATATTGTGCAAGTGTTGTGTCGTAATGTTTTGTATAAAAGTCAGCTGAATAACCTGGCCCACCTTGTAAAAACCAAATTTGCCCTTTAGGTTGTGGGCGTTTTGCTGGGTATTTTGAAACTAAGATATCAATGAGTTTTTCATTAGGTTTATCCCAATTAATAGGTACTTTTGCGAATGAGCATTGGTTCCTGCCATCAGGGGTCTTAAAAGTTGAAGGGCATTCACCCCAATTAAAGTTGACGTAGCGATTGAACTCGGAGCTATTTGTGTGTGCATATACTTGAGTTGCACACCCAAGTAGTGATAAACCGATTAATATAGTTTTTACCTTATACATGAGAATCCTTTTATATATTTTGTAATATGGCGAGTCTGTTTTTTTAAACTCGCCTTAATATATAAATGTATATTTTTTGTAAAAATAACGTTTGATGCGTTTTATTTTTATACAGGTAGGTCGTTGTGTATGTATGATGAGTATGGGGTGCATACTCAGGGCTGAGAGTCATTAGTTATGATTCAGAAAGTCCAGTGCAAAGGTGTTTGGACCATCCGTAGTATGATAATGACCGGTTTTGAGGTTTTTTCCGCGGATAAAGAACTCGAAAATTGCAGATCGCAGAGATAAGTCTGTCAGCGGGTGGCCCGCTTCAATGTTATATCTAATGATAGCTTTACGCTTATTTGCTAAATTTACATCCGCTAAAATTCTGGGTTGTGTTGGCTGTCCCATATTTTCAGTTTCTTGGTTTACCAAAGATTGTGGCACAAATATGATATCCGCAAACTCCCAGTTCGGATCCTGCATCTCTAACTCTAATGTTAATACAGTGCTTATATTAGGTGTAGTTCTATCCTCAAAAGAAATAGTTGGATAAATTTGTAGGCTGTGTAAAAGCGCTTTCTCATGGCTACAAGGGTCTAGCTTTACTTGCCAGTATTTGTCATCAGGTTTAACAAGTTCTCGGTATTGTAAAAATGCCGTTTTGTTTTGCCACAATATGGCATCGTCTGATGCGTTAACTATAGGGTGTACACAGCGGTATATTGAATTTCGAATGTCACTCATATTTATGTAATTTCTCTACTTTTTTAGGAGTGTAACAATTTTAAATTCAAAGTGGAGGTCAGTGGGTGTCCTTTAAGGTATGTACTTAAATAGTGAATTTTGTATAAAAAAGTAACAAATTCTGGTGTGTAAATAAAAAAATTAATAATATTTTGTTTTATTAAATTTAATGGTGTTTTAACGTTGACACAACACACCATATATACCTAATATAGGTCCTCGTTGAGGCACAAGTTGAAGCCAAATTAGGGGAACCATAACAATAACTAAAACCCCGATTGACCAAGGTTTTTTTGCAAAAAGAAATTTTGGTATCCCATCAAATAATAATAAAAAGGGATGGTATTTCTTGGCCAGTATGGCAACTCCATTTTGGAGTTGCCATCGTTTTTCTTACATTTCCAATGTACTTCTCTTGAGAAGCTATCTCATAAAACTGACACTTAAAAATGCATTAATAGCTCCAGACTCTTATCTTTTTGGAAGCAATTATGAATGTTCTAAACTTAAAACCTGTCAGTATTTCACATTCAAATAAACTAAACAGTGCCTATGAATTGGTTGAAGACTTTCAATATGAGTATGATTGTAAAGTGTATTGGGTGCCCAAGTTTTTTCAATATGATGGTGCAAGCATTCCTAAAATGGCATATTACCTTGTAGGTACGCCGTTCAACCCCAGATATATGCAAGCCGCCTTGGTGCATGATTGGTTATATCATACCCATGAATTAGATAGAGTTTCTGCAGATGACCTATTTTATAGTATGTTGCTTCAGGCCGGAGTGAGGATGCCAACAGCTGTCATTATGAAGCGCGTGGTCGAACTATTTGGTAGTAGGTATTGGCATAATGACGACGCTGATATTGCTTACAAAACGGAGCTGGAAAAGCAGATATTGAAAGATGGTAGGAATCCAAGTGTTTATGGCTTATAAACATACGCCATATGCGCTTAGCACCGACATAGAATTAAGCCGGTGCTGTGCACATGCTGGCTGCTAATCTGTTTTTTGACGAACGTTTGATTGCTTTATGTTCAAAAATACTAAGCCAATGATCCCTGTCATTGCTAAGCCAGATAATAAGAATGGATCCATTGCGATATGCTCATGAAACTTAAATTTGCCTGCCGATATGGATTTCCACCCCATAAAGTGTTGATTAGCCGCAACAACTGCACCAAAGAAACCTATTACAAGCGCTATGTATTTAGAAATCCAGTGTGATGCGCTTGGAAGAAGCAATAGTACGCCCAGTAATCCAATGACCGTGCGTTGTGTTCTGCAGTAAGGGCATACATATACGACGCCAGCTAGCTCTACAGCCCATGCCGTAATACTAATAAGGATGGCTGCAACAGCAACAAATTTACTATATTTGATGTAAGTTTCTAATTGAAATGGTGACATTTAAATACCTATAGGTTATGAAGCTAATACTGTCTTCATGGTTATTACTGTTACAGTATAACATTTTAACCAGTGCGATGGTAATTTTATTACTCTAGGTAAATAAGGGTTTAAGAATATAAAATTCTTTGTTTTGTCGTTGCTGCTTCTTTGCTTAATTGAAAGGGGTTGTTGCTTTTTTGACTTTTTAGAATTTAAAAGTAGGCCGAGATTAAACTGGCCTACTAGAGTAAGAATACTTACTTGTTAAGATAACAAATAACAAGCTCATCCTTTGGATTATCTTGTGTGTCTTCTATCAAATATTTAGCTTGGATACTATTTTGGCATGTACACATATCATAGTAACTTGTGAGATAGGGCCTACCATTTTCATCTTTATCTGATTTTGACACGCTGCATGTTGGTTCTCTCCAGCGTGCATCCCAACCGCTTTTGCCAAATGCGACTATTTTAATCTTATTAGAAAGCAACTTTGCGTTAATTTGGTCAGTGTTAGCTGATGCGTTCAAGGCGCAAAGTGCTAAGAGGCAGGTAATTAATTTTTTCATCATTCATCCTTAATAATTAACAGTATAGAGCTTTGGCTCTATGTTGGGTTATTTTATTCCTGAAACTTAAAATGGCAAGTATTTTTATTTCCTTAAATTGCTCGGACCCAGTAATATTAAAATGAAAATCAGCTTTTATTTACTAATAGAAAATATTGTGAGTAACAACAAATAACAAATTTAACTTGGATGTTTTATATACACTTGGCTATTGTAGTTAATTAGTTGCATTTTTAATTTAAGGATAAGTTTCATGCGATATATAGCTTTTACTGGTATTTTATCAATTTTTTTGCTGGGTTGCGGTGGTTCTAGTGAGTCAGATACACCTAACTCATCATATCCTGCGCCTGTAAATTATGTGGTCTCAACATCATTTAACAAGGGTGGAGGAATATCTCCATTATCTTTCAAAATGGGAGCTTCAAACTCCAAAATATTCAAGATTGAGATGGAGCAAGGTTATGAGCTAGAAAACATTTCGGGGTGTGGTGGTGTTCTAAATGGGCACGACTTTAGTGTCAAGAATATAAATAAGGATTGTACTATAGAGGCTAAATTTAAAGCTCATCAATATGCTGTCAATGTGGAAACATCAACAGGGGGATGGGTGGCTCAGCCTAATTATAAGGTAGCTCATGGCAATAAAGTTGAGTTTTTAGTTATACCAAATAGTGATCATTATATTGAGTCTGCAGTAGGCTGCGATGGTAGTTTGAATGATTTGCGCTATCAAACGGGAGCTGTCAAAGCTGACTGTACTGTTACAATTAAACTACAAAGCCATTTCCCACTCCCAGAGGAAGGGATCGAAAGGATCCGGTTACCTGTTGTTGTACACGTGCTAGAAAATGAGTATGTTGAAATCAGTGATGAGCAAATTATTTCGCAAATTGAGGCGACAAATAAGCACTTTAGAGGGTTGAATCATAATGAGCTTGAATCAATTGATGATCAGTTTAAGCCATACATAGCGGACACTGGGATTCAGCTGTATTTAGCATCACATGATCCCAATGGTAACCCACATTCAGGCATAAATCGTAAAGTTGCTAATTTGAGTGTAATTAGTGCTCAGCATTCTTACGCAAAGTCGGAAGAAGGAGGAATAGATGCTTGGCCAACTGATCAATATCTCAATGTTTGGGTGGGTTATGCGAGGGATTTTAAGGGCGTTTTAGGCTTAGTTGGCAGGGCAAACATACCTGGCTTGGCTGATGATAGGGTAATTGGTGTGGTAGTAGCGGATACTGCATTTGGCATCATTCAGCCACGAGAGCCCAGATTTAATCAAGGCAAAACATTTACACATGAACTGGGGCATCTATTGGGTTTAATAGGGCATACGCATGGAATGCCAACCGATAAAAATACCCATAGCCATTTAACATGTGATGGTAAAGCGACCACAGCTTGCAAAAATAGTGACTTGTACATGAACTTTATGAACTCGGAAGTAGACGACAGTGGTCAACTTATGTTTTCTGTAAGTCAGCGGCAAGTGATGGTGGAGTGGTTGACATCTGGACCATTGCAATCATTGTATTTAAATACTCGGTAGTTAAGGGCTAGCTCAGCTTTTATCAACCCATCTCTAAGCAGTGGGTTTTTTGCATCACTTGAGAATGGTGACAAATTAAACTTGATACTCGTGTAATACTTTGTAATAGTTGAGCTACAAGGACTTTTATATAGTTATTAATGTTGAATAACTTACAATAAAGACGTGCTATGGATCAGAAATTTATAGAACAAATTAAGTATGAAGAGCGTGATTCTCAATCATGTGAATATGCTGAGTCAAATAAGCACTATATTAATGCCACATTGCTTCTGGATGAAAGCAACGCCTCAGATGAAGATAGAATTAAACTGTTGACACAGCTAAACTTGTACCGTCACTCTGCATCGATTGAAATAGAGGAAGTTGCAGATGGTGTATTTAATATGCGCTTTGCCTTATTAAATTAAGTCGTACAGCAAGGCCTTGATTGTGTTTTATTGATTCTAGCCTCCCATTTCTTCACTTATAAACGAACGCTAACCTATAATGTAAATTTAATGTTTACATTATAGGTATTTAGCTTTAGATTAATATCTAAACAAAAAATAATAAAATGCATATCTGTTATGGATAAATTTCATTGCGACTTAATTTATACGCCGATTGATTAATTCGGCGTCGATGTTGTGGTGGAAGCTAGTTGCGGAGTTTAATAGCCTCAATAAAGAGGGGAGTCGTTATAATGCAGGATGGTCAATACAGTATTTCTTATAATAATCAGATAACTACTTCTCAAGATGATTGCAACAATGTTGTGGAAAGTAGCTATATTATCAGTGTTAAATCTTCTGAAAATGGTAGTTTGAACGTGTCGTTTATGCAAGGGTTTGACAGTTTCTTAGCTGCTTGCATTTGTCATGAAAATAATCGTGTTGGCACTGAAATAAGTAAAGAAGATATATTCGATTTTATTATTTTTAATGACCCAGATTATGGTATGTATTTATCACAAGAAAGCATGCCTGATAATCGCCTAATAATGGCATTAGACCGTGTTGCAGCATACGGAGAGCACACTTCGGAAGAGGTTTTTCAATTGCTTCAAACGCAGATGATTCGAGATATTTCAATCATCGCTTTAAAAGAATTAGACGAAATAAAGAACAACGCACAAATGACCCCGGTGGTAGGACAAAATAAAACAAGATTAGCTAAAAGTGAGCAAGGCGAAGCAGGGTGTAAGCTTTCAATATTAGAATTAAAGAAAATAATAGGAGAGCAACCTAAAGGAGATTATGAAGCACTGTTGAGCGATGCTTGGGAAGCCGTGCACAATCAAAAGTGCTATCAAAACACTGGCATACAGTATGTATGTTATGAGTTGGATAAGAGTGATTCCCTGGCTTATCATGAGTCCGTTTATCACTCATATACTCTCAAACAACATAAGCATATTATCAGAAGAATTGTCCGTATCGATTAATCAAGGATGTTCACTATAAAAGTTACTGTTTCCGATTTTTATATCCTTTACAATTGAACATAGTGTTCATTTAAAGGAATTTAAATATGTGGTTATCCAGCGGTACACTTGAAGGCAAGCTCGTCGTCTTGGAGCCTTTGTCAGTTACCCACTGTGATCTGTTAAAAGAGGCCGTAAGTGACGGTCAAAGTTGGCAACTTTGGTATGCAACTGTGCCTACTCCAGAGGGGATGCAAGCCTATGTTCAAAAAGCGCTTGAAGCTATGGAAAGTGGGGAAATGGCTTATGTTGTAAAAACCAAACATGACGGAAGAGTGGTTGGAACTACTCGTTTTTATGACGTAAAAGAAAAGCACCGCCGAGCATCAATAGGCTACACCTGGTATTCAGACTCGGTGAAAAGAACCGGAGTAAATACTGAAAGCAAATACTTACTTATGTCTCACCTTTTTGACACTAAAGGCGCGTTGTCTTTGGAGTTTAAAACGCATTTCTTTAATCAAACTTCTCGGGTGGCAATTGAAAAGCTAGGCGCAAAGTTGGATGGTGTGTTACGAAGCCACCAAGTCATGCCTGACGGTTCAATTAGAGATACTGCTATCTATTCAATTTTGTCTCACGAATGGCCTGCGGTAAAAAATAATTTAAAAGCCAGATTACGAAGTAATTAATATTGTGTTGTCGGAGTGATGAGGACATTAACTCGTTACTCCAAAACGATCTACACCTCCAACTAACACACATCAATCTTAAAATCATAAAGCCTGCTTATAATCGTTGTTGTACTCCATAACATGTTGTTATTCATATGAATATATTAATTTTACCTCGTTATAAATTGCTGTTATAAATTGCTGTTATAAATAGCGGTGGTTAACTATGGCTCTTTGAGCTTTTGGCTTGAAGCGAGATAAGTAAACTTGCGTTTTTTTCAAAAATGTTATTGACATATTATGTCATGACGTGCAAATCTAAAGTCGTTAACTCATACAAACAGTTCGGCTTTTACTTACGGAAAAAGCCAATTAGATATAAGGAATCTGTTATATGGAATTAAATGAGCTTTCCCTCAAACTCTCTCAGTATGAAACTGAAGGGGCCAGTTTTGAGTCCTTTTTTATCAACAATGTTGGACAAGAAGTTCTACAAGTTATTGTTGATGGAAATGATGAACTTCCAATTTTTGTTACCCGAACAGAAGAGCAAATCTTGTGTATTTGTTATTTGTTCTCAGAGCAAGAAATAACTGCACAAAAGCAAGCTGAATTAAACGATACATTATTGCGCTTAAACGTACCTATGCCGTTGAGTGCATTTGCTAAGATTGACAATAAATACGCAATTTTTGGTGCGCTTTCTACAAATTCAACACTTGAGCAGCTTGGTCATGAGATTGTCACTTTATCTGCCAACTCGATAGATGCGTTAGATGCAATTAGTGATTATTTGACTGAATAATAAGGAGTATTAATCATGAGTATTTTAAAGAAGTTATTTACTGCGGTTAAAGGTGGTGTGAATGAAGTGGGTGAAGGCATTGTTGACGCCAATGCAATTCGTATTTTTGAGCAAGAAATTAGAGATGCCCAAGCCGCATTGAATGATGCCAAGCGCAGCCTAACAGAAGTGATGGCTAAGGAAATACAGACTACACGCGCTATCAAAAGTCTCGATGAAGATATCGTTCAGCACGAAACTTATGCTGCGCAGGCACTTGATAAAGATGAAGAAACTTTGGCGCTTGAAATCGCTAGTAAAATAGCCGAGTTTGAGCAGGAAAAAGCAGAGCAGCAGCAAGTGCTCAATACGTTTGCGACTAATGTGAGCAAGCTTAAAGAGCAAATTAAGCAAGCTGAAAAAACCATTGTTGAGAATCAACGCCAACTAAGCATGGTTAAAACCACTGAAAGCGTACAAAAAGCAACCATGGCTGTGAATGATACTATGGCATCGGGTGACTCTGCGATGACATCTGCGAAACAGTCACTTGAGCGTATTAAACAGCGGCAAATGGACAGGCAAGATCAACTAGATGCAGCACAGCAATTAGCTGATGAAAATAGTGATAAATCACTTAATGATAAAATGCGCGCAGCTGGTATCGGTGAAGAAGCAACAAAGGGCGCAGATGTATTGGCTCGGATCCGAGCAAAACAAAATAAGTAACACGGATGAGTGAAAATAAAAAAACTTGGCAAAAGCAAGAAAAGGCAGTTAGAGCTACACAGCTTGCTTTTGACTTAAGCTCCGAAGTGCAAAAATTTATTAAGAAAAACGCAATTGATGAGGAGCTCACCCCATCGGATATGATCCGACGGATCCTAGGATTAGAAATAAAATCAAAAAAAACGCGCCAAAGGCTTAGTTTTAATTTAAGCGATGAGGAAATTGGGCTGCTGGCGGAGCGTTTTGACATTGCTGATGGAGATAAGCGTATGGTAAAGCAAAAGGTTGCTGATTTGCTTATCCAGCATGTCAAAAACAGTAAGTAGCGCTTTTAAAAAGAGTACATGTGGTTTGAATAGCCCCTAACTCATAGGAACACAAAAGATTATGGACTTTCTCAATACTATTTTTACTTTTCCCACCGTGGTGTTTACCACTTTATTGCTTATCGTCATTATTTTTTGGCTGATTGCGCTGTTAGGTTTTGCTGATATCGATATGCTAGAAGGCGACGTTGAGCTTGAAGTTGAGGGGGGCAGCGATTCTTTCTTGCAAATGGGATTTGGTGGCGTACCGCTGACTATTTCAATTAGTTTAGTGGTGCTGATCAGTTGGGTTGCAAGCTTTTACGCACATCAACTATTTGCTTATGCTTTAGGCGATGGGGTGATGTTTTATTTACTTGGCAGTTTGATGATGCTTGGCTGTTTTGTAGCTTCCATTCCTTTAACCGCTTTATTAGTTAAACCTTTGAGACGCTTTTTTGATAGTAAGGAAGCGGCGTCTAAAAACGACTTTATTGGTCTTGAATGTGTGATTGCAACAAGCAAAGTTAACAGCCAATTTGGCCAAGCAAAAGTCCAGTTTCAAGGTACAGAACAATTGATAGAAGTCAGAGCCGATGAAGAGGGGTTGTTTG
The DNA here is from genome assembly GCF_001750165.1 of Pseudoalteromonas luteoviolacea. Taxonomy (NCBI): domain Bacteria; kingdom Pseudomonadati; phylum Pseudomonadota; class Gammaproteobacteria; order Alteromonadales; family Pseudoalteromonadaceae; genus Pseudoalteromonas; species Pseudoalteromonas luteoviolacea. The sequence goes on from NZ_CP015412.1 coordinate 1,174,319, forward strand.
GACTTGGCGATGTCGCGCTACTAATTGAACACGATATTCATAAAAACAGTTACTTAGTTGTTGAAAAGCCTTGGTAATAATAACGAATTAAGTCATCAATAATATTTAATCAACTTCTCCAATTTCTATCATGGTGATTGGGGAAAATATCCCATGGCAGCTCTACGTGAAAACAAACATAGCCATGGTTTGGAATAATTAAAACATTTAGGAATACACATGGAATTTTTAGATAATCTCGGACCAATTTTAACAATCGTTGGCGTGGTCATCGCCGTTATTTTTGCGATTATTTTAATCGTGGGGAAGTTTTATCGAAAAGTGGATCAAGGGCATGCGCTCATTATTAACAAAATGAAAAATGAGCCAGATGTCACAACTACGGGGGGCATTGTTTACCCTGTTATTCATAAAATGGAGGTGATGGATATCTCAACCAAACGCATGGTATTGGAGCGCAGAGAGAACAGCGGCTTGATCTGTAAAGATAACATCCGTGCAGATATTGCAATTACCTTTTATATTCGCGTTAATGAAAACAAGCAGGACATTTTACGTGTTGCCAAGCAAGTTGGCTGTGCACGCGCTTCTCAACCTGAGACTCTACAAGAGCTGTTTGAAGCTAAGTTTTCCGAAGCACTGAAAACAGTGGGTAAGCAAATGAACTTTGAGGAGTTGTTTACCCATCGTAACCAGTTTAGAGATGCGATTAAAGAGGTGATTGGTCAGGATCTATCTGGTTATACATTGGAAGATGTTGCGATTGATTATCTAGAGCAAACCTCCATTCACAAACTTGATGAAAACAACATTTTGGATTCTGAAGGGATCCGTCGCATTACCGAAAAAACAGCGGAACAAAACGTTCAAACCAATCAACTGAAGTGTGATGAGCAAGCGCAAATTGAGATCCAAAACCAAGCGGCGTTAGAGAAGTCGTTGGAAATCGAGCGTCAAAAAGAAGATGCTAAAGCAAAGCAGCAGCGCGAGATTGAAACGGTCCGTGCAAGGGAGACGGCTGAAGCGGAACGTGTAAAGCAAGAAGAACGTTTGAAGTCAGAAGATGCACGCTTAAAAGCAGATGAAGCAATTGAGATTGCCGAGCAAAACAAACAGCGTGAAATTGACATTGCTGAACAAAATCGCCTTCGTGTACTGGCCATTGAAGAAGAAAAAGTGGCGCGTTCTCGTGAAATCGAAGTTATTGAGCGTGAGAAAGAAACGGAAATCATGCGCATTAACAAAGAAAAAGCGCTTGAAGTGGAGCGTAAAGAAATTGCTGAAGTGTTACGTGACAGAGTAGCCGTTGAGAAAACGGTTGCAGAAGAACAAGAGCGTATTAAAGATGTGCAAACATTGGCAGCTGCAGAGCGGGAAAAAGAAGCAATTGTGATTAAAGCCAAAGCAGAAGCAGAAGAAGCACTGGTGAAAGATATTGAAGCAGCTAAAGCGCAAGAGCAAGCGTCAGAGTTCAAGGCGAGAGAGCTTGAAAAAATGGCTGAAGCTGAGCTGCGTATCGCAAATCAAACGGCTGAGTCGAAAAAAGTGTTGGCGGAAGCAGAGCGCGCAGAAAAAGCGGCAGCTGGTTTAGCTGAAGCCGAAGTTACTAAAGCGAAAGCAGAAGCAAACGCGCAGCAAGGTGAAACGGAAGCACAAGTATTGCAACAAAAACTGGCGGCAGAAGCACAAGGTAAACGTGACATCGGTTTTGCAGATGCTGAAGTGCAATCGGCAATGGCTGAGGCAATTGAGAAACAAGGTGAAGCGGAAGCTCAGACACTTGAACGTCGTATGTCAGCAGAAGCAAAAGGCCTTGAAGAGAAGCTACAAGCGTTAAATGCGATGGATCAGTCGGCGCGCGATTATGAAAGCTTTACGTTGCAGCTTAACCAGCAAAAAGAGTTAATGCTTGCTAAATTAGAAGCTGAAAAAGACATTGCAGCGCATCAATCTGAAGTGCTTAGTAAAACACTGGGTAGTGCAGACATCAACATCATGGGTGGTGATGGTCAGTTCTTTAATCAGTTTATGAAGGCTATCACACTCGGTAAGTCAATTGATGGCTTAGTGGGTGAGAGTGATACAGTACAAACCTTATTTAAAGATCATTTAAATGGGGAAAGAAATATCATGGATGACCTAAAAGGTGTTTTAAGTGGTGCGAATGCGTCATCAGAGACGATGAAAAATGTGGCAATGAGTAAGTTTTTTAGTCAGTTAGGAAATAGCAGCGATGCTGAAAAGCAGCAGCTTTTAGCGCTACTTGGTAGTACGCTAAACGGCAATTCGAAGCAAGTTGAGTCAAACGAGCAGAGCTAAGCATCGTTTGAAATGATGAACAGAGCATGCGTTCTAGCATGCTCTCACCTTTCTAATTACCCTCCTTGTACAACAGGACAGTAGACTATGACGGACTCTGCAAATAATGCCGCACTAGAACAGGGCTCTTATGATTTAATCAAGCGCCGTTTGAGTAACTCGGGTGCCCAATTGCGCACAGACATTGATTTACTCAACCAAAACCGTATAGATACCTTTGGCAGCACTGAAATCAAAGTAAAAGGGCGTGCTAGAGTAAGAACAGAACACAATTGTATACCACGAGATATCGTGCTCATTGGTGATAAACTCATCTTTGCTTACAACGTATTTTTAGGATTGAAAAAGAATACTCAAGTAGGTGATGTGTTCAGTGTTCAAAAGCTAGTTCAGCAAGATGATCACTATGAGGTAGAAGCATATCCAAGTGAAACAAAGTTTCTCACAGACAATCGATTTTTGAGAGATTTTGACGAGTTATATACCTATTACAAAGAAACCCGCTTACAGCATTTATTTCAGCAAAATGGCAAGCTTTACGCGCTATTTCAAATCGGTGACAAGCTCACCGATGTACGAGTCTTTCGTTGGGAGATAGCAGCAGATAACACCCTTGATTACATAGATAATCGCGGCGAACGGGATTTAAATACGGGTCAGGACTATGACTTTGAATGGATAAAAACCGATAGAAGTAATCATGTAGAAGGTCGTCATCCGCATATTAATATTCTTGATACCGTGTTTGTTGAGACGGTTGGTGGCGATCTAACCATTAAAATCGAGAATAATACTGAAAGTGGTGAAGGGATCTATGCGGAGCCAGTTGAAGATAAAAACCAATCCCTCGCTGATTGTGATGTAGATTATGCGAAGCTTGGCGAAATCATCTTACTTAAAGTGCTACCTTATCGCGAAAAGGTTTGGCGCTATTATATTTTCAATTGTGTGACCGAAAAGGTCATCCGCCAAGATGCTATTTCAGATGCATGTGTACAACTTCCTGATGACCACGGCATAATTTTCCCAGGTGGTTACTATTTACAATCAGGGCAGACTCGTTCGTTTGAAGACCACATTGAAAACTTAGAATTTCATAAGCAGATAAAATCTCCTAATGGTGAGGATGTTTTATATGTTTTTTATGAGCCAAGCGAAGGGCGCTACGCATTATTTGCCTATAATCTGATCGAGAAAAACCTTCAAAACCCAATCTATTGTCATGGTTATGGTGTCTATGAAGATGGTTTAACCATCACCTTCAAGGCTGAAAAGGAAGAAGCTGAGCGCGTTCATCCAATTCAGATCTGGGATAGCCCATTTTGCTCTGTTGAGTTTGCTGCCAATGCGCCTACACCAAGCAGTATGCTGGGTAAGATTGGGAATCCAGATTTGGTGCGAGGTATTTCAGATCTATACAGTGTTTGCAAGGCTATCAGTGAGCAAAATCCCAATGTGTCTCACTATGAAAGTTTGATCTCGTTAACACGCAGTATCTTAGACAGATATCACTGGCTAACAGAGCCTGACTTTACACCTCTCAATACTCAATTACATGAGATATTTGAAACCTCTGAGCAGGTTTTGGATGAGTTTGAGAAAGTCAGCCAAATACAAGAGACAGCCAAAAAAGCACTGGCTGATATTGAGCAAGAATATAAGGCGACCACTAAGGATATTCGCCCTGATAGCTTTAAACTGGCCACTGAATTTGTCACAGGCCTTGAAGCGCTTAAGCTGCTTAAAGGCAAAATTATTAGCTTGGAAGAGGTAAAATATATAGATGTTACCGCTTTGCAAGCGCTGCAAATACGCCTTGATGAGCTGACTTTAGAGTTGAGTAAAGCGACGGCGCAATTTTTACAAAAAGAGGCTGCTTTAGCGCCTTATCATGACAAACTCGGTGAGCTCACCGGCTTGAGCGAGAAAAGTGAGAGTGTCACTGAGCTCAATGGATTTTTAGATGCGTTAGATACTCTGGGCGATGAGCTTGATTTACTCAATCATACCATGCTTGATTTAGAAATCGATGATAGTCGTGTTAGAACACAGATCCTAGAGGATGTCAGTGGTGTTTATGGCTTGGTTAATCGAGCCAAAGCCAGTATTGAGATCCGCCGAAAAAGTCTTGGTAGTGTAGAGGCAAAAGCGGAATTTGCAGCGCGTTTTAAACTGTTTAGTCAAAGTATTACCAGCAGTTTGAACAACGCGCGTACGCCGGAGCAATGTGATGAGCAGCTCTCTCGCTTGTTAATTCAATTAGAAGAGCTGGAGTCTCAGTTTAGTGAATATGACGAGTATCTTGCTGAGATCATGGCCAAGCGCGATGATGTCTATGAAAGCTTTGAAGCACATAAGCAGCAGCTGATAGATGAAAGGCAGCGCAGAGCACTAAACTTAGCCAATGCCGCTGAGCGTATTTTGCAAGGGGTAACTAGACGCTCACAAAACTTCACTGATATTGATGAAATAAACAGCTATTTTGCTTCTGATCCTATGATCAGCAAGTTACGCAGTTTGACGCAAGAGCTTAAAGATCTGGGTGATGAGATTAAAGCGGATGATATTCAAGCTAAGCTAAAAGCGTCTAAAGATCAAGGGATCCGCTCTCTACGTGATAAGCAAGATATATACAGTGATGGTGGTAACTCGGTCAAAATTGGCAAGCACAATTTTGGAGTCAATAAGCAGCAACTAGACTTGACTTTATTGCCTCGTGATGAAGATTTGATGTTTCATCTTACTGGTACTGAGTATTTTGAGCCTATAGGGGATAAGCGTATTCGCGAAACTTTGCTGGCTTATCGCCCATATTGGCAGCAGAACTTAGTCTCTGAAAATAACGACATATATCGTGGTGAGTTTCTAGCCGCGCAAGTGCTGACAGCGGCGACAGATCCGACTCACGCACTGACGCTTGATGGGTTAAATGCTGCGATAGCTGATGATTCACTGCTCACGTTAGTGCAGAAATTTGCAGAGCCTAGATATCAAGAGGGTTATGAAAAGGGCATTCATGACCATGATGCAACCTTGATCTTGCAAAACTTGCTGGCACAAAAACAGGCGTTAGGATTATTGATATACCCTACATCAGCGCGTGTGGTAGCGCAGCTGTATGCAAGTCAATGTGATGACAAGCAATTAATCAAGTGGCGCGAGCAGTCTAAGCAGGCTGAGTTGATGGAGACCTTGTTAGGTGATGCGCGATTTAAAGTGCAGCTAGCCACTGAACTTGGCGAGGTGATCACACAGTTTGCACAAACTGATCTAAACCGTTACCTGGGTTACACATCGGCCTTATCTGGACAGTTAAGTGCTGAATATTTAATCAAAGAGTTGGCGCACAGCAAAAAAGACCTTGTTTTTTCGACCTCCCATACGGTTAAAAAATTAGCCGAGCAATTTAACAGTGTTGCCAGAAGTAAAGGGTTTGCAGGTTCACTGCAAGATACGTTGCAGGCATTGGAACATATGCAAGATCAAGCCATTATGGCAACTAGCTGGCTTAACGCATATGGACAACAGCATGATACAGAAGTCAGTAGCGATGATTTGATCGAGGCGGCTAATATGGTGCTATTACAGCATCTAAAAACGGCTAAGTTCAACGCGCAAGATGTGGCCGTCACTAATCAAGTTAATGGGCTGTTAGGTCAACATATTCGTATTGATGAGCAAGTATTAACGCTTGATTACTCGGAGTTTTTTGCGCGTACAGAGCTGTATTTGGCTGAACATGTACGTGGGTTTAGTCACTATCATGAAATTAAGTCTGATATTTTGGTAGAGCAAAAGGAGCGTTTACAGCTCGATGAATTCAAGCCAAGGCCATTGAGTTCATTTGTCCGTAACCAATTGATTGATAAAGTTTACTTCCCAATCATTGGTGACAACCTTGCGAAGCAAATTGGTGCGTCAGGTAATAACAAGCGTACCGATTTAATGGGGATGTTGTTACTTATTTCTCCACCGGGTTACGGTAAAACGACGCTGATTGAATATGTTGCCAATCGACTTGGTTTAACGTTTGTAAAAGTGAATTGCCCATCAATAGGCCATGATCAGGTTTCACTCGACCCAGGCCAAGCGATCAATGCAACGGCCGCAAAAGAGATTGAAAAAATTAATCAGAGCTTTGAAATGGGCAATAACGTCATGCTCTATTTGGATGATATTCAGCATACCAACCCTGAATTCTTACAAAAATTCATTTCACTTTGTGACGGCTCTAGGCGTATTGATGGCGTATGGAATGGTCGCAGTAAAACCTATGACCTACGTGGTAAAAAGTTTGCAGTTGTGATGGCGGGTAATCCTTACACTGAATCTGGCGAGAGCTTTAAAATTCCAGATATGTTGGCTAACCGTGCCGATATCTACAATTTAGGTGACACTTTATCGGGTTGTGAGCAAGAGTTTGCAATGAGCTTCATTGAAAATGCACTCACCTCAAACGCAGTGCTTGCGCCACTTGCCAACCGTAACATGCAGGATTTGTATAAATTAGTGCGTATTTCTGAAGGCGAAGACATCTCTCTAAACGAGCTGGAGCATAACTATTCGCAGGCGCAAGCAAATGAAATTGTATCTGTGTTACAAAAGCTTATTCAGATAAGAAATACCGTATTGAAGGTGAATGCCCAGTATATTGCCTCCGCAGCGCAAGACGATGATTATCGTATTGAGCCACCGTTTAAGCTGCAGGGCAGTTATCGAAACATGAATAAGATGGCTGAAAAAGTGGTGGCGGCAATGAATGATGAGGAATTAGAAAACCTTATTCAAGATCATTACCGCGGTGAGGCGCAAACGCTCAGCAAAGGCAGTGAGGAGAACCTCCTTAAACTCGCTGAGCTACGTGGTACGTTGGACGAGCAGGCAAGAGCACGTTGGCAGCAGATTTTAGATGATTACGCGCTACTTAACCGAGCCAATGATGCAGGCAGTCCAATACTACTTGCTGTCGAGCAACTTGGTGAACTGAATGAGTCACTCACCAGTATTGCAACAAAGTTGGATAAAGAGCAATTAAGCCATAATTACTCAGCCTTGTTTGAATCTCTGAATCAAGTGGTCAGTGCGCAAGACGCCAATGACAGCATACAGTCGGTAGCAAAAGTGATTGAACAAACTGCGCAGCAGTCGTCGCTTACGGCATCATTTGAGCAGCTTATAGGGCTTTTGGCTGAGCAGCATCAGCAAAGGCAGACACACAGTGAACATTTAGCGCATCAAGGCGTGAATACGACTGAGACGCTGGTGGACAAGGTGAATGAAACATTGGCACAACTTACTGGCGCTTTAAATACTCAGTCAGAGCGTTATTCAGAGCAAGCACAGCTCGATGCGCAAAGAGCGGATAATAGACTTGCTTCACAGCAAGCTTTAACAGCGGCATTGTCTGAGCAGTTACAACAAGTCTCGGGTGCAATTGAGAGTCAGCGCGACAGTCAGATTAGTAGTGCAGAGCAAAGTGCTTTAAAACATAGTGAAGGCATGGCAAGGCACGGCGCAGAACTTGCGAAGTTAGCTGATGAATTAACAAAATTGCGAAGTACATTGAGTGCTCAAAACACGCTCAAAGAATCGCAGGTAGAGCAATCTAAAGGGCATCAGCAGGCTTTAGTAGAGTGTGTTTCCAGCAAATTGGAGCATATGGCTAAGGTGTTGGAGGCGCAAAACTCAGTTGCACATCACTCGCGTCAGTCCGAGCTGTTAGCGCAACAAAGTGAAGCGTTAAAGGTGATGGCTAAAAAGACTGATATCGGTGACGCTTTATCTGGGCTCAGCCGCGACTTTTTAAAAAGCCAAGATGTGCTAGGTCTCAAGTTAAAAGAGGTACTTGAGTCTAGTCAGCACCAAACGGCAGAACAACTTTCAAGTGTTTCAGGAGAGTTGCAAGAGCATCATGATGAACTGACTACACAGGTACAAGTGCATAGCTCTGTGTTGGAGCAACTAGTTGCTCAGCTGCGAGAGCAGGTGGCGAGTGCACAGCAAGCGACACCGAGTGATGAAGTGGCACTTGCATTGAGTGAGTTGGTCAACACTGCGTTACCTTCGCTGGTGCAACAGGCAGAGCAATCAAGCACCCTAGACCCTGAGATTGGTCGCAAAGTGGATGTGATTTTAGAGCGCCTAGCACGTATTGAGCGACAGCCTGCACCGAGTCAAGGTTCAAGTCAAAATAGCGATAACCCTTATATGCTTTAGCATATGAACAATGAAAAAGTCGATGAGCTATGCCGTCGGCTTTTTCTATTTTAAACCATCACTAAATGCATCGTAGAATATGAGTAATATGGTAACTATACGACCTTTCTTTAGGTTACTTGCAGGTGTTACAGCACTGCTACTTTGGGGGTTTTCGTTTTTTGAATTATTGGGGATAATAGGTACAAACTCTACAGAGTTACTTAATTGGTTTCATTGTATTAGTAGTTTTGGCGTCGCGCTTGGTTTTTCTTATATTGCGGTCTCAGGGCGTTTACTAAGAGTCCTTTTTGATGTTTTTTTTTAGGTAGTTAGTTATCTTACATAGCCACTTTTTCAGTGCGTCTAAAGAGCATTTAGTATCCATACACCTATTGGAGAATAGTCTTTAACTTAATTTTTTGTATTGTTTTTATTTGCTTTTTTATTCGGGAAATGGGTAAAAAAGAGAATAATGTATAAGTTTTGATTAAAAGGAGATAGGGATATCATGACGCTTAGAGTAAGAGTGCCGATTTTATCATCAAACAATGAACAGGCCCACATTAGTAACGTGTTCGTAGAAGCAATAAATAGCCATGGCTTTATTTTTATCTTAGCCATATTATTTGGCCTGAAACCACCTAACTATATTATTTAGCGTTCTTTGGAAAAAGTTCATCGGCTTAATGATAAAGCTATCGAATATCAGCTCAGTGGGTGATTCATTTGCTTTTAATACGCTATTGAGAGCGTGAAGTTTCTCTACACTTAAATCCAGCGATGCCTCATTGGGCTGGTACGTTGAGCCAATAGGGTAATATTGTTTTGGTACATTTTTCATTTCTATATGGGCACCTAGTATAGCGCTCACAGCGTTATCTTTTGCGAATTGACTCAGCTTATTGATGCTGTATTTGTATGCGTTCCAGTCTTTTACATAGATATATCCGGGGTAAAGTGTGTCGCCTGTTAATAGCCATTTATTTTGCGGATCATAAATACTTAGACTTTCTTCTTGGTGACCTGGTGTGGGCAGAATTGTTAAGGTTCGTCCACCAAGGTCGATTAGCGCCTGTTCATCAGGCCATCTTTTAAATTTAAAGTAGGCTTGTAACGCGGCCTTTGAAGGTCGGATAAGTGTGGTATTTGGTTGGCTGTCGAAAGCCCAATCACCTTGGTAGTGATCACTGTGTCCATGCGAGTGTATGATCAGCAGTTCTTTTTTTGAGAGCTGCTTTTTACCTAACAACTTCTCCAATGTTTGATACAAATTATACGAAGTGCGCTCTCCCAAAGCGCCCATGTCTAAAATCAAAATAGCTTGCTGGCCAACCAAGACATATATAAAAGGCGCTTCATATGTTAAGCATTTGCTTTGTCTAATAATATAAGTGCTTGCATCATGATGATAAATATCATGGGCAGTCGCTTGTGATGCCTCACAATTTTGAGCTCCGTGGTGCCATTTAAGTTTTGCGAGTGCGGTGTTTGGCGGGGATACCTCGTTCATTGAGTGCGTGTTTATGGTGTGTTTTGTGTGAATTGAACAACCACTTAGAAGTAAAAGCAATAATGAAATACACGCTTTCATGTCGCCACCCTTGATATAGTTCGATTTTGGTTTACCGCTGCTTATTTAACATTTCGAAGCGTTGGATAAGCGGCGTTTCGATGAGTACTTTTTCAGCTTCTCGCACTTTTTGCAGCAAATCACATTCGATTTGTTGAATGAGATCTGTGAATACCTCTGTCATTTTCGACGTCAAAGGTTTTAACTGCATCACTTCTTGTTTACCAAGGTCGGTTAAATGCAGTGTTTTTGCGCGCTTGTCCTTTGGGTTAGGTTTTCGGCAAACTAAGTTGAGCTTGATCAGAATATGTATTCTTTGTGTTGCCATCTGATGTGTGACACAAAGCGCTGCGGCTAACTCAGCAACGGTGACGCCATTATTTTGCTCAAGATAATACATGCTTGATATAGCTGTGCTTGGGGCTGTGATGCCATAACGTTGAAGCACTGTCGTGCCTTGTTCACTGATCAAATCAGACAAACGACGACAAAAGTGGGCAAGAAATGCTTGGTCTAAAGTGTTTAGGTATTCGCTCATGGTGCATCGCATAAGTATACAAGTACTTGTACATTAGCATGCGATTGAATTTATACAAGTACTTGTACAATTTTAAAGGTATACATAGATACAAATTGATGACAATAAAATTTAGTTTTTTGTGAGGGTGTAAGGGACAATTTTTACAAAGTAGTGATTGAAAAAGGCACAGTATTCATTTTAAATATCTTGGTTTTACAAGTATGGTGCATGGATGCAAAAAAGCTTGGTTTGTTTTCCATACAGTGCCAATCATCATCAAGCACAACGAAAGAAGAGTATGCCATGGTTACGCCCATCGTTATTTTGTTCTTACTAATAAGTCCGCTTGTTATTCATTATGTTATTTCACACTTAAAAAGCACGTCCCCTAATGTTCAAAAATTTGCTTGTTGGGGGTTGGGACTAGCATATTTATTCTTTTTTATTGGTCATTTTGTTAAAACGCAAGGTATGGTGGAGATGTTACCTGCTTGGATCCCATACCGATTAGCTTTGGTGTATTTAACGGGTATACTTGAATTGGTTGTGGGTATTGCGCTGTTTATTCCTAAATATCAAGTGCGGGCAGCGAAAGCGGCGATTGCGATGTTTGTACTTTTCTTTCCTGCAAATGTGTATGCTGCGATCAATAGTATAGGCCTCGGTGGTCATCAGTGGGGACCTATCTATTTGCTTATTAGAGGGCCGTTACAGCTAATTTTAATTTCTTGGGCATACTTTTTGTGTATAAGGCAGCACACAGGAAAGAGCAAACATGATGCATCATTGGCTTAATTAACGGTGATTAAAGTCGTGGCTGTCGCATAGCTTGGCTGCTTTGATAGTGTTTCACTGACTTTTTATAAAGTGAATATCTCAACACAAACCATTATAGATGATACGACTGACCATTTGTTCCACTATTCGTTTTATTACATAGTTTATATGGATAAAGTCAATGTGGATGCGTTGAGGTACGGTGAACAATTTTCAAGTTTTTCGAGCGTTCCCGTTTGATATTATCTTTATTAATTACAGCTAGTTAATTTTATGGAGTATCAATTGAAACCGAAGTTAATAGTGCTAAAAATGCCATTTGAAGACGGGCCTGGAAAGACGTGGATTTGTGCTCACTGTGCATTAATTGAAGGTGCTCTGTCTGTAAATAAACACTGGGAAGCTGATATTGAAGTGCATCGAATTGATTTTCCAAAACCACGTAAAATGTTGGTGGATTTATTAGGCGAAGATAAACAATGGTTACCAGTTTTAATACAATCTGATAAAAGCCCCATTACGGATCCTATTGAGATAGTTAATACGCTTGCTGAACAATTTGGTGGCGCATCAGTGCACCCATAGATGCGCTCAGATTTGCTGAGTAAAGTGTCGACTAGGTTCCCTTTATACTGTTTTACTCAGCCATCGATTCATTAACAAGCATGCTGTCAGATCCCCTGTGACATTTAAGGTTGTCCTGCACATATCTAAAATTCTATCCACGCCTAAGATAAGCGCAATACCAGAGGGCGGAATACCAAAACTGGTCAAAACCGAAGCGAGTATCACAATGCCCACCCCTGGCGTACTTGGGGAGCCAATTGATGCCCCAACCGTCGTTAGCATTAATAGTATGATTTGACTTTGCGATAACTCTACACCAAATACTTGAGCGAGAAATAAAGCTGCAATAACTTGGTATAGCGCAGTTCCATCCATGTTGATGGTCGCTCCAAGCGGGATAATAAATTGCGCAATCGGTTTGTTTACCTTCAACTTTTGCTCTGCAATTTTCATGGATAGTGGCATGACAGCTGCTGAGCTTGATGTAGAAAACGCGAGAAGCTGAGCATCTTTGATTGTGCTTATAAATTGCCATGGAGGGACCTTTCCAACCAGATAAACCAGCAGCAGATAGGCACATAACAGTATCAACAAGCCTAGTATAACGGTGATTACATATGCAGAAACACCGATCAACGCTTCGACACCAATTCGTATTGTGATATCACATAGCAAACCAAACACAGCAAAAGGCGCCAAGTTCATCGCCCAATTTACGACCTTAAGTGATAGCGATTGCACGGATTCAGTGATATCTAGCAGTAATCTTTTTTGCTTAGCGATGAGAGTGGCCATGGCCACACCAATAAACCCAGAATATAAAACAACAGCGAGCATATCTTTATCTAGCGCAGACTGAGTGAAATTGGCAGGGATCATTGCAGCTACTTTTTCGGGGATACTTGATTGAGTTGCATCGTTAGTCGCTATTGGTACCATGCCCACGCCAAGATCTTTTAATAGCTGACCATCGACAAAGTCTCCGGGTGTTACGACTGAAGCAACCATAACGCCGATGCTCACTGAAACAATGGTTGTTGCGACGAAATAGGGAAAGATCCTAAGGCCAACTTTTTTTAAAAACTCAGTATCTTGATTTCCAGCAATACCTAAAATAATAGAAGACATAACGAGTGGAATGACGACCATTTGGATCAAGGCCAAAAACAATTTACCTGGCAAGGCAACCCACTGAGCTACTTGATGTGCACTTTGTTCGTTTAGAGCTCCTAGGCCTTTAGGAGAGAGTATTAACCCAATAATTAATCCTAAAATTAAAGCGAATACTATTTTCTGCCAAAGTGCTTGTTTACTTATTATTCGTTGGATAAGTTGAATCATTTAAATTTCCAAACTCCGTTTGTTAGTCGAATTTATCAACTTCTGAACTGTAATAATTTGATTATCATCAATGGCAGAGATTGTTTAAATTTATTTGACATAATTCATAGCTTCCATTTTAGGTAAATTACCCAAATATTATATTTTTTAAATATTTGTATTACATTTGTTTTGTTTCTTTATGAGGTAATTAACAAATGGAATATAATAGTCCTTTAGGGAAAATAAAAGCACAGTATTTAATTTCAAAATTGCAGTTGCCGCCATCCTCACATGTGTTAGAGGTAGGGTGTGGAAATGGCAAGTTTTTACACCAAGTCTTGGAAGCCTATGATGCTCATGTTTTAGGGGTGGGTATTGATGATGTTCTCATTGAACAAGCACAGGACTATGCCAAGAGTCACTTTGAGCCAAATCGTTTTGAGTTTATAAGTCAATCGATTAACGATGTAGAGCTGCCTTTAAATCATTTTGATTTAATTATTTGCAATGGCGCAACGCATGCATATGAACAAGGCCCTAATGCATTATTAAGCACATTGTCGGAAACGATTAAGTTATTAAAACCAAACGGTAAGCTTCTGCTAGGGGAGTGCTACTGGAAACAGCCGCCTAAGGAAGGTTATCTGAATGTATTGGGAGTCACAGAGGATATATATCACTCGCATCATGGCAATATAAAGCTGGCACGTAAAGTCGGTTTTACCGCTTTATATGCGACTACTAGCAGTGATGAGGATTGGGACAACTTTGAATGGGGGCGTGTGATGTACGCGCACATGTTGTTGGAAGAGTCCCCTTACAACGACGCACTAAAATCAAAGACTCAGCAATTAGATTCGTGGATGGATATTTATCTTGAGTCGGGAAGAAATACACTGGGCTATGGCTTTTATTTATTTAAAAAATAGCTTATGCAATAACTTTTAACTTAAATTAAAGGAAATAATATGAAGATAATCACAATAGGATTAATAGCGGCACTTTCAACTGGTTGTGCATCACAGCAGGGGATTGATGGCACAAAAGAAAAGCCGATTCTTGATTTAACTTCTTCTAAAAAGGATGTCGAGCTGTATTGGTATAATACTAAGCATGTAGCACCTGTTTATCCGTCTAGTGCCGCAATGAAAGGGATAAGTGGCTGTGTAGAGTTTGAGTTCGTGATTTCAAGTGAAGGAAAAGCAACAGATATTGAGACAATTAAGTCAATCCCTGGTACACGATTCATTTCCGCAGCTAAAAAGGCACTTAGACAGTTTAAATGGCAACCCGCTGAGAGCAATAAATTCGCCCAACCAGTCAGAACAACAGCGGAAATAGGGTTCTCTACAGATCTTTCTAAGTCAGTTGAAAATTGTGATCGAGTATAATTATTAAATGAGATTGATCTGAGTTCATGCAAGGCTTTTTCTAGCTTTGCATTTTTTCTTGTATTTAAATAAGTCTCTTAAAATAAATCAATCCTGATAACGTGAGCCAAGCCCCTATTAACTCTTTTAGATATTGAAATCACATCTAAATTTACACAGTGGTGATTAGAAGTGGTTATGGCTATCGTTTTTGCTTTTAAAGTTGCTTCACTCTATAGCTTAGCCCTAAACATGATGGGTTTCGCACTTCATCGAATTAAAATTCACTTACATTATTTATTTTACTAATATAATCTGCATAAATGCAGTATGTTTGCTATAAAGGACAAGCTTTGAAAGTCGGTTTAGTATACAAAAAATTGTTGGCAAGCTCAGTTTTAGCCACCACCTTACTCTTAGTGACTATAAGTAGTGCACAAGTATATGCTAACAATGCTATAGAGTCTGTGCGGCTCTGGTCTGCTCCAACAAGCACAAGAGTGGTTTTTGATTTAAAAGACAAACCTGATTATTCTTTTTTTAGTCTGCGTTCTCCTAATCGTCTAGTGATTGATTTTAACGATAGTGGCTCTCAAGTTAGTTTTAAAAATTTGACCAAAAGCGACCACCGAGTTAAAAAAGTGCGTACCAGTACACCCAAAAATAAAGCATCAAAACGTGTTGTATTAGAGTTGGGGGATACATATAAATTGGTTGTTTTTCCTTTGGCTCCGACAGGACAATATGGTCACAGATTGGTAGTTGAGTTGCATGATACAGTGCAGGCGAAACAAGCGATTAAAAGTAAGACAGTTGATGATAACCGAGACGTTGTCGTTGCAATTGTTGCAGGGCATGGCGGTGATGATCCTGGTTCTATTGGTTATGCAGGCAGTTACGAAAAGCATGTTACGCTGGCAATTGCCAAAAAGTTGGCTGCTCAACTTAATGCGAAATCTGGCTTTAAGGCTGTGTTGATCAGAACTGGTGACTATTTTGTCAGGCATGAGCGAAAGCCACGTATGGCGCGAGAAAACAGAGCTGATTTATTAATATCAATTCATGCGGATGCCTTTACGTCTTCTAAACCTAATGGTGCGTCCGTTTTGGTTCAATCTGCGCGAAGAGCGAATTCGGAATTCACGAAAGTGATAGCAAATCGTGAAAGAGAGTCTCAGTTGCTCGGAGGTGCTGGGGAAATAATTAAAAATACGCAAGACGACAATTTGGCCGTGATCCTGGCTGATATGACTAAAGAGTTTACGACTCAAAGTAGTTATGTATTTGCCTCGGAAGCTTTAAGCGAGTTAAAAAAAGTCACCAAGTTACATAAGACAAAGCCTGTTGGGTTGAGTTTAGCTGTATTGACGGCACAAGATATTCCGTCGGTACTTATTGAAACGGGTTTTATTTCCAACCCTAAAGATGAAAAAAACTTAAATAGCCCAACTCACCAGAAAAAGTTGGCGGTGGCTATAACTAATGCAATTTTAAATTATTTTAACCAATACCCTCCGAAAGGCACACTAATTTCAGCAACCAGCTCTTTAACTCATCGTGTAAAGCGAGGTGAGTCACTTTCAATTATTGCGCAAAAGTACCGTGTGACTATAAAAAGCATCAAGCAAGCCAATAATTTGAGGACCAATGCTATTAAAATAGGTCAGGTTCTGACAATACCAAAGAGATAACCAAAGAGTAATAGTCGCTTTTATTTATATATTTGAGTGCTAAGTAAGTCATTCTATTTTTGCACGCGATGTGGTGTATAGTATTACCGTTAAGATAAAGTTTATCTTCCCTTTTCTCAAAAATTTAATGTATTAAATATTAATTTATTAATTAAAGTTAGGATTCAATTGTTTTTTTAAAGAACTTTTGATTTTGTTGTTTTAATTTGATTTTTCTTATTTAGAATACTTCTTTTTATTATGAGTAAAAGGACATTATGAAACACATATTAATGGTTGGGGCCGCTCTATCTACCATGTCGTTAAGTGCAAATGAAGGCAATAGTGTGGCAGTACCACATGAGTTTTTTGCAAATACGCCTGCAAAAGCAGCTGAAGTGAATGAAAATTTTTCTTTCTTATCAGGGCATATCAGTGAAAACCAGACAAAGCTTGCAGAGTTAAACACGTCATTGACTTCAGTTGTATCTGGATTGAACAGTCAGCTAACCAATGCTAATGATAAAATTGAAAATAACACCACCTCTATATCTACCCTACAGCAGGCTGTTAGTGGAAATGAAAATGCATTGAATAACTTTATTGGTTCATCTTTAGTGAGTATTCAATCGCTACAAACAGACAAACAATTAAAAACCACACAAATTACGCAGATAAATACAAGCTTAGGTAGTATTCGTGCAGAGATGGCAGATCAGGCACAAACGATTACTGCATTGAATACAGCTTCAACTCAAAATGGCGCTGCATTAGAGGTAATGAATACGAGTTTGCAAGTACAGACACAAGCCGTTAGCCTTGCGAATACGCGAATTCAGGCCAACGAGAGCAGCCTAAGTGCGCTTCAGCAGAAAGTTACGCAACAGGAGGCTGTTGATACAAATATTGAGAATCGAGTAACGCAATTGAATACGGGGATATCTTCAGTAAATACCCAGCTTACTGCTATTTCTACTCGATCTCAGGCTAACGAGAGTAGTTTGAATGCGTTACAGGAGAGAGTAGCTCAACAGGAGGCTGTTGATACAAATATTGAGAATCGAGTAACGCAATTGAGTAATGGGGTATCATCAGTAAATACCCAGCTCTCTGCTATTTCAACGCGTTCTCAGAATAATGAAAATTCAATCACAACACTGAGTTCGTCGCAAACAACATTGAATACAGATTTAACCAATTTAGATGCGGCTGTCTCTAATTTGAGTGCTACAGTCAATACGCAATCTTCTACAATTTCAACCATACAGTCATCTGTGCAGGGACATGGTGGTAGATTGGATGCGCTAGAGGCTGCACGTCAGCCAATACAGACGTACGATCCAATCATTAATCCGCATGAAGATATTTTGGACGCACCAATTAATTACTCTTATATTGCCACAGCACCCGGCGATGTATTTTCTTTACATGGTGAAAATTTTAGAATGTACCGTTTCCCGGTGATGGATTTTGAAACAAACCAAAGGTATGCCGTCGATATCCCCCTAAGTGAAGGAAATACTTACGAGTCGATTGGTGTAAGTACCATGTGTAGTACTTTTCATTTATCTCCTTCACAACCCATAGGTGATAATGCTAAAGCGATATTTTCTGTAAGTGGGTTTATGCAAAGACAGTACAAAATGGGAAGTGATAAAATTGAGAGTTCTTATTCACTTCAAAGGCTCAGGCCTCAAATACAAGTAAAGATAGGTCGTTACACCTGTTTTAGCCTTACTTTAGGTAAATGGTCTGGCGGTATGGAGGTTGATGGGCAAGGTGCACTTGCTAGCGGCCAGTATGATCTGACAAACGGGTTTAACTGGCCGGCCAAAGCAGATCGAATTGATGAGGTGGTTGATTTTAGCCGTTTAGCAAACTACATCCGTGTAACGGCACTTTGATGAGGCGGGTATGAACTTATTGCAAATCATTTTCGTCGTATTTTTGGTTATGCTTCTCAGTGCTTGCGGTGGCGGAGGTGATGGTGCTTCAACAGCCAATAATAAGCAATCATCTAGTGCGTCGAACGTAAATAATAACCAAGGTGACAGTGACCAAGGTGACAGTGACAGTGACCAAGGTGACAGTGACCAAGGTGACAGTGACCAAGGTGACAGTGACCAAGGTGACAGTGACCAAGGTGACAGTGACCAAGGTGACAGTGACCAAGGTGACAGTGACCAAGGCGGCGGCGACCAAGGTGGTGGCGACCAAGGCGGCGGCGACCAAGGTGGCGGCGACGAAGGTGGTGGTGGCCAAGGCGGCGGCGACCAAGGTGGTGGCGACCAAGGCGGCGGCGACCAAGGTGGCGGCGACCAAGGTGGTGGCGACCAAGGTGGCGGTGATACTGGTACTTTACCAGCTACAAAAACAAGCTGGACTAAAGCAACTTGGGATGACTTGAAATGGCAATAGTGTCAGTTTAGGTTTATATCGTGCGTACCAATATAGTCTTTACATATATTGGTACGCTGCTTTATTACTACCCACTGGTGTTAACCTCAGAAGTTGAATCTAATTTAGTTGCCATTCAACAAGCGTTTAATATTTGTTACAAAGTCCTTTGGCTTTTGACGCGATTTTTTCGTACTGTATAAATGACCGAGTTAGACAGTTGGAACAAATATGAAAACATTATTTCGGATCTTGATTATCTTGGCACTGTTAATTGCTGCGCTGAGTGCATACAGCTACGGTAGTGCCCATAGTGCCTTTGTTTTTGTAGTGTTAGGGGTTGCGTTGGAAACCGCATTTTGGCTACGCTTATTCCCTCGAAAAACCAAAAAGCGTCTTGTGAATTAAGTATTAATCCTTTGCGTTTTTGAGTATCAACTTCAAATCATTACATGGTCGTTTGTGTACTTGTTGTTTTAAATCTGACTTTAACCCACGAGAATCAAAGTCTGACTTAGGATGGTATTCAATGAGATTGCCATATTTGTCCAATTCATATTCACAGCAAGCGTGAAACACATCATTGAGTTCCGTTCGGGCTTTTTGTACCTGCGACTTTAAAGTTGAGTAACTTATAGATAATTCTTGGGCAAGTCGTTTTTGAGTTTTGCCCTCAAGTTCAACCTCCTGTAATAAAGAGGCACTGTAGTCAGGCAGTGTTTGAATAAAAGGCTTGATGCACTGCGCCAGTTCAATTTTTATATTTCTTTGTTGAGACTCATACCATAATTGCTGAGATTGAATGTGTTTTTCTTGCCCGTTTTTTCGGTAATAGTCAATCACTGTATGGTGCGCAATCTGAAAGAGCCACGCTTTGACACTGCTTTTTTGATTTAAACTATGCATGGCGAGGTGTGTTTTAAGCAATACATCTTGAAGTAAGTCTTCAACATCATCTGGATTAGAGACTTTGCTATGTAAAAAAGCTTTTAAGCTATTCCTATATTTTTTCCAGATTTCTTCTATCGTCATTTTCTACTCTCAAAGGAGCGATAGCTAGTTTGCTATCGCTCCTTTATCTTAGCAGCAAGATACTTGCTTGTTTTCATTGAATGGTGCTTTTTGCTCTAGGATATCTGCCATCGCAGCGGATATTTGTGTTTGTGGCTTAGCTTGGGTTTTTCGTTCACTGTACCTATCGACTAAAAAGTCTTTATTGTCTCGGGTTAAGTAAGTAAAGCGCATCAGTTCTTCCATCACATCGACGACTCTATCTCGATAACTGCTTGCTTTCATGGAACCATCATCATTAAATTCATTAAATGCCCTCGCTACCGATGACTGATTAGGTATGGTTAGCATACGCATCCAACGCCCTAAAATTCGCATATTATTTACCGCATTGAAGCTTTGCGAACCACCATTGACTTGCATGACAGCGAGGACTTTGCCTTGTGTAGGCCTTACAGCACCAATAGACAATGGGATCCAGTCGATTTGGTTTTTAAGTGCGGCAGACATATTGCCATGCAGTTCTGGTGAGCTCCATACTTGTGCTTCTGACCAAGTGACTAAATCTCGAAGCTCTATGACTTTGGGATGTTCGGCACTCTCACCATGATCAAATACAGGTAGACCTTGGGGGTTAAAATATCGGACTTCTGCGCCCATGTAGGTCAGTATATTGCCCGCTTCAAAGGCTGCCTTTTTACTTATGGAGTTTGCTCTTAGCGAGCCATATAGAACCAGCACTTTTGGTTTGTGCGCGCTGGTTGTTTTTATTGGAAATTGTAAGTCGAATGTTTGAGTTTTTAGGTACTGCATTTTCACCTCCGAAATTATTAACACATATAAGACGGGGGAGTTTTAGAAAAGACGAAAATATTAGTTCTAATCAGGAAAATATCAGTATATACATTTTGTTTTCTTTTGATTCTTATTTTGATAGCATTTTTGCGTAATTTTAAATCACGAAAATTATTAAAATAAGGAAAGACAAATAATGATTAAAACAACACTGGTAGCATTAGCAGCCATCGTGACACTTTCACTACCTACTTTTTCTACAGCTCAAGAAGCCACTTATGTTGTATGCTATAAAAATGGTTCATTCTTGTGGTATGAGGAGGCATATAGTGATGGCTCTATCAATAGCGCATACTTTCGTTGTACTAATGAAGGTGGCACTCCACGTGTTTTCGGTGGTAGATAATAAGGGCGAAATAGTTAACTACTATTAAACTTACTTATGAAAAATAGGGCCATCCAATTGTGGCTCTTTTTACTTTAAAATCCTCATACGTTTGTTGATGCTTCACATAGGCTAATTTCTTGTAATCTAGTTTAATATCCACCCTTACTGCGTTATGGTGTATTTGCAAGCACGGTACTGATCGTATTTTTTTGTCTGTACGTATCGGGTAATAAACATGAGTGAGAAACATGACTAAATTAACGATATTTTATGATGGTACTTGCCCACTTTGCGTAAAAGAGATGATGGCGTTGACCAAACGTGATAAGTCAGCACAAATTAAAACAGTCGACATTCACAATGATGAATTTATCAACTATCCACATATAGACCCCAATCAAGCCAACTTGATTTTACATGCGCTTGACGAGCAAGACGGCTTGTTGCTGGGCTTAGATGTCACACACCGAGCATGGCAACTGGTAGGTATGGGGTGGCTGTATGCACCACTTCGTTGGCCTTTAATTAAACCAATGGCGGATAAGCTTTATTTATTGTTTGCAAAAAATCGTTATCGAATCTCGTACTTACTGACAGGCAAGGCGCGTTGTGAAAGTGGTGCGTGCCGTCGTTAAGAGACTTCAATCAAGGAAGGTTAAGGCATAATAAATCATTCAGGCTCGTTTTCAAAATGTGATTGATAGCGTATACAAAGTAGCTTGTTTCAGTTTGTTATCTTGGGCTTTTATATTGTAGTGTTTGATGTGCGTGTAAATCAGGAACAAATATATGTAGCCTTCGCGTTCGTTGTTTTATTATCTCGATTCCTCCTATTTGGTGACGTATATTTAACACGGTTCAAAGTAAAGTAGCTGAACACCGAGTCAAACTGAGTAATTACAGTTTGATTTGCTCCGATTAGGTGAGGTATACACATTATATTGCCCTGAAATTATTGAATTTAAAGTGAAATATGGCTTGCTTGGGAAATATTTTAGTACCACAGATAAGTCAAAAAGTAACACTTGTTTTGGTTACTATGTTTTCAACACTCAGCAAAAATAGTACATCACTGCTTATATACAGGGTACAGTGCAAACTTAAAAGCCTAATTTATATAGATAAGTTTTAAGGTGAGGAAAAAATCACAGGTATTATCAGTCGAGTATGCTTTACTTTTCAGACCAAAATTATCATTGCCTCAATCTATGAACGAAAAGTACTATTCATTTTTACTCGCATCTATTTGCTTGGTTATACTGCAAGCTTGTTCGGTGAATGCAACGCAAGGCGCAGCTTCTGAGCCAAAAAATATCCATTGGCAACCGCAGACAAAGTTACCCACACCACTTCAAGAAGTATACCCAGCTGTTTTTGATGAAAAAATATATGTGGCTGGCGCTTTTGAACAAAGCGCGCATGAGCACGCAGTACTTGCTCATTTGGCGGCCTCAAAGAGTACCTATGTGTATCATGAGCAGTCGAAAAAGTGGACGCGTGGTCCTGTATTACCGGAATCTCGACACCATTTAGGGCTGATAGCCAGCGACAATGTGCTCTATGCAATAGGCGGGTTTAATGCAACATCACAGAATGCATGGCAAGTAAAGCGAACTGTTTTTACATTGCAAAAAGGCCGTGGTACATGGGGAGTTGGCCCACATTTACCGATACCTATGGGGGAATCTGTTTATGGTGTGATCAATGGCTATGTGCATGTTGCTGGTGGTCGCACTTTGATAAACGGTAAATTGAGTGACACAAATGCGCATTGGGTACTCAAAGCAGGCCGGTGGCAGCAAGCT
Organism: Pseudoalteromonas luteoviolacea; assembly: GCF_001750165.1. Classification (NCBI taxonomy): domain Bacteria; kingdom Pseudomonadati; phylum Pseudomonadota; class Gammaproteobacteria; order Alteromonadales; family Pseudoalteromonadaceae; genus Pseudoalteromonas; species Pseudoalteromonas luteoviolacea. Next base: position 1,197,029 of record NZ_CP015412.1, read on the forward strand.
GCACCTTTACCGATAGCAAGTAATTCAGCGACATCAGTGGTGATTAACGATCAATGGTATGTGATGGGTGGCCGTGTTAATGCACTCGATTTTAAAAATCTCGATAATTTATGGCGATATGACGTCAAGCAAGATAGCTGGGAGCGCCTTGCAAACATGCCTCAGGCCAGTGCAGGGCTCGCTAGTGCAGTTTTTAATGGCCAAATCTATGTATTTGGTGGTGAAGAGTATACATACACCATGAACATTCAGGGAGAACGAGAAATGAAAACACGTACCTTTGATGGTATTTGGCGTTACGATCCGGATTCCAACCTCTGGCACACTGAACCTTCTAAAATGACATCGACGCGTCATGGGCTTGGTGCGGTAAGTACAAATAATCATATCTACTTGCTCGGCGGAGCAAAACAAGCGGGGGCAACGGGCACCTCCGCCACATTTGAGCGCATGTCGTTACAATAGAAAACAGAGCATGGATTGCGCTATTGTCTAATATTCGCTATCAGATCTTTTAATAATGCTGCCCGATCGCTTTGTGCACGCTCGACTAGCTGCGTTGGTATATTTAGATTTGAAGCGTGTTTCGCGCTCCAAAGTATCATTTCTAACAGAGTCGGCATTAAATCGATGCCAGGCTCTGTGAGCTGATATACCTTTTTTCGCTTATCTTTCTCATCAGGTAGTTTTTTGATGAGCCCTTGCTTTTCTAACTTCTCTAAGCGACTGGATAGAATGTTGGTAGCCATCTTTTCTTCAGAGTTTTGTAGTTCAGAGTAAGAATGTTTAGCAAAAAACATCAGATCTCTGATGATCAGTAAACTCCATTTATCCCCAACAATATCAAGCAAATTAGAGATAGGGCAGTCAGAACGTTTGGTCATAATACGTCTCTTTGTTCGATATGCTTACATGATAATTCACTTGCATTTTGCAATCAAATAATTTAACTTGCATTTTAAAAGTGAAATTCAAGGCTTTGATAGCCTTAGTTGAATCAAGTTTTAAGGGCAAACAATGAGTACACCACAGATCAATTTACAAGCACTAACTCAATCTCACTGGCAAGCAGAAGAACTGGGTAATGCCCAAGCTGTAGCTGAATTTGTGCAGTTACTGATGAACGATCACAACTTTGACGAAGTAATCGCACGCTTTGGAAATGACCAATACAAGCAGCACAACCGTACCATGGCGGATGGTATCGCTGGTGTGGTAAAAACGCTTAAAGACTTTGTGAAATTAGCGCCTGAATTTAGTTATGACGTCAAACGTATGTTTGTTGATGGTGAACAAGTGATCATTCATTCTCATGCGACATTAAAAGAAAAGCATCGTGGTGATGATACGAAAGGCATGAACATTATAGATACATGGACTGTGCGAGATGGTAGGTTGGTAGAGCACTGGGATGCGATACAGCCATTAGATATGTCAATGCGACTGTATAACTTGTTTATGGGCGGTAAAGTTAACAATGCGAATGGGGTCTTTTAACTTCTGTTTAAGCGGATCAATAAGCCCACTTTTATTCGCTAAAGTGGGCAAGAGCTGTCGTCTTTCGTAGAGTTAGCTCGGTTTATGTACTGCCTGATTTATCTCAATTTTATGGCAGGTTTTGCCATAGCCTAGCGCATATTTGAGCGTTGGAAATACGCGATAGGTGCTGATACTAAAGCTTAGTGTGATTAGCCCTTGTTGGCCCCAAAGCAAAACTATTTGTGCCTTGAGGTCATCAGCATCAGGGTCATGGGCAAGCACCAGCTCGGTAAAGCGCATTGTAAGCGCCACTTCTTTAGGTACTTTGTTTTGTTGGTTTTTTATAATACGTTCAATCAGTGCCGCATCTAATCCAGCTTCTAATGCCATATTGACAGCAAGCTGTATACAGGGCCCGCAATCTTCCTTGATAAGTGTACGTATGCGTGCAGCAAATAATGGGGCAATGGGTACCTGTGCGCTATGGGATGACATACTGGTAAAACCCCAATATTTGAAAAAAGCGGCCAAATTAGATTGCAAAATATCTTCCATATATTGCACATCATAATCGTACCTCGACTTCATATCTTGTATCTGTTTATTAAGCAAAAACCTGATCATGATACTTCCTTTTATTACTTAGCTTGTGTGGCAAGAGTGGGAGTAGATTGCCTCTTTGCAGGAGGCGCTGTTTTGAGCGGCATATATAAAATGACTGCACAAAGCGCAAATAACGACGCACAGACCGTGAGCATCAGGCTATAGTCACTTGGTTTTATTAAAAATGCGGCTAGCATAGGCCCTGATGCCATCGCAATAGAGGATACGAGTGAACTTATAGTAGATAGTCGTCCACTGAGGCTGATATCGGCAATCGCCGCAAATAAAAAGGATTGCACTGTGGGCCAGGCGAAGAAGAACAAAGCCAGTGCGACAATATAGGCAGTTATGGATATGGTTGGTTGGAGTAATATGAGCACTGCAACGAGACATAATGAAATGCTGATTATGGTCAGTGGTCGTCTTTTAATCAATGGCACTTGTATCATGGGAATGATAGCGCCGAGCAAACCTAATAAGCCTGTAAAGGCGATATATGTACTCACTTGCGTTTCATTTAGGTTCGCTCTCATACCAATTAAACCAACATAAGCATAAAGAGCGCTGGCTGCGGTTAAAAAAATAAAGATACCTAACATGATCGTCATTGATAGGCTAAGGGAGCCTATCTTTGTATGGCTTTGTTGTGACTGTGTGTAAGTTGGAAATCGCCCAGAAGGAATATTTATCGCCATAAAAATACTCATGATTGCTATTGCTGCCATGACATAAAATACAGCATATGAACCAAAGGTAGCTTCTAGCAAGGGCAGTGCGTACATGACCAATGCGCCGATAATAAATTGAATAAATAACAAAAAGCCAAAAGCCCGATTCGTATTATGCATTTTTGCAAGTACAGAAAATGACACACCAACGGCCAGCCCGCCTGCAAAGCCTGCGGCAAATCTCAGCACTAACATGGTATCAAAGCTAATCATGGCGGGAGTGGTCAACTCAAAAATCAGCAGTACAGACATGGCACTGATAATCGACGGTTTCCAATGTATATATTTCACGCTAAAGATGGCCAGCGCAGTGCCAAATAAAGCGCCATACCCATTGAGTGCAGCAATTTGGCCTGCTTGGCTTTCTGTATATCCTAAGCCATTTACTAGGACATTTATTAATCCCGGTAGAAAATTAATATAAGAGAGCCCTGACATCGCAATAAAAGCCACTGCAAAATATAGCAGCATCGGTTGTTTGTCAGGTGTATTCTCGTTGAGTTGTCGCAAAACTTAGCCTCCAAAATAGTACTTAAAAATGGTTAGCTCAGTGTATGAAGACACCACTTACGGAAAAATAGTAAAAATTACAGTTCAGCCATGAATATAATTCACGGATTAAACTGGTATATTTGAGTGAAAAATAATAAAGGAAATATCAAATGGATAAGCTAAGAGCAATGGAGCTATTTATTGCGACTTGTGAAGCTGGGAGTTTTGCTGCGGCTTCTGCATCCTGTAATACAGACCCATCTGCAGTGAGTAAAGCAATTAGTCGTTTGGAGACTCAGCTTCAAGTGACTTTGATCCAGCGTTCGACCAGGCAGTTGAGTGTCACCGATGCAGGTAAGCAATATTTGTCTACTGCTCGAAAGTTGTTACAGGAACTCTCTGCATGTGAAGGTGAGATTAAACATCTCAATGACTCGCCAAGCGGGGTGTTAAAGATCAATGCCGCAGTGTGTTATGGCCATTTGTATTTACGGCCTATATTGGCTGCGTTTTGTGCGCGTTATCCCGATATTAAACTCGACTTGCAACTTAATGATTTGCACACAGATGTCATTGATAATGGGGTAGATATTGCCATTCGAACTGGGTATGTGAAAGACAGTCGGTTGGTAGCTAAGAGACTCAGCCCGATGGACTTTTTCGTCTGTGCATCACCGGAATATTTAGCGAAAAATGGCACGCCTGTGCTGCGAGATAATTTCAAAGTACATCGGTGGATTGGGTTTCGTATAAAAGAAACCCAGCAACTGCAGCCAGTTTATTTACCTGATGAGCAAGGTGAGTATACACTGTACGACCTTGAAGCTAGTCACATTACGGATGATGGTGAAATGATGGTGGCAATGTGTGAGGATGGGGTAGGGTTTGCGCAACTCCCACACTTTTTAGCAAAAGCAGGCTTAGAGTCAGGTAAGCTTATCTCTGTTTACCCTTACTTTAGGCCACCACAAATAGAAAATGGGGTATTTGCAATTTACCCCAAACGGACCTATTTACCGGCAAAAGTGCGCGTCTTTCTTTCATTCTTAACGGATGAACTTGAAAAGCATAAAGAAAGTGCTTATCAGACATGGGCTGAGCAAGTCGTCTGTGTACGATGACGAACACCTCTGTTATTTACTCTACTTCTAAATCAAACACGGCATTGACTGACACAGAGAATGTAATGGTTGCTTGTAAATAGCGCCCAGTGGATAAATAGGCGCTGTCAATCTGCGAGCCAGTTACTTCTATGCGCTCAATACCGTATTGGTATCTAGAACCATGTGCGCTGGGATCGATGCTATAGATTTGGCCAAGTTTCGCGCCAAAAGCCTCAGCATACATATTTGCTTTATTTCTTGCGTTACGAACCGCTCGCATGGTTGCTTTTTGTCGGTATTGGGACGATTTTGATGATCTGAATTTGATGTCTTCTATTGTGTCTATTTTAACACTCAAGGCAAAATTGAGAAAATCATTGAGTTTATCTATGTCTGTGAGCGTGATAATGATTGAACGAGTGGCGATATAACCTGACTCTATTGGGTTGTCCTCATCATCATAAATAATATGAGGCTCAGTCAATAAACTAGACGCTGAGACATGTTCATCTTGAATATCAAATGTATTTAACCCTTCTAATAAAGCATTGACCCGTTTATCTAGTTCTTGTTTTGCCGCCAAAGTGGTGCTTTTCATGACTTCAACTTCAAAAGAGATGTCAGCTAAGTCGGGCTTTGCTTCAACTGTTGCACTGCCTTGTATACTTACATGCCTATTGTCGGGCAGAGGAGAGTTGGCATACACCGACATAGTGCAAAGATAGATAAGTGAAAAGTAAATGGGTTTCATTGTCGTTCCATTATTATTATTTTGCTATCAAATTAGCATGGTTTAAAAACAAAGGTAATGAAATTAATGTACTTTTTTGACCAGTCACTCTTGATTAATAACCTGTTATAAAATGGATTTATATAACCCTTTAATTAAGTTCTGTTGTCGTTTACCGCAGAGGCTTTTGTCGTGTTTATTTGGGGTATGAAAAGACTCGGTCACATATGCAAAAGCAAGTTTTGATTCGGGATCGGCAAACCCGATTGAACCGCCCATATCCATATGACCAAATACCGCTAAGTTGGGCCCCAATGGGCAAAAATCTGGGGAGTTGAGCATCATACCGGCGCCCATACGCCATTGTTTTTGAGTTGCCATTTCTTTCCCTGCAAAACTCAGTTGCATCATTGTTTTAATCTGAGGCTGCGGCAGGAGTGTTTGGCCTTGTAAAGTACCGCAACTGGCTAAAAAGCATACATTTTTGCAAGCCCCAAAGCTGATGCATGACCAGTCACCGCAGGAATCTCACTGTTGTGCCAAGCCAATGAATTTGGGTGATAGTGTTCGCTACAGGTTCTAAAATACTGGTTTTTCCAAAAAGGAATATAAGGCAGCCAGCGAGACATCAATGTTAGTCCAAAACGAGAAAAGGCTGGGCTTGGTTTTATATCTCGATGCGGATGGTTTGCCTGTCTTGTTAGTGCGCAATCAATATCAAATGGCTGTGCAATTTCCTGCTCAAAGTAAGTGCTTGGCATACGACCGTCCACACGGCGTAATACTTCACCTAAAATATGAGCGTAAGTAAGGGCATGATATACGAGCTTTTGTCCTGCGGGAAAAATAGGCTTGGCTGATTCCAGGTTGCTAATCGATGCTTGCCAATCAAAGATATCATGGGGTTTTCCCGTTGAGTGGCAAGGTAGTCCTGCGCTGTGGTTGAGCACAGCAGCAATGGTGATATGTGCTTTGTTGTGTTTTGCAAACCAGGGCCAGTAACGACAAATTGGGGCATCTAACTCGATTTGCCGATTGGCAGCTAATTTGTGGATACAGATAGCCAGCATTGCTTTTGAGCAAGACATTACACTGACTCTGTGATTTGCTTGCCAAGGTGAAGTGAGTGCGTTGTTGCTATATAAGTTAACCACTAATTGTCCGTTGTGATAAACACAGATCTCAGCGCCAGTTTCGTGATGTTGTGTGAAGTTATGTACAAAAGCATTTTTGAGCGGCTTAAATCGCTTTAAAACCGTACCTTTAATTTCTGGTGTTTTGCTGTCGTCATTGTTATTAACTGGAGTAAAGTTGTTCATCATTTGTGGTTTGTATTGAGAGTACGTGTTGTATTGAACACACATTTTTACTTATATCTCAGAGCAAGCAGAGCACGACAAGGAGTTATTTTGTCACTGAATGGAGTATTGAATAGTGCATACTGAACAAGCAGGGAATACCGCGTTTTCAGCAAGCAAACAGGTATTGCAATCAGAAAAAGTATTAGACTGTAGGAGTAGGTGGTCACAAGATTCGGATTATTGTATTTCTTTGCCTGAGAAGCTTGGTAAGGGAGTGAGTTTTGGATTTAATTATAATGACGATAGTGCGTTGCAAATCAATGAACTGAACTTTGACCAAAAGACAAAATTCACGGCTGATAGTGGTAAACTCTGTGGCGCATTTTTTGTTTTAGAGGGGCGAGTGAGCATTACAACCCCTGTCACAGGCACTGTAATGATCCCAAAAGATCATCTGTGTTTATTTTTTATTGAGCAAGCGGCTTGTACATTTGAATATAGTGCAGGCGAAAATAAAGTGATGAGCTTCACTTTGAGTCACGCGCTGATGTCATCGTTGATAGCACAATATCAATCAGCGAACTCTGTATCATCTTTAATCGAAAAACACTTCATTTGTTTTCCAATTAAATTGGCAATAAAAAATATGCTAAATCAAGTTTATGATTGCCAATTATCTGCTAAAAGCATGAAACTATTAGTGCAGGCCAAAATGATGGAACTGATGACTGAATTACTTGAGTACAATCAAACCTATCACAATAGTCTGGCCACCATTAAAGAAACTGACTTAAAAGCGCTTTATCAAGCTGCAAAATACTTGGAAACCAATATGCAGTCTCCTCCGAGTATTGTGGAGCTGGCTAAAATCGTGGGTGAGAATGACTATAAGCTTAAGCAGCAATTTAAAACGGTGTTTGGCCGCGCGCCATTTGCGTATTTGACAGAGCTGCGCCTTAATCGTGCCGCTAGCTTATTGGCGCGCACTGAACTTCCTGTTATGCAAGTTGCTCAAGAGGTTGGCTATAAGCACGCAGGGAATTTTGCGAAAAACTTTAAATTAAAGTTAGGACGCACACCAAAGGCTTACAAAACTTGGAGTAGCTCAAAAAATACATGATACGGCTTGGTTTTTGTTTGTTGTTTGGGCGGTTAGAAAAATTATTAAATTTTTTTGATCCAACTTAATAGCTGCTGCGTTTATACATGTGAAGGGTTTCTGATGTGTAACACATCCTTGGAGTCGCCCCTTCACCATGTCATGATAACGCGCACTTCGGTGCGCGTTAGTCTTTTTAGAGTAACGCTATTAGCATATTCATAATCGGCCATGTCGCTGTTGCGTCGCTGATATAAAATCTTGTATAAACACACACCTTATCAGCGTTATTAAATTAAGATTAAACAATGTGTACAAGCATATCGTTATTACTCGCGGAATCTAAAGAGTTGCAACAAGTTGCAAATTGGTATTATAAGCAATGGGATAGTAAGCAATTAAATACCAGCGTGTCAGATGTCACCACAAAACTCTCCAGTACTGAGCAGCGAGTTGGGTTTGTTGTACACTTTAATGAGCAGCTTGCAGGCGCTGCGGAGATTAAATTTAATAATGGACGCTGTTGGTTAGATGGTGTCTATGTGGATGATGGCTTTCGCGGCAAAGGCTTGGCAGAGGTATTGGTCAATTTTGCCAAGCAGAGAGCAATAGAGCTTGGTTGGTCATTTTTAAATTTAAAATGTGAGCCTCACCTCGTAGCCTTATATCAAAAATATAACTTTGAGATTGTTGAGACCCACAACGATAAGTTGATTATGTCCTGCAAATTAACAGCCGATGTCTAGCTTGCTTTAACTTAACTCTTGCAGTGCATCTTGTAAGTGCTCTGTATTGTGCTCTGCATCAGCGTGACATGCTTGATCTCTGAGGTTCTTTTGGACCGCAACAGCTGCATACAAGCTCATAATATAGGCGATACCATAAAACCCTTTTTCACTGAGTAGCAAATCCGCGTTATACAAACCAATGAGGAGAAATAAGATAGCACTGCCTGTCGAAACTAAACTCAATATATGATAAATCCTAGACGTGTTTAAATTTTCTTGTTTATCTCGAATACTTTTTTGTAATGAAACGGCTGAAAACAGTCCATATAAGAGGATCACCAAATAATACCCTTTTTCATTAAGTTGCATAGAAGCATTAAATAGACCAATGCAGTAGGTTGCTACACCAATTGCTAAAACCAGCAGAGAGGCCAAGTTAAAAGCTTTGTTAGATGGTTGTGTTGAAGTCTGTTTTTCCATCGTTATTTTTCCTTCAAGGTGTTTATGGGTGTATCTGGCGTAAGTACCGCCGAATGTGCTAGCAAATTATATTGTTTGAGGTAATTACGAATACTGGTAAAGGTTGCTATGCGCACATCACCACTGTGATCTTTTTTATAGATGTCATCTTTAAATATAGAACCGAAGAACAATTTAAATCGGCTAATTGATAAAGGCTGTGCCTGAAAATAGGCCTTTGTGTTTGCTTTTATCTGTTTCATATCCGTTGTTTTGTAAAGAGCGGCATTAATGACATTGAGCGTATGCTCTGTACAGTTTTGTCTTTTGTTATTGTAAGGGTTAGCAATCAGTGAATATTTAGGGTTATGAACTTGCTTCGCCACTCCATTATTGATTGCTTCCAGTATCTGTTTTTGAACATTTATTGTGGGTATTGCAATCCCAGCTTTAAGGTCTTGCACAGACCAAAAAAAATCTGTTGGATAATCAATGATTAATTCACTAATTTCTGGGTTATCTGCTTGTTGGTAAAGGTTATGTATAGCATACCCTAGTTTTGTCTCGCCATTTTGCATTGTTATCTGTGAATACACAGCTAAGGCTACATGCGTAAACTCTACGCCTTTAGGTAGTGTGTTACTCGGTTGCCCGACTCTTGCAATGATAAACACATGGGCTTGATGCGCTGCGCTGTATCGTTCCACTTTTTTAGCAAACTGCGCTATTTCTTTTGGTGAATAGTGGTGCTCCCCTGATTGTTCACTGCCTGCGGTAGCATGCATGCTTTGCATAGTCAGCACTAGATAAGCGACGCGCCTTAATATACCCATGTCTTTCTCCTTATAATGTATTTGAGGGAGGTGGGCCTGCGATAATGACATCATCACTAATTGGTAGTGGTTGTGCCTTTTTTGATTTAAATGCGTTGTCTGCAATTGCCACACTTGCAGCGCCGCCGCTCAGTAACACAGCACCAGATATCATGACAGGTACGGCAACAATTGCCGTAGAAATCGCAGCTGTTGTTGCCAAGCTATCGGTTGCTGCTAGTGCACTATATTTGATTGCATGACTGCCGTGTGTGCTGGCATTTGACGCGTTGTCAGATGCCAAGCTCGGCTGTGTTAAAAACAGTGCAGTACTCAGTAAAGCTGCTTGTTTTAGATGTTGAATAATCATGTGAAAACTCCATATTTCGTTGTGTTGCTTCTTAAACTAGCAAACTGGACGGAGTTGTAAATTTATTAATACCATGTATAAGTATTAGATACTTTAAGTATCATATTTTAATACCATGAGTCAGATCCCATTAGTTTCCAATACAATTAAGACACTTCTTAAGCAGAAAAAACTCACTTATAAGGATGTCGCTGAACACCTTGAACAAAGTGAGGCAACAATAAAGCGAATGTTCTCTAATGACTTATTCTCGTTACAAAAACTTGAGAGTATTTGTGAGCTTCTGGAGCTAACGTTGTGCGATCTGTTTTCATTGACTCAATCACAGCAATCACGGATCAGCCAATTAAGCGTCAGGCAAGAGCAAGAACTTATGGATAACCCAAAGCTTTTTTTAGTGGCGGTCTGTGTGAGAGATGGCTGGGAGTTTGAAGACATCGTGTCTAGATATCAGATTGAAGCTTTGGAGTGTGTTCGACTTTTAGCACAGCTAGATAGATTGAAAATGATTCAGTTATTACCTAATAACCGATATAAACTATTAATCGCACAAGACTTTAGCTGGATCCCTGGGGGACCGTTGGAGTCATATATCGAGCAGCAGGTGTTAGGTAAGTTTTTACAGGGTGAATTTAATCAAGAAGATAGTTATCGTTTCTATTTAAGAGGTAGTTATAGCGATGCAACAATAGCGACAATAAAGCGTCGACTGCAGCAACTGACCAAAGAAATTGCGCAGCTTAATGAGCAAGATATTAAATTACCGTTGTGTAAACGTAGAGGTGTCGGTTTATTACTTGCGATGCGGCCTTGGCAATTAGGCCAATTTAAAAGTATGCTAAGAGATAATATTGACCCTAAAAAAGAAACAGTTGAGTGAGATTGAGTTGATTAAAATGCAATTACCAAATACCTTGTAAAGGTACTGTCTAATGGTTTGGCTACATAAATTATTCGCACGTTATTATTTATACTTAATTCGTATGCATTTTTTTTGCATAGGTCCGTTGTTATTAGAGTGTTAAATTCATGATTGATTAATTTTTTCTAATTATTTAGTATTGTATTTCTTGGCTCTCAAAGCAGAACAAAAATTAATAATTATACCGCCTTAGCCGTGGTTTGATGGGTCTTACATGGAACAAAATAGCTCTTTTGCGCAGTCTGCAAGTTGTTTAAAACAAGCAGTCCCTTTTATGGTGAAATACCAGATCCCATTATCGCCGATGAACTATGCGATATGGTATTGTTACGTCTTGGGTAAAGAACCTGATCTCAATCGAAAGCTCGACGAGATTTTGGCTGAACATGGCACTTGTCCGCCACAAAATGCTAAGTCACTTTTTGATGAATTTCTCAGCGAGCAAGATTTGGCGCTTTTTCACGAAATGTCTGATCTGGTCAAAGGCACACTCTCTAGTGTTGAACAAGAGATTAATAATACTTTGAACTGCTCTGAAGAGTTTTCAGCTGTGCTATCTGAATGTCATGTAGGCTTGCATCAACTTAAGAAGCAAGATCTTGGAGCCGGTCCTGAGATTTATAACGATGTACTGAATTATGTGTCGAAATTGACGCAAGAGTCTATTGTAATGCAACACAATGCGCTGTGTTTTCAAAAGAAGTTAGAAGTTGCATACAGTGAAATTAAGCAGCTTCAAGAAACATTGACAGACGCTCAAACCAAAGCAAGTACTGATAAGCTGACAGGGCTGCTCAACCGTGGCAAATTTGATGATGATATTATTAAATTTTGTGATGAGCCAAGCTCACTTCAAAAAGTACTCATTTTCGTAGATATAGATCATTTTAAGCAGTTTAATGACGACTTTGGTCACCAGCGTGGTGATGATGTACTGCGTAAAGTGGCGCAAAAGCTTCAGCTTCACAGCAATGCACAAGGTCAAGCTTACCGCTATGGTGGTGAAGAGTTTTGTATTTTGATTTCTTTTTCGAGCATCAGTGAAGCTGTTGGCTTTTCTAATCGCATCCGTGAAGACATTGCAAAGTTGTCCATAAAAGATAAAGAAACTGGCGAAGTTTTAAAGCATATCAGTGCCAGTTTTGGTATAGCATTATATGGTAAAACAATGACTTGGCACAGCTTAGTTGAGTGTGCCGATAAAGCCCTATATCTTGCCAAATCCCATGGACGAAACCGTGTAGAAGTAGCTGGATAAGTTACTTCTTTTCCTCTCTATCCATTTAAGTGTTTCATATCAATAGTCTGCGAGCCTGCGTCTATATAACTTTACAGTTCGATAATTTAATCCATTTTTAACTTAAACATCACGTTTGTTTCAATTTTAGTCCCTATTATTTGTGGCTTAAAGATCGACAAATAGTCCCTTTTTTGATCTTTAAGGTTAAATAATTGAAACATATTTGAGTCATAAATTTGATTTTTGAGTTTTTACTTGCAATTATTTTGTGGCTAAGCACGAAGTCGTTGGTGTGTTTACGTCATTAATATAATAAAAATGGAGTGTACGTCAGTGAAATTAATCAAGAAGATGTTGGTTAGTAGTTTTGTGTTAACGTTGATGGGTGTAAGTGCCAATGTCAGCGCTAAAGCATATAAAACCGTTTTAGTTCATGGATTTCAATCACAGCAATTATCTGCAATTGATCCAAGAAAAATAGAGAGTGATGGTCAGGCTTATTGGGCTGATTACTGGGGAGCATTGGCAGATGAGCGTATAGACTGGCCATCATATGAGCGTATAGAAGGTAAAATCGCGAGTGATTATCTATGGCCCAAATTGCGTACCATGTCAGAGCAAGGCGTTTGTCAGCCTGGCTGTATCTTTTTGACTCACTCTACGGGTGATTTAATCACACGTTATATCATAGATAACCAAGCAAACTGGCTGGAAAATGCAGGCCTTGAGCCACTTAATATTGTCGCGACTTTTGATGTGGCTGGTGCTGGTGGTGGTAGTGAACTGGCTGACTTGGCTGTGAATGCTGCAAATGGATTGGCGAATCCAGTAGTCGAAGCGGCTGTGAGAGCATGGTTAGGTCGTTCAGTTGGCCAAACTCTCGGTGTATTGCATGACTTGAAAGTGAATAATGCGCGTCAGTTAGCAAGCTTCCCAAGCGAGCGTACTCCAAGATTGAGATTTGTAGCTGATGGTGATCTTTACTTCAACGCAACTAAACTCTTCTTACCAGGTATCGATGATAGCGTTGTTGCAGCACATTCAGCATGTGGCGCAAACCAAGCAGGTGCCTTCGATAGTTGTAGTGCCAGTGTTGGCATGGATGGAAAATTAACAAGCCAAGATGGTGTAAGAAACTTCTGGCCATATCACTACCCAATGTTGATGAGTGATAATTATGATCACTTCTCAGTGATTGTTAACCAGTCAAAAGGTAAAGTAACAACCGCCAATGCGTCAGCTCAACTTGCGCCAAATAAGCGTGTTGCATTCTCTACTTATGAAGAAGAGAAAGGCTTTTGGATTTGGAAGAAAAAGTATAGATACGTAAGACAATCGGATAATACCAGTATGTCAGCACTTTTATATGCTGCTATGCCTGAGTAAATACGATGAAGAAAGTGGTTATAATCATAATAAGTGCCTTAACGGCACTTATTATTTGGCGTTTTTTATCGCCAAGTGAATCTCAACAACAGCCTGCGGTAGCAGAAAAAGAAGCCCCGCAGATTATTGAAAATCAAGCTATTCAAGTTGCCATTGAGCCTCAATCTAAACCAGTCCCAAGCGCAGTTGATATGTCACCATTTCAGCTTACCAGTACGCAAAAAGCGGCTAAAGTCATTGCCAATAATTATCGTGAAACTTTACGTTTTGCACCTTATTCTCAACCTTTAACCAGCAACGATATTGATCGTATAGAGCCTAATCGTTTTGTGCCTGTGACTGTACCGACATCAGATATGAGCGGTACTATTTCGTTAGCGTTGAATAAATACCGCTTCATTCACCCAGAACCGATCCAGTTGACTTTAAAAGGCGAGCAGATATCGCGAGCAAAAGTGTTGATTAGTTTGGTAGATGATAACAAAGTGATACTCGAAAAATCTTTGCGTGTGGCAGATTCCAGTGCGTATATCGAAGTGTCAGGTAGAGAAGATTTTAATGGTGACCTGCAATTAAAAGTTGAGGCTGATGTTGCAGGCGATCCTATTACCATTGTGGCACAAGCTAAATATGAGCAGCCCAGTGCAAAGCTCACTGGTTTAAAGCATGCAGAAATTAATGGCAGTGATTTACTCATCACTTTGGCTTTGGAAGTCGAAGACGCTGGGATTTATCGAGTGAGAGCAAACCTATATGATGGTGCGCAGCCCTTGGCGCATTTGGTTGCTAAATCCAAGTTGTCTTTCGGCCAACAAGAAATAGAGCTAAAAGCCCATCAAACAGTGCTACCTACCTCGAGTTCAGACTTAAGATTGATGACCTTCATCGTTGAACGTATGTCTTCAATCCCTGGTGAGCGAGCTCGATTTGGTGAAAGTGTAATTTCTGAGATCCCATTAATAGATATAGATCTTTCGGAATTATCAAGGGACCCTTATTCACCAAATGCCAAAGAGCGTGCCAGTTTAGAATTCTTGCAAGGCATGGCAGAGCAAAAAAATACTCGCTAGTGCCCATCAATGCTAGTTAGTCAGTGTTAAACCTGCCAACAAGTTCATTGAGGTTGTTGGCAAATATCACCAATTGTTTTGCACCATCATATAAGGTGTCAGCAGATTGACTAACGTGCTTGATCGACTGATTCACGCCTTCAATTTGTGAACGGCTATCACTCGCATAGGCACCTTGTTGCTCCGCTTGCTCTGAAATATTTGCAATGATGGGTTTTACCCGTGAAATTGAGCTGGCGATTTCTTCAAATGCTTGGTGGGCTTGTTCTGATTGTTCAATGGCTGATTTAGATTCCTCGACACTTAATGTCATGTGTTTTGATACAGAGCGGGTTTGATCAGTCAGTTTTGTAAGCACTTTTTCAATATCTTTGGTTGCATCATGTGAACGCTGTGCGAGTGTTCGGACTTCGTCAGCCACGACGGCAAAACCTCGACCTTGCTCGCCTGCTCGGGCAGCTTCAATGGCAGCATTGAGTGCCAGCAAATTTGTTTGCTCTGCGATGGTTCTGATCACCTCAAGTATATTGGTGATATTATTGCTTTGGTCTTCAAGCTCACTCATGGCCTTCGCAGAGCTATCTAGTGAGTCGTTAAGTGTAGCCACTTGTTGAACAGTACTTTGAATCAGTTTATTACCTTGCTGTGCATGAGAGTCTGTATTTGATATTTCGCTTAATGCTTGGGTGCAATTGTCGTTGACTGTCATTGCCATATTTTCCATAGCATGAGTCTGCTCTGCGGTTTGTTGTGATGTACTAGCCTGGTGGTGACATTGACCGCGTATTTCATCGATGCTGCCGTGAGATTGCTGTGCTTGTTCGTTTAGGTTGCTGGCATTGCTCTTGATATCAATAACTAATGCATTGATAGAGTTTAAAAATTGATTAAACCAAGAAGCCAGCTCGCTGATCTCATCATTGCCAATTATCTGTAACCGTTTTGATAAGTTGCCTTCTCCTTGCGCGATTTCTTTTAAACCTTCTGAGACCATCTCGATGGGATAGACAATTTTGTTGGCCAGTACAATGGCAATCACAATAAAAAGTACCAGCATGATGACTGCAATAACACTAATGTTATAAGACATCGCATAGGCTGAAGCTAGAATTTCATCCTCATTCATTAAAGCAATAAAGGTCCAGTTCAAGGTTTGTGAGTGATACAGTTTTGCCATTAATTTTGAGTTGTTGTCATTGATTTCAATGAGCGCATCTTTTGGGCCATTTTTAATCGCTTGGTATTTTGAAGAAGTTAATTCTGCGATATTTTTAAAGTTGCTATCTGGATTCTTGGGGTCGGCTAAAATAGTGCCATTGCCATCTAACAACATCAAATAACCTGTTTCTCCCAATTGAATGTTGCTGACTATGTCGGTCAAGGTTGCAAGTGTAACGTCAAGGGATTGTACACCGACTAACGTACTATTGCGTTTGATGGCAGTGGCAATGGAGACCATAGCTTGCCCCGTTACACCTTGATAAGGATCCGTAATTATGACTTCATCAGATGCTTTAGTGACTTCTTGATACCAAGGTCGTTTACGTGGATCGTAGCCGCCGAGTGGTTCTGCGGGATATTGTATAAAGCCGCCTTGCGCCGTACCTAAATAAACAAATAGTAACTCCGGATGTGTCACGCCAAAACTTTTGAAAAGCTCAAAAATGGCGGCCTCGTTGCTGCCTGATGATTCTGGTGTCATCATTTTTTCTGCGCCAAAATAGGTAGTTGTATCATCACCGACGTTAGTGACTGATTGGCTCTGAGCTAAAAAACGCGCATTGTTTTTCATTTGCTCGAAAAATAACACAAAGGTATTTTCAACTTGGCGTATTTCGCTGTCAGATGAAGCGGTAAAACGAGTTAAGGACTCTTGCTTGGTGCGCGTAATACTCATGATTGATATTGCTAGTATCGGAATAATAACGGTAAGCACAAAGCTTACGATGAGTTTTTGGCGCATTCTCATAACTCACTCCTACATCAATGCTTTGAATGAGTATAGTTGCTGAATTTAATCTTCGTTAGTCAATTAAATTAATAAATTCAGGAGTTGATTATCTTCTTTATAAAAACAATAGAACAGCTGCATGAGCGGTGTTTGTATTGGGTGCTAAGCCGTTACATGCTCTCTTTTTGAGATTGAATACAGATAGCTGTCACTATAGCCTGAGCCGAGCGGCATATGCTCACGTAAGTGCCCTTCTTTTTGCATCCCCAGTTTCTCCATCAGCTGCCAAGATGGTTTATTTTTAGTGGCACATATTGCCGTTATTTTATTTAATTCAAAGTGCTCAAAGAGATAAGAAACAAAAGCACGGGTGGCCTCAAAAGCATATCCCTTTTTATGCTGATTTGGGCTTAGCCGATAGCCAATTTCACCGATTTGATGATCTACATGGGTAAATTTGAAGAGCATCTCACCAATAAATTCACCAGATACTTTATGTTCTATGACCATTAGCATTTTCTGACCCTCAACATTTTTCCAAGGCAGTTCGGCCTCTTCAATGCGCTTTTTTACATCGACTAACGTTGCGGGCTTACCTATATATTTTGAGGTTTCCACATCTTTACGGGAGTGGTAAACCGCATTTAAATCACGCTTATTTAATGGCCTGATTATTAGTCTTTCGGTCTCGAATTGCATTGTGCTCTCCTTGAGTATGATCATCTTCTTTGTGGGCTTGGGATAGGTGCTTCACTGCAAATACAATGATGAGGGCAGTGAGTACAATTATAAATGATATTGAATCAGGCCCACTGATTAAAAATTGATTAGCAAGCCATGCTACGACAGAAAATATGAGTAACTCAGTTGCGCCAACGAGTGCGTTAGCGCTACTGGAACGCGATTTATGAAAGTGGCCGACGTAGTACATATAACTTGGAAAGTAGCCACCAAAAATAAACAATATGGCGCTGTAGGCCAATATTACAGCGTGTACTGAGTCGTGAAGCAGTAAGAAAGTCAGTGCACTTAATGGCAGCGCAGGCCAAAGATAGGCGACGACTTTGAGGTGACTGGTATGTTTTTGCATTAACTTTGCCAGAGAAGACCCAATAAGTAAGCCACCCATGCAAACAGTCATAGCCTGACCGATTTGCTCAGTGGTAAAGCTAAATTGATTGCGTAACAAAAAAGGAAAATAAAGCTGAATCGTTAAGTATAAAAAGGTAGGTACCCACTTGATAATTGCCATTGAGATAAAGTAGCGACTCATTAATATATCTTGATATTGTTTTATCAACGCTGAGGGGCGTAATGACATATTCGTTGATTTCTGAGCCGGGAATAAG
This sequence comes from Pseudoalteromonas luteoviolacea, assembly GCF_001750165.1. Taxonomy (NCBI): domain Bacteria; kingdom Pseudomonadati; phylum Pseudomonadota; class Gammaproteobacteria; order Alteromonadales; family Pseudoalteromonadaceae; genus Pseudoalteromonas; species Pseudoalteromonas luteoviolacea. The sequence continues at coordinate 1,214,851 of NZ_CP015412.1, forward strand.
GCTAGTCCAAACACCATTACGAAGCAATAGTAAGCAATTAGAGCATATGACATGCCTTGCCATGAGAACATTTCAGCGAGTGTGCCGGCAAACAGAGGCGTGACAAGCGCAACCACACTCGCTGAAATGGCTAGGTTGCCCATCGAGCTATTGAGTTTATTGCCATTGAAGGTTGAATAAAGAATGGCACGGCTAACCAAGACCGGAGATGCACTGCCTATGCCTTGAAGTATACGACCGATTAAAAATACTTTGGCATCTGGGGATAACGCGCAGAGCAATGTACCAAGGATCAGAATAATTTGCCCTCCAATAAATATTGGTCTGCTACCAAATTTGTCACACAAAGGTCCTGCAACTAATTGCGCCGCACCCAAAGAAAGGAAAAAACTAATGATAATCGCTTGGCTCGCACCTTCTGTCAGGGACAAGTCTTGAGTAATGTCTGGTAAAACAGGCATAAATATCTGGCTGGCAAGCTGTGAGCAAGATAATAAAAAAGCAGCCAATGCAATATAACGATTCACAATAGAAATTCTTCCGAGTAAGACAATGATGTGCACTATATCGTGCTTTTAATGTCCTAAAAATAAGGTAATAATTAAAAGACTTTTTCTTAGTAGGAATTAATATGGATTGGTTAAGTGCTGTTCGAAGTTTTGTTGTGTTATCAGATATGGGAAGTTTTACTAAAGCAGCAGATGTAATTGGCGTATCGGCATCAGCAATGAGTAAGCGAATTGATTGGCTAGAAAAGCAGTTAGGCCAAACTTTATTTGTGCGTACTACCCGTAGAATGAGTCTAAATGATAATGGCGTGCGGTTTTTATCCTATGCAAGAAATTGGGTAGGCCAATTTGATGACATGCTTGAACAAGCACAAGGGAGTGAACTAGAGCCTCAGGGCACTTTAAAAATAGCCGCAACTCAGGCGATTGGCAGTAGCTTATTGATGCCAATCATTAAGGCATTTTTGCAAAAGTATAAAGATTTAACCATCCATTTAAATATTCTGACACCTGGCTCACCGCCTGATCTAGAGCATGACCTTGTGATAACGAGTTACTATGAAGAATTTGACTCTATGGCGCACAAAGGAATTCGTCTTGCTGATTACCAAATGACGTTATTTGGTGCGCCCAGCTACCTGTCTCAATGTGAGCAAATTAATTCCATAGATGATCTTGCCTCACATAAAATGCTGCTGAGTAATTATTACCAAAAGAAAGGCGGGATCATGTTAGAAGATGGCAGTGTGTTTGACTTTAGTCATTATAATTTCGTGTCTGATCATTTGGATGCGCTGATGAAAGCGGCCATTCAAGGTATGGGGCTCATTTTTATTTCACCGCAGTATGTGGCAAGAGAGTTAACAGAGGGGGCGTTGATCCCGGTGCTGCCTAACTTGAAATCTGAGGTAAAGCAGCTTTGGGCCTATTACCCGAATACGCGCTTTACCCCATACAAAACTAAGCTATTTATCGAAGAGCTTAAATTGAGCCTTACCCAATTAAAAACGGTAGTTTAGTCCTGCACTAAACTGAAATTGGTTTAAGACATCACCATCAAAGTGCCAAATACAATTGTCTTGTGTTTGCGGATCATCATCGCAGACAACATGAGATGTATTCTTCACAATTGTGGCCATCCAACGTAATTCAGTAAAAGCATGGAACCCTGAGCCAATATTATAATCCAGGCCGGTAAATAGACCTGATGCAAAAAAGTCATCGGCCTCAGCAAAGTTTGGTGTCACACGATTTACACCAAGATGCGCACCGACATAGCTGGATAAATTGTCAGAAATTGGGATGTCGATGGCACTTTGAAACAGTAAATATTCCATGTCCACTTTGGCAATGTCATTGTCTGCAAACTCTGTTTCGTTAAAACTGTAAAAGAAACCATAGCGCGCATTATTCACTAATCTATCAGCTGATACGCCAAAGTGACTACTGTCTTCTAAGTCAATTTTATACCCCTTGGTCGTGTTTAAATCATGATTTGTTGAGTAACCGCCAAACGCGGAGACTGCGAAACCGGTTTCAGTTGCGTAAGTAAGGTGACTAGAACTTAATAAGCCTAGAGTAGTAATGATGCTAAGTATTGTTTTCATACCTAATCCTTTTATGCTTTGTTAGCGCTATTTTGGCATAAATTTTTGTATGAAGGGAGAGAATTTAAAATAAACAAATATGTGTAATATAGGTTGCAGCTAGCGAAATAACAGATGGCTACAACCTGTGAAAGTTAAAGTCTCACTATAGTGAACATTGATAAACGTTATCATTGCTCGCTTGTGAATGCATTCATGCGAAGCGCAAAATCTGGATTAGACTAAAGTGTGAAAAATCATACTGAACTGGTTAATCACACTTTGGTGGGCGTTTAGTTTTTTGTATTTTGTGGTGCACAATATTTATCTTGGTTTTTCCACTGCGCATCGTCAAAAATAAACATAAAGTCAGATGTGCGCAGACCAAAAACCGCCTTTTTTAAGCTGGTATCACATTTGACTGCAATGCCGCCTTTGGCATGACAATTCATACACGAAGAACTGTTATAAATTGGCTTTTTTTGGCCTTCAACTTGTTCATTGCCTATTTGCAAGAAGGTTTCCAGCACCTCATTGGTTAAGTAAACAGGGTAAGGATGATTGCCCGAATAATTCTCGAGTTCCACTTGTTTAGAGGTGCTTACTTTGCCGGTACTATCGGTGAGTGGTTCACTTCTGTCTGTTGTGAACTGGGTGCCAATCAATTGATAAAACTGTAAAACGGAGTTTTCAGCCGTCAGCGCTTCAACGACATGTTCATTCACTTGTCTCGTGATGGGGTTAATTGTGTCAATACGGGTGACTTGCGTTTTCGATTGTCCGTTATCAGCATTGTTCACAGGGCAAGTTGGGCAGTTTCTGTCATAGAATGAGGGTGTTAACCCATCGATATTACTCTTATGTGAAAAGGTCGAATAAACCCAATTTTTTGAGCTGCCCGTTTTTTGAATAATGTGAAACCCAACAACGCCCATATATTTATTTGTGACAGTGTAAGGGCTACTTTGGCCGGATACAAAATCCTCATACTCTCTGACAGGCAATAATCGGGTGATGTATTTGCTTTTATCATCATCAGGTTCGAGTACCTTCCAAGCCACTTTGATTTCAATGGCCATACCTGGCGTAGTGGAAGACCAGTCAAATTGTGTGAGGTCTTGTATTTTATCACATTGTGTTTGAGACGGATCTTTACATGCCAAAAAGCCGATGGTATTTACGGTGATACAAGCATCATTGTCGATGTCGTTATCATTTTTACATGCCCAAGCACGCTTATTGGCATAGTCAATTTGACCATCCAAGTTATAGAATGATTTCTTTTTAATAAACTCGAATAGGTAAGGGCTGACAAATTTTTGGTAGTAAACAGGGTTATTGGATTGATCGATTAAAATTGCATCTTTGTATGGCATGTGCGGTGGGGCAACCTGTTCAACCAACCTAAGTGGCTCGATGAGCGATGCGTTGTTGTGAAACTGCCAGTCGACAGGCGTTACACCTTTTTCAAGAAAGATTGTGTCGGTTTCTCGCCAATTTAACCAAACAGGGTTGCCACAATTGGCGTCTTTATCGCAGCGACCCAAGTTTTTCTGTGTTATCTCGTAATGATTATTTACCTCCCTGTTCAGCGCAATGAACTGTAGCCATGAAAACAAGTTGTAGCGATTGGTGAGGTAATCTATTTTTGCTTGATAGTCGCTGCCTGACGAGGATATTGGCTTTAAATCTTCGCACACATTTTTGTTATATGCGTCTAGAGGGTAGTACTCAAGTTGTGTCATCCCTTTGGGCAGCAATGGCATATCAGCCACCTTGCACTTGTCTGTTGCTAACCAATCCGGGTACGTTGCATAGGTTGCATCTGTAGCTTGGGCGCCAAAAGCCATCGTCATTGCGAGATACATTGCTCTCATTGTAAAAATCTCCTTTTTTGGAATGGACTTGAATGTAAATAGGATTTCAAGTTGACGGTAGAATCCTCAAATAAAGAGAACTTATTATAAAAAATACAATCATGATTTTTTGCATCTAGCCAAGTTTGTAGCTCAGATAAACTTTGGTATTCATCCTGGGCGTGGCATATGTCTGAAACAAAGTCGATAAACGGTTTATCGATGTAATTGTTATCGTGTGATGTGATCCACGGTAGCTCAATTTCAAGTTTGCTAGATAAGGTGTCATCAAAAGAGATGCTAATCTGCGTTTTTGGGGTGATGTCTTTTACAAAATCGAGCAGTTTAACCAATTTGTCATGATCCCCCTCCCAATCTAAGTCTCTCATAAAGGGTAAAATAGATGTTGTGTTACAGGTTAAGACAAATTTGGTTTTCAATTTCTCTCGAGCAAACGTAAACCCAATGTGGTTGAGTTTTGCCTTACCTAAACAGCCCAAGACACGTTGTGCCGTTGCTAAATGGCTCGGCACAAGACGGGTGACTAGATCCGTTGTCAGTGATGATAAGCTCTGTTTATCGTTGTACTTTTCACTTTGTGTGCTGACATAAAAAGTCGGGATACTGGGGTAGTGCGTGCTATTCCAATCAAAGCTAAACCAAACCAGATTGATAGGCCTGTATTCAGGGTTAATCCTTCTTTGCTCTATGAACTTGATTATTTCACTTGCATATTGGTCGTGTGTAAGCTGCGAAACATAGTTTTCGAGTTGTTCCAAATCAGCAGGGGCACAGCTGTATGCCAGTAAAATATCGCAAGGACGGTATTTTATATTCGAGCGGTATTCGTAGCATATGCCTTTAGTATTTTGAGGAACTACCTCAATGAGATTTTGGGCCAGTGCAGGCTGATTTCTGTTTATAAGAGAAGAGAATGACTGATCTAAGCACGTATGTAGTTGTAATGTAGTATATCGCATAGTATTGGCGGGTAAATAATTACCCGCCTCCCATCATTACCAAACGGTTTTGATGTCGTGATCAACTTCAGTTCTTAGCTCTTCGGCATATTGTTCCCATAAGCTGTCAGTAAGGCCCGTCTCGTTAGAAATTTTAGTGATGAGCTCTTGCTGAGTTGGTGTTAATGCAAAGTCAGTCATTACACCATCTAAGTCAGACTGTGCCTGTGCTTTTACAGACTCCGTGTTTGCCACATGATAAGTAAAAGAAAGTAGACCTGTAGGGTACGTTGCTGCGTCAGACATAATTATCTCCATTTAAAGGTTATCGTGTTGATTAAGATATCGGTTTTGGTTTTTACTTTTTTCGCTAATATACTCTGCATACGCATCTTCATAACGCCCATCGTTGCGTAAAAATAGAAACTTAGCTAAGAAAAAGTAATAAAAATAACGGTGAGATTGATAGCCCATAAATTGGGCTATCTTTTCTTCAAAATGCTCAAATGAATTTTGTGTATCGATATTGGCCAAGTATTTAAGCATGGTGTTATACCCAAGCCAGCCAATATTGTTGGTGTTTTGCGAGTGGATGTATCCTTGCTCGGAATGTAACTTGGCGTTTTTTAGACTGTGGTTAAAGTCATTGAGCTCGGTGCTGATGGCACTTTTGAGTAAGAAGAACCAAGCTTGAAAGCCATGAGTGGCTGAAAGTACATCTTCGACGTTAAGTTGTCTCGCAAGCAAAAGTTGGTCTCGCATGGTTTCATCCGCTTGTTGCTCCAGACCTAGCAAGAGTTCAGATAACCCTTTGAAGCCAATGCAAACCAGTTCAGAGCAAAATCCAAAGTTGGCAGAAATGGCCTCAGGACTGTTGTCAAAAAAACCACGCTTGGGCAATGAGTCTATTAAGCTTAAAACTGTGTCAAACTCCCCAAATGAGAAATGGGTTTGTACAACAACTTCAGCAATTATGGGGTGAACATGACTTGGCAGATCGTCTGTTGCTTGCGCAAGCCCAATGCCTATCTGATGCGCTACATTTATATCGCCTGATGCATAGGCGTGTAGCCATTGCCCACGCTGTGTGAAAAACTTTTGTGTCGGATCTTGAATCTCTTCCATCTTACGGATATTTTCTTCCATATTCGACACGGCTTGGCTATCAAGCCAGCCATTATAAGCGATACGAGATGCGGCGAGGGCATTTTTAACAGACGTTGCTAGTGCGCTGTCTTCAATGTTACCTGCATTGATAATCTCCAATGCTTCTGCATAAAATGCGCTGGCTTTTGCTACAAAAAAGCACGTGGTTGCTTGTTTCGCACTGTGCAAAAGCAGTGTGACCGCTTCATTAAATTGACCGACTTTTTTCAAGTGAAATGTGGTGAGCAGTGGATCTCTATCAAAGTGGTTTAGGGTTTCGAGTGCAGTCAATATTTGTAAGTGTTTGGCTTTGAACTCTTTAGCACTTTGGCTTTCATAGGCGGCATCTCGCACCAAAGCATGTTTGAATATATAGCTGTCGCTGTCCACTCTACGTTGTTGCACAATGAGATCTTTGTCAATCAGTTCATTCAAATCATTTTGAATTTGATCCTCACTGAGTGAAGATGCTGCTACCAGCAAATCATAGTCAAACTCTCTGCCGATTGTTGCAGCCAATTGCGCTGTTTCTTTCGCATGTATAAGACAGTCAAGTTTCTGTTGCAAAGATTCTCTAAGGCTGCCTGGGACCTCATTTTGCTTGTCAGGGCTGATGAACTGAATAGCACCTTGTTGTTCATGCACAAGGCCTTTTTGTTTCATCATATCTACCAGCTCTTCGATAAATAGAGGGATCCCATCTGTTCGATTAATCAGTACATTCCGGACTGAATCGGACACTGATTTATTTTCGAAAAGTTGTTCAATAAAGTCTTCGGTTGCTCTAGAGGTCAGTTTATTAAGTTCAATTTCAAGTAGCGTTAAATCGTTTAAGCAGTTTGGGGCCGGTTGCCGTGATGTGCTAATCAGAACATGATGGCCGTCTAGACTCGCTGCAAAAAATTGAATGAACTCCAGCGTGGTTGCATCTGACCAATGAATGTCTTCAAAAACATATAGTTTATTGTTGCAGATTGCATTTTCATCTGTGCTTAATAGGCTTGCCAAGCCCTTAAATAACAGTGCTTTTTGCGATTCTGAACTCAAAGAAGAGGGTTGGATATGTTCAGGTAACTCGACATTTAGCCATACAAGTAACACAGGCATCATGTGTGTTACATCTATGTCAGAGGCTGCACTGCTTAATAATGTGGTGAATTTAGCAACGATTTCTGAGGGGCTAAGGGTCTGAATGTTGTAAAGGTACTTAACTAGGTTAACAACAGGATACAAGCCATTGTTTTGGTGCTCTGGCAAGCACTGTGCAACTAGGTGTTGATATTGAGATGCATTGTCTCTTATTTCTTGCAACAAGCGAGATTTACCTATGCCTGCCTCGCCGAAGATGTGTGCGATGCGGGTTTTCGTATTCTCATTGTTAATGATAGACAACGTTTTATCTAACTCATGTTGTCTGCCAACCAGCTTGTGGTGGTTTTTAGTGCCACGCATAAAGCCAAAGGCTTCAATGCGTTTTTCACCATTGAGGTTATAAACTGTTAACTGATCAATGGATAATCCCAACTGAATGTTGTCGAAATAATCAAAGTCACTATATGGTTCTAAAATAGCTCTGGATTCTGCAGAGCAGAGAATTTGCCGTTCGCCTGCGAGCCTGGCTAGCTCCATCGCGGTGTTTGCGATATTGCCTTCGGGTACTAAATTAGCGTAAGTGACAAAGATACCTGAATGGATACCTATGTGAGCATTGAGTTGGATGCCATGAGCTTCTTGCATCAATGCGTTGCGTTTGCTCAATTCACTGACGACATCTAAAGCTGTTCTGGCGCTTAGTCGAGTATCATTGTCGCTGGCAACAGGGTAACCAAAATAAAATAACATGGTGTCTGCCAAGTTACCGACATGATATGCGCCAAAACGAGTGGCTATATCAATACAATGATTGCGCTGAGATTTAAAAAGCGTATCAATAATATCCAAGTCTTTGGCACTTTCATTGAGTCTTTTTGCGCTTAATCGCAGTGCAAGTACGGTAATTTGTTTGCGCTCGGTGAGCGTTGTGTAATCTTGAATTGTTAGGTTGTTTGGGTCATCCGTTCTAAGTACGACGGTATTGTCATCAAACCCATGCTGAGCTTGCACATCGGCTAAAATACCCACCAGGTTTGAAACATTCATCGTATTTAGCTCAGAAAATACCTCTTTTCCTGAAATCACTCTTTCAGCAGCGTTTTTCTGTAGTACTCGACGCAGGAGCCCTGAAAGAGGGTGTCCGAGTAGGGCACTGGGTATTGGGATATGCACATCACTTAGCTGCTTATGATAGATTGAGGCGATACTTGAACCAGTGACAGCTGGCATGCCTGTCAGGCATTCAAGTAATACTAAGCCCCATACGTAGAGGTCTGTTTTTTCAGATGCTGGCTCCCCCCTCAATTGTTCTGGTGCGCTGTAAGAGGGAGTGCCAATTGTTTCTTGTGTTAACGTTATTGTTGCGAAATCTTGATGACGGCTTTCTTGGGTGAGTGTGCCGATACCAAAATCGAGGATTTTGGCATGTGTTTTCGCCCCCGCTTGGGTAAGCATAATATTTGCGGGTTTGATATCTCGGTGAATAATGCCTTTTCTATGAGCATGGATCAGTGCATCAAGCACTTGAAGCATGATATCTGTTGCTTCGACTGCGTCCAGCGCCCCTTCTTGCATCAGGTACTCACGCAAAGACTGACCTTCGATATATTCGAAAACACCATAAAGAAGGTGTTCATTTATCTGACCTTTATCCAGTAATCGAACTATGTGGGGGTGCTCTAACTGGCCACTTAAGTTTGTTTCACGCTTAAATCGTTCAACATATCGTTTCTTTTTAGATTCTTCTAAATGTGGCTCAAGGGCTAGAAACTTAATAGCAACGGTCTGTTCAGTGTTCTTATTGCGTGCTTTATATACTTTACCGAAACCGCCTTCTCCAATCTTATGAAGTAGCTCATATTGGGAAGAATTAAAATTATTCTCTATATATGGATCAGAAAAATGAGTTAATGACATTATGTTTATTCTACGCGTTAATTATTGTTGCCAAGAAACATTTGGTGCATCGGATGTAGATAGTACATCGTTTTTTAGTGGATGACGATTACAACTTATAATTAATTTCACATATATAATACATACGATTTTTTACCTAGTAAGAAATTCCTGTCTAGTTTTTATTGTTTTAAATTTAAGGATTAATTATTTAATACTTCCTATTTTATAAAGGATTGTTACGGTTTTTTATGGGGATTGTTGTGCTTTTTGGTTTTTTGACGGAAGGTTTTTATTGATTAAGCAACTCGAGATGAGAATGGTTGTTTTTTATTCCAGGGAGGAAACTAACAAAGTGTGACTTACTTCAAATAATTGAAATTAATTGTAATTACTAAGTATTGATTTTTAACTTTAACTTGGTCCTTATGTATTGATTGGTGTAATAGGGTGTAATATTTTATTATTTTAATTGATGTAATAATAAATTCCCATAATTAAAAGGAAATAGTGTATGAAGCGTCGAGGGTTCATCAAGTCAGCAGTAATAATGAGCGCATCAAGCGCTGCAAGCATGTCGGTACCTGCTTTGGCGAATCAAAGTTGGCACTCGACTGCATATACTCAAAGATTGCATGATTCTGAACTCCAATCTAAAGGCATTATAAACCCCGCTACCTTCATTAAAAACCCACAGCAAACGATGGTTGAAATAAGTCTAAAGTCAAGAGTCGCAAGGCGCTATGGCAGCAAAGTGTATGTTTTGTTTGAGTCAAAGAATCAAATAGACATATATGATGATAAGGGACGAAAAGTAGCGTTTGTATCGTTGAATATGCACGTTAAAGATTTTGCAGTGGATGAAAAACGTCAGCGTATATTCGTGGTAGGTGAAACGACCTATTCAATCTATGTTTTAGATTTTAATGGTGAGATAGTCGGTTCATTTGGTGAGTTTGGTACTGAACTTGAGCACCATCTTAATGGTATTAAATCGATTACTTGTGATGAAGCAGGATATGTTCATGTTTTAGATTCTCATACAAATAATATCAAGTTATATGACAGTCAAGGCGTTTATGTGAAGAGCTACGGGCCAACGAAAATATATGCAAAAACTCGCCTGCTTTCCATAGATGGGTATAACTCTATAACCGTTGTCGGTGGAAAGTTTGCTGATACAGTCTATAAATTTGATATTTCAGGTCGGCCTCTAGGGTAGGTTTATGACTATCAGTTGTGAGCAATCACCTTTGGTGATTTCGGGCGCAAAACTCGATTTATCATGCCGGGTCTCGGCATTATTCGATGACATTCTTTGTTTAGATAATTCAAGCTGGTGCAAGCATGTAAACACCTCTTGTTTTGAGGGGGATTGGGATGTGCTTGCGCTCTATGCTGAGCAAGCTCACTTGCATGCTCATCCAATTTTGCAATGTTTCTCGATAGAGGAATGTAACGGGCAATTTTCTCCTTTACCAATTATGGAAAGCCTGCCTGAAATTGCACAGTTTCTGAGTCAGTTTAAATGTTCTTTGAAATCAGTGAGGCTGATGCGCTTAGGGGCGGGCAGTCAGATTTATTCGCATCAAGATCATCGTTTATCAATGGAGTACGGCGAAGCACGTATCCATATTCCCATTACAGGTTCTGAGGACATTGAGTTTGTTGTCGGTGGACAAAAAATCCCTATGCGTAATGGGGAAGCCTGGTATGTCAATGCGGATTTAGAGCATAGTGTTCTGAACAAGGGCTTCAAAGCAAGGGTAAATTTAGTGATTGATTGCAGGGTAAATGATTGGTTGAAAAATATCATTGAATGTTCCGAGCAAAAATTTTAAAGCTGCATATACTCAATAAAAGCACATAAGAGGATAAGGATTATGGTGCAATTTACCATACCAGAGGGTCTTCATATTCGTCCCTCAACAGCAAGTGATAAGCCATTTATCGAAAAGCTGCACAGAGAAGTAAGGCAGGATTTGCAGTGTATTGATGGTGAGCAAGACTTTATTGAGTCCATCGTTGAGATGCAGCTTAAAGCGCAAACTCAAGGTTATGGTGCTCAGTACCCCAACGCAATGTACTTCATTATTGAAAAGCACGGTGAACCAATAGGCAAGGCCACGCTTGATTTTGGCCACAACGAAATTCGCTTGATAGATATCGGTTTTTTAATCGCTGCGCGAGGTCATGGTTTTGGACGGGCAATTATTCAGTCTTTTCAACACTGCGCTGCACAATCAGCTGTGCCACTTACCTTATCTGTTTTGAGTCACAATTTGAGTGTTAAACGTTTGTATTTAGAGCTCGGGTTTCAAATTTCTGAGGTTCAATCTCCCTATGAATTGATGATTTGGTATCCCCCTGCGATGAAGCGCATCGTCGGCGTTTAATTTGGGTTTTGTCTTGAAGGCAATGTCTCTGTTAATCAATGCAAAAAGAGTAGCAAGAAATGGAAAAAGTCACACAAGAGCTGATGAACTCGTTAGTTGGTCAAGAGATTGATGTATTTTCGTTACAAAATGAACAACAAGTAGGTAAGTTAGCAATCAGTAAGGTTGAGCAAGGTCGAATCGACACAGAAGAGTTTTCTTCTTTTAGTATCTCATTGCTCGGTGACCCTAAAAACCAACTACCTCAAGATAATTACTTATTTAAACACAACGCGTTTGGTGAGTATCCAATGTTTATGAGTATTCACGATATTGATAAATATCAGATTGTCATTTCTCGCAGGCGCAATTAAGAAGTGGGGAAACCCAAGTCAAAAGTAAGGAGTGGTTTTTATGGTTAATCCGTATTTAGGCATGATGCAGATGATTGCCTTTAACTTTCCACCTGTACACTGGGCTGCGTGTAATGGCGCATTGATTGCTGTAAACGACAACCCAGCGCTATTCTCATTGCTCGGCGATACATTCGGCGGTGATGCTCGCACCAATTTTGGACTGCCAGACATGCGCGGGCGCGCACCTGTCTATCAAGGCAAGTATGGTATCGTCCAGCAAGGACAGAAAAGCGGTTTTGAAGACGTTACTCTGACCAATGCACAAACAGGGCACAATCACGATTTTCAAGTTGATTCGTTGGAAGGGGATAGCTTTTTACCCTTTAGCAACTCTAATCCAACGGCTCGATATACGATATCGACGGCCAATACACAGTTTCCAACTGGGGTTAAGCAGTTTTACGCGAACAATTCAGGTGGTTTAGATACCTTATCGTCTCAAAGTATGGGCACCGTGGGGTCAAATGCGCCGCACACGAATATGCAACCGACGACGGTGATTGGTTTTATTATTGCACTTAATGGTGCATATCCGCCTAGAAACTAAGCAAAGGAGCATAATATGAGTGATGCATATTTGGGTGAAATTCGCATGTTTGCAGGCGTGTATTCACCGTACCACTGGTCATACTGTGCAGGCCAGCTACAAGCGATAACTGACAATCAATCTTTGTTTAGTCTATTGGGCTCTAACTACGGTGGCGATGGCCGAAGTACCTATGGCTTGCCTGACATGCGTGGACGGATCCCTGTAGGCGACGGTCAAGGACCTGGCCTGACAAATCGAGTTTTAGGGCAGCGATTTGGTGTCGAACAAGTTGTATTGTCAACGGAACAATTGCCAGTGCACAGCCATACAGTGCAAGTCACCAGTGCGACGTCAGAGTTACAAGCGCCAGTTGACGGGCAGTCTTATATTGGCAGTGAGTTACACTTTTTACCTGACTCAACCGGAGGGTTAGAAACGAACCCTTTTAGCAGCCGAGCCATAGGCACAACGGGTGGTGATGAACCGCACGAAAACAGAATGCCGATGCTGTATCTCGGTTTTATTATTTGCATGAACGGCTTATACCCGTCTCGTAACTAAGGAGTATTACAATGGATCCATTTATTGGTCAGGTTGATATGTTGCCTTACACCTTCGCTCCTGTGAGTTACATGTTCTGTGACGGGCAGTTTATTGATATATCACAAAATCAGGCATTGTTTGCGGTTATAGGTACTACTTACGGTGGCAATGGTCAAACCAACATGCAAATGCCGGATCTACAAGGTAGAAGCCCGACAATGTTTGGGACAGGGCCAGGATTATCACCAGGAGATTTAGGAGATCGTGTTGGTTTACCAGATGTAGTACTGATGGAGAGCCAATTACCTTCACATACTCACGAGTTATATGCAGGTAAAACGATTAAAGACGGCTTGGTTGATAGATCAAATGGCACCGGGTTGCTCTCAGCAGCTAGGGCAACAACGGGAGGCGTGGCTCGTGTTTATTCATCTGACGATTTGGGGGGCTCAAACATTACCCTTAACCCTCAAGCAGTTTTGAGTAATGGACAGAATCAGGCACATGAAAACAGGCAACCGTATCTAGCAATACAATTTTGTATTTGTATCGATGGTATCTTTCCTCCTAGGAGTTAAGTGAGCAGTTAGTAGTGAAACTTTTTAGCTGTTTTTTAATTCTACTAGCCTTTGGGGTTGTCGCAGACACCCCCAATAAACCCTTTATTACTTTTAAAAATGATCTAGAATACATTAAGTTATACCCATCGGATCAAGCCGGTATTTATAGCAGCAATATTGGTTTAGATTTTTATTTAAATTACAAACTTATTGCTCAAATAGATAAACGCAAAGCACATAACATTAAGCGGATAGCTCCAAGCCAAACACTGGCGGAAAATGTACATAGTGCAACCGTTCTAATATCACCTACACCGGGACACTTTTTGTCTGTTTATAAACAGCTTAGGCAATTAAGCGGGGTGGTAAATGTTCAGCCCGATTTTGCAATTTTCCGCAGGCAAGCACAGACCGAAAAAACACCAAAAAATATATTGAAAGCGCAACATGTCAGGCAATTTCACAGCCACCAATGTGTTTCGTCGTATAGTCCTAGGAGAATTGCAATTATTGACGAGGGCATGAGTTTATCAGAGCCAGCGCTTTCAACGTTTAATGTGCTGCTTGAATATGATGCAGACCGCCAACAACTCTTATCAAAAACACAGGTCACAAACGGTCATGGCAGCATGGTTGCCAATGTCATAGCGAGCAACTTAAAGTCTCAAACAGTTGAACTGGGTGCCCCCGTAGCAGAGCTGGTGACTATTCAACAAGCTAGCACACTAAATTCTGCAATGATTTTAGCATTCAGTGTGTCTCAAAAAATGCAGGTAGACATCATTAATAGCAGTTGGACACTGCCTTTTGTTTCAGAACTACTGGCTAATGTGATCCGTGATGGCTTAACGGAGGGCGGTATTTCTTACATTATTGTATCGGCAGGCAACCATGCACAGGATGCTTGTGTGAGCAATAAGCTGTCGTTGATAAAAGGCGTAACAACAGTGGGTGCATTGTCTGTTGATGGAACAATTGCACCGTTTTCAAATTATGGCAGGTGTGTAGATGTGTATGCGCCAGGCGTATTTTCCAAAAAAGAACAAGGTTCAAATTTCACTATACATGGGACATCTTCGGCTGCAGCTTGGGTCACCGGAGAAGTGTCGCACCTGTTGGGGTGTGGCCTGACAACCAATGAAATTAAACTCAATAACAATTATTAAGCTCGTTTAATTTTTAAACAGAGACTGCGCGCTGTTAACTAAGGAGTAAAGGCATGCAAGGGTATCGTGAACAGGGTTACGGAAGTACAGGTGATGAGGCAGACCTTGTCAACATTGACTTTGCGAGTGAATATAGTGAGAACTTTCCTAAGATCTTACAAGCTTTAGGGGTTTCACTGGTTGTGTCTAGCTATCAATCACATGCTGTGATGCTACTTAGAAGCCGAGGAACGGCACTGAATTGCAGTGTAAAAAAGTTTGTCAGGCCAATGGGTGTCTGTGTCAGTGAAGATAGACTTTTAGTCAGTACCGTGAATCGAATTGTGAACTTCAAAGCAAGCAGTATGTCTCGAAAAAGTGTACTTAGCGGTGAAGTGGACAACATTGACACTTTGGCAAGCAAATTACGAGATGAGCAGCGTGATACCGATGCATTTAAAGCGCTTAGAACGGAGCAGATCAGTGCAATAAAGCAATGTGATGTTTTATTTACAGAGCGCTCTTCGTTAACGACGGGGACGCTCAATACCCACGATATCGCTTGGGGCGATGATGGATTATGGGTCGTTAACTCTAGCTTTTCTTGTCTTGCGACCCTTTCTTCAGAGTCCGGCTTTACACCCCGTTGGAAGCCGCACTTTATCAGCGAGTTAAAACCGCAAGACCGTTGTCATTTAAATGGTATGGCCATGTTAGATGGGCAACCTAAATATGTCACAACATTTAATACCCAAGATTACCAAGATTCATGGCGAACCGAGCTAAATGGCACGTTAATGGATGTAGAAAAAAATGAAATACTCATCAGCGGGCTATCAATGCCGCATTCACCAAGATGCCATGATGGGAAAGTCTACTTATGTAACTCTGGCGAAGGTGAAATACTGTGTTACGACCCAAAAACTTGCGAAAAATCAGTTTTGTGTACATTACCTGGCTTTACTCGTGGACTGACATTTTATGGCGATTTGATGTTGGTCGCGACCAGTCATGTGCGTGCGTCTACCGTGGTCAATGATATCCCTTTAACCAAAGCGCATACCCAAAAAGATACTGTCTGTGGCATATGGATTATCAATAAGCACAACGGTGAGATCCTATCCAAATTGCAGTTTAAAGGCGATGTAAGCCAACTTTACGATCTTTGCATTATTCCCAACTCTACGTTTCCTGAAATGATCAGCGGTGATGACGCGATTTCTGCGCATTTATATGAGTTTACGAAGGAGGAATTGAAATGAAAAAACTTGATATGACGACCTCTATATTAGGGGTGATGATCCCATCACTGGTTGCTGCAAATTCTTCTTCACATATTGCGGATAGTTACTTTTTGCCAAATCATGAAGTGCCGTCGCTCAGCTCCATTCAGGTGACAGATAGCATTCATTTTAACAACAAACAAGGTAACAAACAGAATGAGGTGTTTGGTATTGCTGAGCATAAAATGGCACAGTCCAGCAACCAAGATGATGCTACATCAGCCACGCTGTCTTTTTTGGCAGGGCAAGGCTTACTTGACAGCCAAGGGATGGGTTCGACTCAAGTTAATGGTGAAGTGAGTATTGCCAAAGAGCTTGCAGCATCTTGCCAAGTCTCTTTTGGTTGTACTACCGCCTATGGTAGCCAAGCTAGTTGTCAAGCCGCGCCTGGACCCGGTGTTTGGTTCCCAGATACTGATGATTGTACCGCAGCAGCGCCAGATCCTGACATTAACTTAAAAGGTAATGGTCAATCAATCACATCTGGCACGACGGCATTAAGTGCAAGCAATCATACCGATTTTGGTTCTCACCAAACGGGTGGCAGCAATTTTACTCGTACGTTTACCATCGAAAATGTGATTGCAGCTTCTACGCTAACGTTGAGTGGTTCTCCATTGGTGAGCATTTCTGCTTCCAGTGACTTTTCAATATCTAGCCAGCCTGGCGCTAGCTCTTTAAATGGCGTAACCAGCACGACATTTGTTGTTCAGCTAGACCCGACCACAGTTGGTTCACCAAATGCTACGGTGACCGTAACCAGTAATGATCCCAATGAAGGCACCTATACTTTTAAAGTTGGTGCAACAGTCACAGCAGCCAATACCGCACCTGTGGTAGATTTAGATACGGCTGCCGGTGGTAATAACAGGTCGTCCTCTTTCAATGAGGGTGGCGGGTCCGTTGGCATTACTAACAGTGCCAGCGTCACAGATGCTGAGTCAGATACCATTAAAACGATTACAGTATCTCTGACGAATGACCAAGATGGGGCCTCGGAAGGACTGAATGTCACAGGCGCGGCACAAAATGCTTTAAATGGGGTATCGGGCAAGTCAGATATCACCTTGCAAGATACCATTTCAATTACAGGGGCGACAGCGACACTCGCCCAAGTGCAGACGTTTTTAGATGCCATAACCTATAACAATACGTCGTCTACGCCTAATACAACGGCGAGAACAGTGACGGTCGTTGTCAATGATGGTACTGATAATAGCGTGTCACGCACCTCAACAGTGAGTGTCGCGAATGTTACTTCGACCACCTCATCGGGCGCATCGTTTAATACCACAAGCGGCGCTAACTTAAACCCCGCGATTTTATTCACCAGTGAAAATGAATCTTTGACCATAGCACAAACGGCACATGCGACGGGCTCAACTGCAGATGGCGGCGGTGGTACGGATACCTTGAATGTCTCTGATAGTGTAGATATCAGCGGACTGACGACACTGACAAACTTTGAAACCTTAGAGGCGGCAAATAACGGTAACTTGACCTTAAGTGAGACTCAGCATGAGTCATTTACCACCATAAATGGTGTGGGTACGAATCAGTTTACTGTCTCAAGCGCCAATGGCGATGCAGTTGTGACAGGGGATGCAGACATTGAAACCTATGTTTTAGGTGCTGCTATGACATTCACTTTGGGTAGTGCGTCGCAAAATGTCTCGGGCAGTAGCTCAAATGATGTCATTAATGTCGCAGCACTCACACCAACAGGCACACTTGATGCTGGTGGCGGGACAGGAGATACACTTCGTCTTTCAAGTGGCGCAAATATCGCGGGTGCAACTGTTTCAAATACAGAAGTATTGGAGTTGAACTCGGGGGCTTCGGTGACCATGACCGAAGCACAGCATGATAGCTTTGGCTCCATGACGGCAGCTGGCACAGACACAATTACTATCTCAGCAGCCACAGATGGGTTAACAGGCAATGCTGCAATAGAGTCATACGTTCTATCCGTCGGGAATACATTTACACTGGGCAGCGCAGGGCAAAACCTAACAGGGAGTGGTAACAACGATACTGTTAATGTGGGGACTCTGACCGCGACAGGTACATTAGCAGGCGGTAGTGGTACAGATACACTTAGTGTCGGAAATGGCGGCAGTATTGCTGGTGCAACAGTTTCGGGTTTTGAAAACCTCACTTTATCAAGTGGTGCATCGGCGACGTTCAGTGCTGCACAACTTTCTCAGTTTTCAGGCACTGTCACGGCTGCTGGCACAGAGACAATTTCGGTATCTGGTGATGGGAATGTGTCAACAGTTGCTGGCATTGAAAACTATACCATTGGGGATGACAGTACAAATACTCGTACGGTAACGGTCGCTGCTGCTGGTCACTCAGTGACTGCAACCAGTGCCACTGATGCAGTGACTTTTGATGTTGGGACATTAACATTTACAGGTACGCTCACAGGGGAAAATACGTCCGCAGATACATTGAGCTTATCCAATGGCGCAGACATTAGTGGCGCGACCATTTCAAATATAACTAACCTTGCCTTGGCAACTGGCGCGTCGGTAACTATGACCGCAGTGCAAAATGAGAACTTTAGTGGCTCAATCACCGCAGGTGGTACAGAAACCATCGTTATCTCCGGTGATGGCGATATAACAACGCTCTCAGGCATAGAAAATTACACAGTAGGGGATGACTCTACTAATACGCGTACAATAAATGTGGGCGCAACAACAAGTGTTACGGCAACATCGGTGACTGATGCAATTACTTTCAATATTGCAGGGCAAAGTTTTTCGGGTTCGTTAACAGGTCAAGCGACTGCTGCCGACATCGTGTCTGCCAGTGATGGTGCAAATACAGCAGGCGCAAGTTTTAGCAATGTGGGTACATTGTCATTGGCAAGTGGCGCAACAGTAACGATTGACGCTCAAAATGTCAGTGATTTTTCAACAGCAATAAATGGCGCTGCGGGTACTGAAACGTTAAATTTGGTTAGTGGTGGTACGTTTGACTTTAGTTCGACCAGTGTCACAAGTATTGAGACTATCTCACTAGGCTCCAATAGTGTCACTTCGGTGACCATTCCCGATAACTTTTCTTCAAATGGCGGGACAGTCACCGTCAGTAACTCATCAGGCTCAGCTATTAATGCTGGTGTCACCATTAATGCATCAGCATTAGCAGGTGATAGTTTGGTGATTTCCGCAACCGATTTAACGGGGAATGACACGCTGACAGGCGGTGATAGCGCCGATACGATAAGACCGGGTTCTGGTACAGATTCTATAACTGGTAATGGTGGTAATGATAACTTTGTTGGTAGTGCCAGTGATTTAAATGGGGATACCATCGCGGACCTTGCTGTGGGAGATATGATCACGGTGACGGGGGTCACTGGATTAACCACAAGTAACGTTAGGTTTAATGGCAATAGTACCTTACAAGTGGATACCGATGCGACAGACTTTGCAGCAGTTGAGATTGCGCTGACGCTTACAAATTCACCAGGCGCAAGTTTAGATTTCACAGTCGCCGATAGCGGTGCGAATACAGTGATCACCTTTATTGCTGCCAACGATGTGCCTGTGTTTAGCTCACTAAATGGATTGTCTACGTTTACAGAAAACGGTTCGGCGGTTGCCATTGATAGTGATGCGACTGTAGCTGATACAGAATTGGATGCCTTAAATGGGGGGACGGGTAACTACAATGGTGCGTCTTTAACCATTACGCGAAATGGTGGCGCTAATGCACAAGATGTGTTTGCAAACTTGAGTTTGCTTGGCACGTTAACTCAGGGGAATACGTTTACTTACAATGGCACCAGTGTTGGTACTGTGACGACAAACTCGGCTGGTACGCTTGTTCTGACATTTAATACCAGCGCAACATCGGCCATTGTTGATGGTGTGATCCAATCTATTTCCTATAGCAATACATCGGATGATCCGCCTTCAAGTGTAACACTAAATTACACATTTAATGATGGTACAGCGAACAGCACAGGCACAAACCAAGCGGTTGTAAATATTACAGCGCAGAATGATGCACCAACAGATATCGCATTATCTGCAACGAGTATCAATCAATCGGCAACAGGGGCAAGTACGAATGTGGGCACGCTGTCTACCACAGATCTCGACAGTGGCAATGTACATGCATATAGCCTAGTTAATAGTGGCAGCAGTGCCAGCGGTACGTGTACGAGTAATGCCGGAAATAGCAGTTTCCAAATTAGCAGTACGAATTTACAAACTCAGTCGGCATTAAGTGCCGGGGATTATATTGTCTGTGTTCAGACAAATGATGGCACCACAACATTTCAAGAGTCATTTACCATAACTGTTGTAGATAATGTCGCGCCAAATGCACCTTCCACACCAGATCTTGATGCAGGTTCAGACACCGGTGGTTCAAATACCGATAATGTCACATCAGATACTACGCCAACATTCAGTGGTACAGCTGAGTCTGGCAGTACGGTAAGGTTGTACAGCGACCAGTCTGGAAACACAGTGATTGGCAGTGGTACCGCAACAGGCGGTAATTGGCAGATCACCACAAGTGCATTATCAGCAACGACTCATGCCATTACAGCTAAGGCTACGGATGCTAGCAATAATGAAAGTAGCGCTTCTAGTGCTTTGAATGTGACTATAGATACATCAGCACCAAACGCGCCGAGCACGCCGGACCTGTCAGCCAGTAGTGATTCAGGTACGTCCAACACAGATAATATTACAAACGATGCAACGCCAACGATCACTGGCACAGGTACTACAGGTGACACCATTAACTTGTCATCCAATTTAGACGGTAATATCGGTAGTACAACTGTCTCGGGTGGTGCTTGGAGCATCACATCGTC
This sequence comes from Pseudoalteromonas luteoviolacea, assembly GCF_001750165.1. Taxonomy (NCBI): domain Bacteria; kingdom Pseudomonadati; phylum Pseudomonadota; class Gammaproteobacteria; order Alteromonadales; family Pseudoalteromonadaceae; genus Pseudoalteromonas; species Pseudoalteromonas luteoviolacea. The sequence continues at coordinate 1,235,589 of NZ_CP015412.1, forward strand.
TACGTTACAAGCGGGCAGTCATACTATTTCAGCGCAGTCTGTTGATAATGCAGGTAATACGGCGAACTCAGCGAGTAATTTATCGCTCACCTTAGACACGCAAGCCCCCAGTGGGCAAAGCGTTGCCTTGGGTGATACTTTATATTCCAACACCGAAAAAACCGCGGCTTCGTTTAGCTTTAGCAATGCCGAAGTAGGCGCAACCTACAGCTATACCATTTCGAGTAGCAATGGCGGCACGTCAGCAACGGGCAATGGCACGGTGACTTCTGCAAGCCAAACCATTTCAAATATAGATTTAAGTGCACTGAACGACGGGACACTCACGCTGTCAGTGACACTGACAGATACCGCAGGCAATGCGGCCACAGCGGTTACCGCAACCAGTGAGCTAGATACCAGCGCGCCAAGTGGCCACAGTGTGGCACTTAATGATACCAGCTATAACAGCACAGAAACGGGCAGTGCGAGCTTTAGCTTTAGCAGTGCAGAAGTGGGGGCGAGCTATACCTACACATTAAATAGCAGCAATGGTGGCACAGCGGTGACAGGCAACGGCAATATCACCAGCGCCTCACAAACGGTGAATATTGCTGATATCAACGGGTTAAATGATGGCACATTAACACTGTCAGTGACTGTCTCTGATGCGGCAGGTAACGCAGCCACTGCTGTAACTGATACAGCAAGTCTTGATAAAACCAAGCCGACGGTGACCACTTTTAGTGCCTCAGACACCAACCTTAAAGCGGGTGAAACGGCGACGATTTCCATTGTCTTGAGCGAAGCCAGTACGACCTTTATTTCTTCAGACATTACGGTATCAGGTGGGTCACTGAGCAACTTCAGTGCGACTTCAAGCACACAATATAGCGTGCTCTTTACGCCAACAGCGAATTCAGAGGCTAATGCTACCTTAGACATCGCGGCAGATACCTTTAGCGATGCGGCAGGCAATAACAACACCGCAGCAACGCAGTTGCCCATTACGGTGGACACCAAAGCGCCAACTGGCCACAGCGTATCACTGGGTGATACGTTATATTCCAACACCGAGAAAACCGCTGCCTCGTTCAGCTTTAGCAGTGCCGAAGTAGGCGCCACTTATAGTTACACCATTTCGAGCAGTAATGGCGGTACATCAGCAACGGGCAATGGCACGGTTACTTCTGCAAGCCAAACCATTTCAAATATAGATTTAAGTGCACTGAACGACGGCACCCTCACGCTGTCAGTGACACTGACAGATACCGCAGGCAATGCGGCCACAGCGGTTACCGCAACCAGTGAGCTAGATACCAGCGCGCCAAGTGGCCACAGTGTGGCACTTAATGATACCAGCTATAACAGCACAGAAACGGGCAGTGCGAGCTTTAGCTTTAGCAGTGCAGAAGTGGGGGCGAGCTATACCTACACATTAAATAGCAGCAATGGTGGCACAGCGGTGACAGGCAACGGCAATATCACCAGCGCCTCACAAACGGTGAATATTGCTGATATCAGCGGGTTAAATGATGGCACATTAACACTGTCAGTGACTGTCTCTGATGCGGCAGGTAACGCAGCCACTGCTGTAACTGATACAGCAAGTCTTGATAAAACCAAGCCGACGGTGACCACTTTTAGTGCCTCAGACACCAACCTTAAAGCGGGTGAAACATCCACGATTTCTATTGTCTTGAGTGAAGCCAGTACGACCTTTATTTCTTCAGACATTACGGTATCAGGTGGGTCACTGAGCAACTTCAGTGCGACTTCAAGCACACAATATAGCGTGCTCTTTACGCCAACAGCGAATTCAGAGGCTAATGCTACCTTAGACATCGCGGCAGATACCTTTAGCGATGCGGCAGGCAATAACAACACCGCAGCAACGCAGCTGCCCATTACGGTGGATACCAAAGCGCCAACTGGCCACAGCGTGTCACTGGGCGATACGTTATATTCCAACACCGAGAAAACCGCTGCCTCGTTCAGCTTTAGCAGTGCCGAAGTAGGCGCCACTTATAGTTACACCATTTCGAGCAGTAATGGCGGTACATCAGCAACGGGCAATGGCACGGTTACTTCTGCAAGCCAAACCATTTCTAACATAGATTTAAGTGCACTGAACGACGGGACACTCACGCTGTCAGTGACACTGACAGATACCGCAGGCAATGCGGCCACAGCCGTGACGGCCAATAGTACGCTAGACACAGCCGCACCAAGCGGTCACAGTGTGGCACTTAATGATACCAGCTATAACAGCACAGAAACGGGCAGTGCGAGCTTTAACTTTAGCAGTGCAGAAGTGGGGGCGAGCTATACCTACACATTAAATAGCAGCAATGGTGGCACAGCGGTGACAGGCAACGGCAATATCACCAGCGCCTCACAAACGGTGAATATTGCTGATATCAACGGGTTAAATGACGGCACATTGACGCTGTCAGTGACTGTCTCTGATGCGGCGGGCAATGCAGCAACTGCGGTGACAGACACTGCAACGCTTGATAAAACCAAGCCGACGGTAACCACTTTCAGTGCCTCAGACACTAACCTTAAAGTCGGTGAAACGGCGACGATTTCTATTGTCTTGAGTGAAGCCAGTACGACCTTTACTTCTTCAGACATTACGGTGTCAGGTGGTTCACTGAGTAACTTCAGTGCGACTTCAAGTACACAATATAGCGTGCTCTTTACACCAACAGCGAATTCAGAAGTTAATGCTACCTTAGACATCGCGGCAGATACCTTTAGCGATGCGGCAGGCAATAACAACACCGCAGCGACGCAGTTGCCCATTACGGTGGATACCAAAGCCCCAAGTGGTCACACTGTGGCATTCGGTGATACTTCATACTCTAGTACTGAAAAAACCGCAGCATCGTTTAGTTTTAGCAGTGCCGAAGTAGGCGCCACATACAGTTACACCATTTCAAGCAGCAATGGCGGCACATCAACAACGGGCAATGGCACGGTGACCTCTGCAAGCCAAACCATTTCTAACATTGATTTAAGTGCACTGAACGACGGCACGCTTACTTTGTCTGTGTCGCTCACTGATACCGCAGGCAACGCTGCAGCAGAGGTGACAGCAACCAGTGAGTTAGATACATCGAGCCCATCAGTAACAACATTCAGTGCATCAGACACGGCACTTAAGGTTGGTGAAACTGCGACAGTTACTATTGTGTTGAGTGAATCGAGTAATAACTTTACAGTAGATGATGTGAGCGTTACAGGGGGGAGTTTAAGCAACTTCACTGCTACTTCAGGAACACAGTATAGCGTGGTATTCACGCCGAGTGAAAATTCAGAAGCGGACGCAACGCTTGATATTCTTGCTGATAAGTTTACCGACAGCGCTGGCAATCCAAATACAGCGGCGCAGCAAATCACCTTAAGTATCGATACCAGTGCGCCGGCAGGGCAAGCCGTCAATATAGATCAAACACTTATTAATAGAGATAATGAGTCGGCTCTGAGCTTTAGTTTAACAGGTCTGGAGAGCTCTGGTACATTCACATACAGCATTTCAGATGCAAATAATGCTTCGGTGACTGGCAATGGCAACATTACTGCTGCTACCGCTCAAGTATCCGCGATCGATGTCAGTAATTTAGCTGAGGGTACTTTAACGTTAACGGTAACCGTGACAGATGCAGCTGGAAATAGTGCAAATCAGATTTCAGACACTGTTATTAAAAAGTATAATGTGGCACCGACTCTATCTGGCCAGCCTGCAACGTCGATTGCGCAAGACCAAGCGTATAGTTTTACACCCACTTTAGTTGACCCAGATGAGCAAGATACACACACCTACAGTATCACGAACCTGCCTAGCTGGTTGACGTTTAGTACGACGACAGGTGTGCTTTCTGGCACACCAGCTGATGCCAATGTAGGCGAGTACAATGGCATTGTGATTTCGGTGAATGATGGCACTGATTCAGCGTCATTGGCGAGCTTTAATATCGAAGTGACGAACGTTAACGATGCGCCAAATGGCACTGCATTTAATTTTGCGACTCAAGAGGCGGGCACGCTGAGCGTAACTACACAAGCAGGTTTACTCAGTACAGCAACAGATGATGATACTGATAATGGAGATACGCTAACGGCTGAGCAAGTTGCCGCCCCTGCATTTGGTCAGTTAACGCTCAATGCTGATGGTAGCTTTACCTACCAGCATGATGGTAGCGAAAACCATACTGACCAATTTACCTATCGTGTTAAAGATGCATCAAACGCGACATCTGATACCTATACGGTGACGATTAATGTCACGCCAGTTGCGGATGCGCCAACGGCGGTGAATGACGTGTTGACCGTGGTTGAAGATAACGCAGGTAACATCGATTTATTGGCTAACGATAGCGATCCTGAGCAAGATATGGTGGCCTCCTCTGCGACGGTTGTTACGGCACCTAGCAAAGGGAACGTGAGCCTATTAAATGGCGTTGCGACTTATACGCCAAATGCCAATGAAAATGGTGTAGATACCTTCACTTATACTGTCAAAGATGCGCAGCAAAACACCTCTAATACGGCGACGGTGACGGTGACCATTACCGCGGATAATGACCTCCCTGTAGCGAAAGAGTTAGTTATCAATACGTCTGAGGATACTCATTCAGATCCGCTGCAAGTTCGTGCGCAGACCACAGATATAGAGGACGGTATACCAACAGGAAACTTGGCAATATCAACTCAGCCTAGTAAAGGTAGTGTTGTTATTGACCAACAGCAGGGCACTTTTGTTTATCAACCATCAGCTAACCAAACGGGCGCAGATAGCTTTGCTTACACGGTAGCGGATAGCATAGGTGCAGTATCAGCACCGATGACAATTACTGTGAATATTGGCGCGGTAAATGACAAACCCGTGGCTACTGCTGACAGTGTCACAACAGATGAAGATGTAAGTACCCAATTGTCGATTTTATCAAACGACAGTGATGTTGAAGATCAAGGGTTCAATGGGGCAAATATCACACTTGAGGACCAAGGGAGTGGCGCGGGTAGCTATGAAAAAGCCATGGTGACTATCCAAGCAGATGGTCAGCTGAACATTGCACCGGTTTCAAATCAAAATGGCACCTTCACGTTTAATTATACCTTGACTGATAGTGAAGGATTAACCTCTGATCCAGCCCAAGTAACTGTTACTTTAACCCCAATGAATGACGCGCCAGTGGCCGTTGATAACACTGCGAGTTTGCAAGAAGAAGGCTCATTTGAAGTGAACGTCTTGGGCAATGATACGGACGTAGATGAAAATGACAGCTTTAATCTAGCCAGTGTAACTGTGGTTGACCAGCCTCAATTTGGTCAGGCGGTTGTCAATGCACAAGGCGGGATTGTGTATACCCCGAACGAGCATTACTTTGGCGATGATACCTTTACGTACACAGTACAAGATGCTGCGGGAGCCACTTCTAATAAAGCCACGGTGACAATGACGGTGACACCTGTGAACGATGCACCGATTGCACAAGCTCAAAACCTAAATGTAAATGAAGATGGCAGTTTACTTGTGACGCTCAGCGCGACTGATCAGGAAAATGATACGCTGAGCTACCGCGTTGTCACAGGTGTATCTAACGGGACATTAGTGCAGCAATCAGACACGGCTTGGTTATATACACCGACATTAAATTTCAATGGAGTAGACACCTTCTCGTTCGTAGCAAATGATGGTACTGATGACTCTGCGGCTGCAACTGTATCTTTGACCGTCAACGCGGTGAATGACCAACCTACGGTCACAGGGCAAGCTGTAAGCGTTGATGAAGAGACGCAGGTAAATATCACTCTAAGTGCAGAAGATATAGATAACGATAATCTCACTTACCTGCTTGTTGGTGAGCCAAGCAATGGTAGTCATTCACTTAATGGCAATGTGCTAAGCTATACAGGTAACTTAGATTACTTTGGAGCGGATAGCTTTACCTTTAAAGTCAACGATGGTCTGGTAGACTCTGAGTTAGCGACGGTAAATATCACAGTCAATAATATCAATGATGCGCCAACGATTACAGGTAGCCCGAGCAGTCAAGTTAATGAAGACAGTGCATACAGTTTTGTGCCTACCGCTGAAGATAAAGATGGCGACAATTTAACATTCGCTATTGAAAACTTACCGAGTTGGATGTCCTTCGATAGCACGACTGGTTCGATATCAGGCACGCCTGTCAATGCAAATGTTGGCGTGTATACAGGCATTGTGATCAGTGTTTCAGATGGTACAGAAACGGTCGCACTTACTGCGTTTAATATCACTGTTGTTAATACCAATGATACACCAACGATAAGCGGCGTACCTGCAACTTCTATCGATGAAGACAGTGCGTATAGCTTTACGCCAAGCGCAACGGATATTGATGGAGATACCTTAACCTTTAGTATTCAAAATGCACCAGCTTGGGTTGAATTTAATAGTGCCACAGGGGAGCTGACTGGCACACCACTTGACGCCAATGTTGGTACTGACACCAACATTATTGTCTCTGTCAGTGATGGTCAGATAAGCGCGTCTTTAGCGGCGTTTGATATTGTTGTTAATAATACCAATGATGCCCCGACAGCAAATGCACCAAGCTACAGCATCAGCGAGGGAGCAACACTTACTGTAAGCAGTGTTGAAGGCTTACTGAGTGGCAACTTTGCCCTTGACGATGATTTAGATAGTAATGATGTATTGTCGATTGTGGATCTCACTCAGCCAACATTTGGCACGTTAAATGTGAATGGAGGTGGTAGCTTCTCTTATGCGCATAACGACAGTGAAACGCAAAGTGACAGTTTTACCTATCGACTACAGGACAGCTTTGGTGCTCAGTCTGCAGTTGTAACGGCATCGATTGCAATTACGCCTGTATCCGACGCTCCTGTTGCCGTTGATGACAATGCGCAAACCAACGAAGATACGCCGGTTACGGTAAATCTATTGAGCAATGACACGGATCCTGAAGGAGATATTGTGGCCTCTTCAGCGGTTGTTGTTGATCAACCGACCATTGGTTTTGTATTAATTGAAAACGGGGTAGCGACCTATACACCTAATCAAGATGTAAATGGCGCAGATCTATTTACGTATATTATATCAGACCAAGATTCTAATAATTCAGAAAAAGCCTCTGTGTCTATCACTATCACGGCGATAAATGATGCACCACAAGCTGAAAATATCACGGTGAATATCGATGAAGATGCTGAGCAAACCAGCATCAATGTCAGGGCCTTTGCAACGGATATTGAAGATGGTATCCCAACAGGTGATATTGAGATCACTACGGCGCCGCAAAAGGGGCAAGCCACAGTTAATAATAGCGAAGGGACAATAGCGTACACACCATTTGAGGACGATGAAGGCGCAGATAGCCTGAGCTACAGGGTTGCCGACAGCAATGGGGCGGTTTCTGAATTAGCCACTGTGTCAATAAATATCGGTGAAGTAAATGATGCGCCAATCGCGGCGGATGATAGTGTAACAACGCAAGAAGACATACAAGTCACGCTGAATGTTTTATCAAATGACACCGACGTGGAAGACGAAGGCTTTAACGGCGCGAATATTACTTTACAAAATAATGGGGTGTTTGATTTTGCAACGGTGGCTATATTAGCTGATGGTCAATTACAAATAACGCCTGCACAAGACCAAAATGGTCAGTTCAGCTTCACCTATACACTTAATGATAGTGAAGGACTAAGTTCCTTACCTGCCACGGTTAGACTTACTGTTGAGGCTGTGAATGATGCGCCAGTCGCCATTGACGATATTGCCGCCCTTGAAGAGGAGGGGGCATTTGCGGTGAATGTGCTTGGGAATGATACAGACGTGGATGGCAACAATGAAATAGACCCATCGACTGTCTCAGTGGTTGCAACCCCTGCTAAAGGGCAAGTCAGTATTGATGGGCTTGGTCGAATTGTATACACCGCCAATACCAATGAAGTGGGTAATGATACTTTTACTTACACAGTAAAAGATACTTCAGGCCTAGAGTCTAATGTCGCAACAGTGACAATGACCATAGATAATGTCAACGATGCGCCAGATGCTCAAGATGATGCCTATTCAGAAGAAACTTTTGATGAAGCTACAGGCACATATCGGCTAGCTGTATTAAACAATGATAGTGATGTGGATGCTGGGGATTCACTGTCACTTCTAAGTGCACAAGCGTCAGTGGGCAGTGTTACTGTTGAGGGTAATGTGCTGGTTTATACGCCTGAAGATACGTTCAATGGTGTGGTGATAATTGATTATGTCATTAAGGATGAAGCTGGCGAAATTAGCCGAGCAGTTGCTGAGCTAACTGTGGTTAGGAATGACTCTCAAGGCATACCGCCCTCAATTAACGTCCCGGCTGATATTAATGTCAATGCGACTGCTTTATTCACTAAAGTTGAACTTGGAAATGCCACTGCCACAGACAGTAATGGCAATGTCATAGGTGTATCACTTGTGGACAATAATGTGTTGTTTCCCCCCGGACGGCACTTGGCAACTTGGCAAGCTCAAGATAGTAACGGGTTAAGTACTTTTGCAACCCAAAATGTATTTGTTAACCCACTCATTTCTTTGTCAAAAGATACGCAGTTGTCCGAAGGACAAAACTTTACGTTAGGTGTATTTTTAAATGGCGAAGCGGCGCAATATCCTGTGCAAATACCGTATACCGTATCAGGAACCGCGAATAGTGCAGATCATACCCTCTCGAGTGGTACGGTTACGATAAACTCTGGCATAGAAGGAGAGATCCCGTTTAGCGTTTTTGAAGATGGATTGAGCGAGGGTAATGAAACGATTGTTGTGACACTGGATGAGTCACTGAATCGAGGAGCTAAATTTACTACGCAGATCACCATTGTAGAACAAAATGTCGCACCTGAAATTATTTTGAATGCTTCACAAAATAACGAGTTACGCACAACGGTTACGGCAAATGAACAATTGGTGACAATTACTGCACAAATTAGCGATCCCAATATTGGCGATACTGTACAGTTACAATGGAGTACATTGGATGCTGGATTGCAAAATATCAGCACAGTGGAAAGCGAGTTTGTATTTTCGCCGCAATTATTGGCGACAGGTATTTATGGCATTTCTATCACAGCGACCGATGATGGTGAACCTAACTTATCTAGTACAGCTCAGATTTATTTAGAAGTAGTCCCTGAGCTTGCTGTTTTAACCGCGCAAGATACGGATGGCGACCTCATTCCAGACAATGAAGAGGGACATAGTGACTCTGATAATGACGGTATACCTGATTATCAAGATGCGATCACTGATTGTAATGTGATGCAAGAGCAGGTACTTGAATCGTCTCAGTTTTTGATTGAAGGTGAACCCGGTGTATGTATTAGAAAAGGTGTAACAATTGCGCAAAACAGTACTGGTGGTGTTCAACTGTTACCTGAAGAGCTACAACAGGATGACACGGCGACAAATATAGGTGGGCTGTTTGACTTTATTGCGTTTGGGCTACCTCAAGCGGGTGACAGCTATAGTATTGTTATTCCACAGAGAAACCCGATACCACTTAATGCAGTATATCGGAAATTAAAAGGTGATCAGTGGGTTGACTTTGTAATCGATGCGCAAAATAAAATTTATTCATCGCTTGGTGAACCTGGCTATTGTGCCCCTCCTGGCAGTAATGTTTGGGTAGAAGGCCTCAGTGAAGGGGACTGGTGCGTAAAACTTCAGATCGTGGATGGCGGACCAAACGATGATGATGGCATAGCAAACGGTAGCATCATCGATCCTGGCGGTGTTGCTGTGATAAATAATGGCAATACGCTACCAGTGGCGAGCGCCGATGAGAAAATAGTCGGGTCTGGACAGTCGATTCTGATAGATGTTCTTGCCAATGATTCTGATGCTGATGGAGATGCATTAACGATTACAGGTGCTTCAGTTGATTTTGGCTCAGTAGTCATTGAAGACAACAAGTTACTTTACACACCACCTGAAACATTTGTTGGCTTAGCAACGATTCAGTACAGTATTACTGATGGGCAAGGCGGTACAGCAAGCAGTGCTGTCACGGTTAATTTGACGGTGAATTCAGCCCCTACTACGACGCTGGATCTCGCTTCTACAACAGACCAAGCATCAATTATATTAAATGTATTAGAGAATGATTTTGATGCTGATGGGGATACATTCTCTGTGATTGAAGCCGTGGCACAAAACGGTTCTGTGAAAATAAATTCAGATGGCACTATTTCATATACACCTAAATCTGGATTTGAAGGGGTTGATATCGTTACATATACCGTTGTAGATAATAAAGGGGCGATTTCAAAAGGGATAGCGCAAGTTACCGTTACAGCATATAAAGCGGTCGCTATCGAAAATACATCATCAGGCGGCCTGGGAGGGGGGCTTATTTTGATACTTTCGGCATTGTTAATACGCAGACGTAAATCGGTTCTACCAAGCTTTGCATTGGTCTCTTTGAGTTGCCTCTTATCATCTTCTGCTTATGCGGATGGTTGGGCTCTAAAAGGCACTATTGGGCAAGCTCACGCTGCTGAGCGGGTAGATAATAACTCTGGATTGCAAGTAAAAAATATTGATAACAGTAGCGAGTCATGGTCAGTCGGGAGTTACTATGAACTGCTTCCAAATTGGCATATTGGCGTGGGATATGTTGATTTAGGGCAAGGACGGGTTGATTTCGTAGGAGAGAGCTTGTCGCCTTCTGAATCACATTTAGCGGTTTCTCGAATTGCACCTGTACTTCCAGAAGGTTTTACATTGCAAGTCAATTATGACCTGTTTACATGGCAAAAGTTAACGGCTGAAGTTTTCGTTGGCGTATTTGACTGGGAATATAAAGTTTCGAGCACTAGAGATGAGCGCTTTTTGCAAACTTATGAAGCAGCAGAAACAAATGCGATGATGGGAGCCGAGCTAGGGTATCAGCTCAGTGAACGCATAGAATTAGGAGTCCAGTACCGGTATTTTGATATCAGTGAGAATAGTATAAATGAGGTTTCAATGCTGATGGCTGTGAAGTTTTAGAATCCATTAGGCGATGCAAGAGCTGTCTAATGGACAGCCCTTGCATATTAAGCAGCTTAAATTGAGTTTTTAAAGGGGCTAGTGATATATCCTGAAGTTTAATGTAACTACGAATTTGCCTTATGAGCTATGTTGTATTCGATAAGAACATGCCATTTTGAGGTATTCGTTACTCGCCCTCGTTTACTATAACTTTAACCGCTGCTACCTCCCTAGGATTATAGCGTTCCGCTGCATAGGCATGATTGATGCCCATGCGCGATATTATGTCTACACTTTGCTGGTTTGAGTTTGTAAAGTGTCTATTCTTTAACGGTTTTTTGTTTTTCAGTATTATGCAAAGCAGCTGTTTTTTGTACTATTCAAACTGTTACTGTGTGATTACTTAACTCCATCTCTTTTGCTAATTAAAGATCAGGGTAATAGACTTACCCCTTGCTGAAGTTCCAATTTATTTCCGTAAGCTATTTGGTTGTGATCCTGTTTAATTGATAAGAAGCACTCTATACACATTACTATCAAATGTTCGCTCTATCTTAAGTAATTACCTACTATCATTTCAAAATAATTAAATCTTTTTTATTTGTTCAGTGATCCTTATACATGTTCTATTAGTTTTTTGGTCATATATGTATAAATTCATATTTTTTAGTTGTCATATATTTATTGAGGTTGGATGTTGATGGGTTTTTTAATCTGTTTTCAAAATTGGATGGGAGATAAATATATTTATAATGGTGTTGAGGAGTTAGGAATATTCCATGTTGATTTTTTGTATGATTGGCCGATGTTATTTTTCTTAACTCTATGTGTGTGCTTTTAATTTATAGATATAGTTATTTTAACAGGTTGGGATATTAATTTAATTTTAAATTTATGGGTTTGTGTTGCTTTTAATTTAGTTAAAGTGTATAAAGTCGCTGTTTTTAAGTGGTCTGATGTTTAAAGGGAATTAATGTACCGCAACGCAAGTTTTAACATGGATGAAAGTGCCTCAAATTCAAGCTTATATATCTTTAAGTTGTTACTTTTTGTATTTTCATGTGTTATATCTGTTATAAGTTTTGAAGATTTTTATTATCGATATAACGCCCCGAAATGGGCTGTTTTTGACTTATTCTGTATTCTTCTATTTATTTTCTCAATTTATTTCTCACCCCGAGTGAGAGTCAACTTTATAAGTACAATAATTGGTTTGTTGACTTTATATATGCTCATGACTTTACTTTGGTCTCCAAACAAGTTTGAAGGTGTGCTTTTTGTTTTTAGATTTTTGGCATTTGCTTTGTCAATATTTATAGTGGTTTCAATAGTCCCTAAGTGTAAATTAGTCGAGATACTTACAGATAGTGTGTTTTATAGTTCGATTATATTTTGTGCTGTCATAATTTATGAAAGGTATTGGTTAGCTCTTCCTTATACCAGCCAAAGCTTCTCTCCGATTGGCTTTGTGAATTACCTTGGTCATGTGTTAAATATTTGGATACCAGTGCTTGTTTTATCTATTTATAATAGGCGAAACTCAACAGTATTCTTATTGTTAGGTCTAGCTAGCCTGTTGGTACTGATGAATTTGCTAGTTGAGTCACTAATTCGTGGAACAATTTTAGGACTGTTAGTCGCTGAGATAATAGTTCTATTTGCTGTATTGTTAAAAACCAAAAAGTTTCAATTTAAGTACTTATCAATACTAGTTGCTTTTTCATGTACTTTGGTGACATTTAATTTAATAGAGAATTCTGGGTTATCTACGTTACGGGGGGAAATCACTTCAATACAGGAAATGGATACAGGAAGGGAAACCATTTTTTCAAATACTATAGATATGGTCAAAGATAACCCTCTTGGTGTAGGTGTAAATAACTTTGAGTATATCCATCAAAAATATGCACGAGCGGGAACGCCTGATGCGTCACCTTATATATCTAACATGAAGGTATTACGAACTCCTTATAATATTGTATTAAAGTTCTATTCAGAGTTAGGTTTTTTAGGTGGGAGCTTGTTTTTAATTTTATTTAGCATGGTTGTTATTAGAGCATTTTTAAATTTTTTGAAAGGTGGATTTGTTGATGCTTGGATTTTCATAGCCGTTTTTGCTCTATGTTTTCACGCGATGTTTAGTTCAGTATTCCTCACGCCGGTAAGTTTGTTTTTTTCAATTCCACTATTTGCGGTCGTTTTTTCGAGGGAAAGTTTAAATGGAATTCAACCAATGAACATGAGATGGATATGGATTATTGTTCCTTTTGTTTTTTTATTGGCCTGTTTGTCTATTGCAAAAATTACATCGGCTAATTTAACTGCTAAGGGATATCGAATGGGGAATACAGAATTAGTTGAAAAGTCACTCGAGTTAAACCCATACGATTATTTTACTTCATTAAGGCTGTATAGCTTATACCTCATAAAAGAAGGAAACAAAGAACAAGCGTTACAGAGCCTAGAGAGAGCAATTAATTTGTATCCATATAATATCTATATGTTAATTAAAGCGGGAGATGTTGCTTCACAGTTAGGTTTAAATGATAAAGCTGAAGAGTATAAAAAGCGCGCATTAGATATTTATCCAAATTATTATCAAGCTAAATTAATCAATAAGGGGGCATAAAGCGAAGTCAGTTTACACAACTTTTACACCCTTACAAATGAAGTCAGTTCATTGATGAACGTTATTTTTATAAAGGAAAAAAAGAATGAAAAGCTCACATTATCTTACCTTGACGCTGCTTGCTTGCATCAGCATATCTGGTTGTGGCGGTAGCGACAACCAAGCATCAAATGGTTCGGGGAACACTTCCGTAACTAAACCAAACCCAAACCCAAACCCTAATCCAAAGCCAGAGCCGGGCAAAAAAGTAGCAGATCATAGTGTTAAAAAATCCAAACTAGGTGGTAGCCGAATTCAGGCAACAAGTTCTGGTGCTCATGATTTAGCTGCAACAGTCTCAATTGTTACTAACAAAGCTAGCTCAGAAAACTATAGCTTATCCAACGCTGCAACAAATTAATTAAAGAATAAATAAAGGGAATATATGTTTACTAAAAATGCTATAGCAGCAGCGCTTGCTGCTGTGAGTGCAATGTCTGCGCCTGTTATTGCTGCTCAGCTTAACCATCAAGGAACATTAACAAATTCAAACACTCAGGAAGCAGTGAATGGCACCGTTTCTATGACATTTAGACTTTACTCTCAAGACCAAGTCGTTTGGGAATCAACACAAAATGTTGAAGTTGTTGACGGGACTTACTCTATCAGACTGGGTGAGAATAACCCAATCGATGCATCTGTTTTTAAGAATAAAGACCTAGAGCTTGGTATTACTGTCGGTGATGATACCGAAATGTCGCCTCGCCTGAACATAGATACCGCGCCAAGTGCTTACTATGCTGATGTAGCAAGTAAAGTTGAAGGCGAAGTAGATGCTACGACAGTCTCTGTTGGTGGAAACGTTGTTATCGATGAAAATGGCCGATGGTTGGGTGATACAACAGGGCTTCGTGGTAAAGATGGCCTAAATGGTATTGACGGTCAAGATGGTCAACCTGGTGCCCAAGGTGAAAAAGGTGAGACAGGGGCTCAGGGCGAAAAAGGTGATACGGGCGCTCAAGGTGAAAAAGGTGATACGGGCGCTCAAGGTGAAAAAGGTGAAGCGGGTGCCCAAGGTGAAAAAGGTGAAACAGGTGCTAAGGGTGAAAAAGGAGATAAAGGCCTTCAACTTAGGGGTCAATGGAGTGATATTGAGGCCTATGCTTTAGATGATGTTGTTTCGTTCGAGGGAAGTCTTTATATCGCTGTAGCAGCTATAAATACGCCAGAACAACCACAAATAAACCTTGACCCAGTATCATCGTCAGATGTTTGGCTTTTACTCGTTGCTAAAGGTGACCAAGGCCTTCAAGGTGAGAAAGGTGATAAGGGTGATAAGGGCGACGCCGGTGCACAAGGTATCCAAGGTGAAAAAGGTGATCAAGGCCTTCAAGGTGAGAAAGGTGATAAGGGAGATAAAGGCGACGCTGGTGTACAAGGTATCCAAGGTGAAAAAGGAGACCAAGGTCTTCAAGGCGAAAAAGGTGATAAGGGAGATAAGGGCGACGCTGGTGCACAAGGTATTCAAGGTGAAAAAGGTGATCAAGGCCTTCAAGGTGAGAAAGGCGATAAGGGAGATAAGGGCGACGCTGGTGCGCAAGGTGTCCAAGGTGAGAAAGGTGACCAAGGCCTTCCAGGCCTAAAAGGTGAGAAAGGTGATACTGGGTCGCAAGGTATTCAAGGTCTTCAAGGTCTTCAAGGTCTTCAAGGTATTCAGGGGGAAAAAGGCGACCAAGGTATTCAAGGTGTTCCAGGTATTCAGGGCGAAAAAGGTGACAAAGGTGACAAAGGTGATAAAGGCGACCGTGGTCTTGTCATTAAAGGCAATTGGAGTGCAACAGCTGCATATGATGTAGATGACATTGTTGTACATGAAAATAATGCTTATGTTGCGCGAATAGCTGTACTTGCGGTTGCTCAGGGGGGGGAGTCAAATTTACCACCGTCGAATACCAATAATAGCTGGTTACTGTTGTTTAATGGCGTGGGCTCAGGTTTGGCTGGTAAAGATGGCTTAGATGGCGCTCAGGGAGAGCCTGGTATTCAAGGTCTGCCTGGTGACAAAGGCGACAAAGGCGACAAAGGCGACAAAGGCGACAAAGGCGACAAAGGCGACAAAGGCGACAAAGGTGAGCAAGGTATTCAAGGCCCCGCAGGTGCACAAGGTATCCCAGGTGAAAAAGGTGACCAAGGTCTGCAAGGTTTGAAAGGTGAAAAAGGTGACCCTGGAGCCCAAGGTATTCAAGGTATTCAAGGTGAAAAAGGTGACCAAGGCCTGCAAGGTTTGAAAGGTGAAAAAGGTGACCCAGGAGCCCAAGGTATTCAAGGTATCCCAGGTGAAAAAGGTGACCAAGGCCTGCAAGGCTTGAAAGGTGAAAAAGGTGACCCTGGAGCCCAAGGTATTCAAGGTATTCCAGGTGAAAAAGGTGAAAAAGGTGAAAAAGGCCTGCAAGGTTTGAAAGGTGAAAAAGGTGATCAAGGCCTGCAAGGCTTAAAAGGTGAAAAAGGTGATCGCGGTTTAAATATCAAAGGAAACTGGAATGCTTTAGAGGCTTATGTCAGTGATGATGTAGTCGTCCATGAAAACAATGCGTATGTTGCTAGAATAGCCATAGCAGCAGTTGCGGAGGGGAATGAGCCAAACTTACCGCCTTCAAATACAAATGATAGCTGGTTATTGTTATTTAATGGTGTTGGTTCTGGCTTAGCTGGTAAAGATGGTTTAGACGGTGAAAAAGGTGAGCCAGGAGCGAAAGGTGAACCTGGAGAGCCAGGTGTGAAAGGTGAACCTGGAGAGCCAGGAGCGAAAGGTGAGCCTGGAGAGCCTGGAGAGCCAGGAGCGAAAGGTGAGCCCGGCTTAAATGGTAAGGATGGTGTTAACGGTAAGGATGGTGTCAAAGGTGAACCCGGCGAAAATGGTTTACCCGGAGAGAAGGGTGACAAAGGTTTACAAGTTGTAGGTTCTTGGTCTTCTCTATCGGCTTATGCTGTTGATGATGTTGTGACTTTTGAAGGCAGCGCGTATATAGCAAAAGTTGCGATCTCAACGAGTGAACAAGCCAACCTTTCACCGAAAGAAGCTACTACACAGTGGGCGTTATTTGTATCTAAAGGTAACACTGGTATCACTTTTATTACGGAAGGCTATAACCTGGTTACTGAATTTAACGCTGGCGATGTAATTAGCTATATGGGTAGTGCTTATATTGCAACACAAAGTACAGTTGGTGTACCTCCTACAGATTCGCAAGGGAATCAGCAGCAGCCTTGGCAGCTACTAGCAAAAGGTACAAATTATGATGAGTCACAATTTGCATTGAAAGCCGAACTACCTGATATGACAGTATATGTGACCAAGGCGGAGTTTAATTCAGGTTTAGCGTCAAAAGCAGATACCATAACGATAACTGGTATGTTTGAAACAAAAGTTGATAAGACTGTTTTTGATACGGCATTAAACAAAAAAGCGGATATAACAGCCTTAGACTCGAAATTAGCATTAAAAGCAGATCAAACGTCAGTTGATACAGCGCTGGCAGGTAAAGCTGACCAAGTTGTTATGAATACGGCGTTGGCTGGTAAAGCGGATAAAACAGCTATGGACACAGCATTAGCCGGTAAAGCAGACCAAGCAGCTATGAATACGGCGTTGGCTGGTAAAGCGGATAAAACAGCTATGGACACAGCATTAGCCAGTAAAGTAGATCAAACAGCTATGAATACGGCGTTGGCTGGTAAAGCTGATAAAACAGCTATGGACACAGCATTAGCCGGTAAAGTAGATCAAACAGCTATGAATACGGCGTTGGCTGGTAAAGCGGATAAAACAGCTATGGACACAGCGCTGGCCAGTAAAGCAGACCAAGCAGCTATGAATACGGCGTTATCTGGTAAAGCGGATAAAACAGCTATGGACACAGCATTAGCCAGTAAAGTAGACCAAGTAGCTATGAATACGGCGTTGGCTGGTAAAGCGGATAAGTCAGCTATGGATACCGCGCTGGCCAGTAAAGCAGACCAAGCAGCTGTGAATAAGGCGTTGGCTGACAAAGCGGATAAGTCAGCTATGGACACAGCATTAGCCAATAAAGCAGACCAAGCAGCTGTGAATACGGCGTTGGCTGATAAAGCTGATAAAACAGCCATGGACACAGCATTAGCCAGTAAAGCAGACCAAGCAGCTGTGAATACGGTGTTGGCTGACAAAGCGGATAAGTCAGCTATGGACACAGCGCTGGCCAGTAAAGCAGACCAAGCAGCTGTGAATACGGCGTTGGCTGACAAAGCGGATAAGTCAGCCATGGATACAGCGCTGGCCAGTAAAGCAGACCAAGTAGCTATGAATACGGCGTTGGCTGACAAAGCGGATAAGTCAGCTATGGACACAGCGCTGGCAAGCAAAGCAGACCAAGTAGCTATGAACACAGCGTTGGCTGGTAAAGCTGATAAGACAACCATTGACACAGCTCTCAACTTAAAAGCCAGTAAAACTGAGCTAGAGACTGCGACAACAAATGTAGTGCGATTTGATCCCGCGAAACTAGTATGGTCCTCAGACCACGCGTACAAGGTGGGTGAGGTAGCTAGATTCCCATTAACGGGTGATATGTATGTTGCTTTAAAAGACATTAATGCAAGTCAAGGCATTATCCCAACAGTACACGCTGAATATTGGGCAGTATTTGTTAATGGGCAGCAAGACAGCCAGAGTAAGGTGGTCTTCGCTACTAAACAGGCTTTTAACGCTAACCTAGGTGGTCTTGCTGGCGCAGATCTTAAATGTCAGGTTGCAGCAAATGAGAGTAATGTTCTTCCAGCTGGAACCTATAAGGCATTAATCAATGTATCCTCAAATAACGCAACCAGTGTTATGCCGAGTCATTATTCGTATTATACGGTTGATGGGAGTATAGTGGCGGAGCGTTTATTTGGTCCATTCAGCAGTCTCACGACCTTAAAGTCACCAATTAATTTGGATCAAAATGGTGATAAGGTGAGTGGTTATGCATGGACAAATATGTCTTATGAAGGCAGTTTTAATCATTGGAGCGCGTGCGCTGGCTTCAAAACATCATCAACGTATGGTGACTCATATTCGTTTGTAGGAGCAAAGGTCGGTTCGATTGATGTTGTTAGCGGGTCTTGGAGAAGCCACACCAACTTACAATGTTCTCAGCAAGCTAGATTATACTGTGTACAACAATAGGGTGCTAAAATTGAAAGCTTATTTCTGTAAATAAGCTTTTAGATCTTTGAAAGTGGGAAGGCATCGAGTGTTTACATCACATAAGTACCTGTGCTTTCCTATTTTTTTATTTAGGTTTGTTGTAGTAGCCTTAAAGGGTTCTTCTAAATAGTTTAATGTCACTCTTTTATTGTTTTAACTTTTCAAGCTGTTTGCATCTACTGTATTGGCAAAGTAATTTACACTGCACTATTTATGTTTGTGATAGTCTGGAACATATTTGATTTTCTGACACTGCTTGCATTGCAAATAAAAGGTCATGGAAATTGGTGTTTGTATAACATATAGCTTGTAGCTATGAGGGGCGGTAAGGCACTTGTTATGCCTATAGTTTTTTCGCTACTCTACGCGCGTCCTAAAGCCGATTCAGTATAGAACGTGACTTAGCAAAGACATTGTCTTGTTTATTTCAAATAATAAATGCAGAACTCTTCAGTAGTGTATAGATAATGCTAATTTATCGCGTTAGGGGGCTTTCAGCCATTTTGTCTATGTATATAAGCTCAAAATTGAGTGATGTTGAATTACTATTTGTGAGGTATTTACAATATTAAAGCGGCCACTTAATCGATAATGTGTCAACCGTATCGGTTATCTATAATATTGGAGCGCTTAACATGGTTATTAACTCAACTCAGTATTTATACTGTATATAACCAAGGTGTTCATTGTCTCGTGTGGCGAAAGTACGTTAATGAAGACCTTGGTTTATGTTTTGCACCGAGTGCGAAGACTTTTCTTCAATTTTTCATGTTTCTCGTGCTGAAGAATTTTTAGTGTTGTTACTTATTGAAATAGTCTGACTTCAAATTTATCAGAGTATCGCTCTTGAATTGCTCTTGCGCGACTGCCTTCAGCATATCTACTATCTAATGAGCTGTATCTGATCCTTTCCATGTAGATATCAGCTTCACATGATTTTTTGTCATTAAGTGTTTCAGAGTCAATTCCATCGAGTGATGATAAGTCAACACTGAAACTCCCGTCATCAGTTATATCAGAATACTGCTTGGCGATACTCTCCTCATTTCCATCTTTGTTTTTACATCGTAAAGTCAGTAGTGCGTCAAGTCGCGTATCGGTTGCATTATCTGATGTCCAGTTGACTTCGAGTGTATCTTGTTTATAAAAGGATTGGTTTTTTTGTGGCGTAATGATAGAAAATGGTGCAGGTAAGATCAGTTCAGTCTGTAACGTATCATTGCTTTCACCTCTGGTGAGAGTGATCATAAATTTGGTATCTTTTTCGGCTACGTTAAAAGTAGCTCGGTAGTCGATATCTAAAAACCCATCGTCAATTTCTAAGTCTTTAGTAATACCTGCTGCAGTCGCATGTAATTTATCTTTGTCTGAAAGCTTTATGTTATTGCCATTTCTTGAACTGACGTTAAGCTCAGCAATAACACGGCTGTCTTCTCCTTGTGATGTAACATAAATATCTGCCCAAATGGCCTCTGTTTTAACATTTTCTGATTCAGTGGTTTCACTAGAGCAGCCGACTAACAGAGAAAGAGATAAAGGAATTGCCGAAAAGGTTTTAAGGTTCATGAGTATACCCGTGGTTAAAGTGTGTACCTAATAGTAGAGTTGTTTTAGGTAAACTAAAATAACAATTAACACTTTTAAACAATTTCAAACAGTTCTTAATTTTAACTTGTCACAGGTAACTTACTTTAGAGTAAAATGATTAAGTTGAACATCCATGTTCAGGTAAAAATCTAGTTCACTTTATTGGAACAATATGAATATAAAATGGATTTTAATTTATGGCAATGAAAAAAGTAAATTAATCTATAATTTACAGGGAATTGCAGTTTTAATATTACAGGCAAGTTTAAAAATAGTTTTTAAAGCTATTTAAATGTTGAGTATAGCCACACCATAACGATGTCGATTTTCATTCATTTGTATTGGCTATTTTTTTTGTGTAGGAAAATAGGTTTGTATTTTCATAGAGCGTCCTTAATTGAGCCTCAGCCATTTCATCAATTTTGTGATGCGTTTACAGTGAGGGATTTTTCGTATTTTTGTATCTCGTCAAAGTTGGCGTGTTGAAACTGAACCTGTTTAGGTTGGCCAACATCTGTTCCGTTGTAATCACACACACCATATGGAAAAACCTGCTCTAGTCTCGCAATGTGCTCAGATATGTTGACGTTGCCATATAAACCTTGTTCAATCGCTTGTGAAACGGGCATAAGAGGGCACTTGAACATGGTTCCATCCCAATGACCACCCGCCTCAACTCTACTGGTACTGAACATTGGAAATCGATTTTGACAAGCCCCTTCTATCTTATTGTTCCACTTACCATCAAACACATTCAAGCCCTGTGCGAAAATAGAGCCATCGGGATTAAAGCAAGTATCATATAAGCCCACCGGCTTGGCTGTAGCAACATCTATATTCTCTGATGAGGATAGCGTTGTTAACCAGAGGTCCATCATTTCAAATGCTTGTTTGGTCGGGTTAAAGTCTTTGTGGGCGACCCAAATGATGTGGTTGTCGTTATTCCCTTTTCGATTCTCAATACGAAGTCGGCTGTAGAAAGATGCAGACATATGATGCATATCAAGTTCATTTTCTAAATAGTGTCTAGCATCGATGATGGGAATATCAATATCACCTATAAATACTTGCCCAGATAAGTATGCCTTGTTCATGGCTTTAATAGAGCCTGCATGTCTTGGAGCGATGTTATTGATTGGTGTCGTTATGTTGTGATTCCCCCACAGGGTTAGCCATATAGGGACTTTGTGGCCAAATGGGAGTACTATTTCTTCTTGTCGCATCTGGTGCTGCGGTTTCCAAGCACCGATATTGGCGTTGAGGTGTAGAAATTCATCTATTGTAATTGCTTTGGCTTTCAAGGCGTTTAATCCATATTGTACGCCCACATTATCCCAAGTACTCAGCCCGTATCCATATTTGTCAGTTCCGAAGACATGAGACATATCCTGCCAATAGCTCCAGTTAGTTTCTGTCACGACATGTTTGGTAAAGTGTTCTCTGATAAAGCCTTGTCTGGGGTTATTAATGAATGCGGATAAGCCAAAGTAGCCATTAATACATTCACTACTTCCTTTTGGAAAACTGGGTACAAACCCCGACATTAATTGATTTATAGGCTGTAAAAAACCGCCTTTCTGCGGAAAGCCGTTAATAGCATTCATCCCCTCAATCAATCGACGTCGCTCCCAATCGCGCCATGATTTTTTGTTATCTGCTCTGAACGTAAAATAGTTGTTGAGTAAATCACAGTCTAATGCATAGGTTGTTTGTGTGATCATGTCGGGGTAGCTATATAGCGGGATAAGCCCGTCTAAAATTCCTTCGCTGTTTTGTGCTATCAAGTATTGGGCAAGTCCACCTCCCGATCCCCCAACACCTACAGTGTATAGAGGGGAGCCATATAAACTCGTAAATTGATGTTTTACTCTACGTGCGGTGTCTTCAGCCAAAAGCATGTTGTACGTATAGCTTGTTTTGTTACCACTAGAACTAATGACGGCATATCCATCTAGCAATTGCTGCGCTTGACGAGTCATGACCCGAGCGGCTTTCTGTCGGCCTTGTCTAAACCCGATTCCTGAGCCGCCATTAAATTGATAAATCAAGCGGTTGTTCCATTTGCTCCTTGCTAAGCGGTTACCAATCTCGGTCGTTTTTATGGGCATAACTATGGTGTAAATAAAGCGGTTAATAGACCCTTGCTCTACTCTAAATAGGGGCAAATTTGTTTTTTTCGCGTTGCTTACATTGTCAATCTTTGTCGCTTTAAATATCCCGCCATCATCTTTTAATGTGTAATAGTTGATACGCGTTTTTAGTGAGCAGTCTTTGCTGTAGCCGATTATGTCTTTATTTTTGTATACAGGGATCCCGAGCGACTTGTGATTGTCTACTTCTGGTTGACCGAGCAAAGAGTCTCTTGTCATACAGTAAAATGGGTATTGATTTGGGCCTGAGTACAGGCTTTCTGTGGGACCTACTTCACCGATGGGGATTGGAAAATTAAAATGCTCTTTAGGCCTTGCGATCTGAGAGATATGAGTCTTGAAATCAAGTATATAATTATCTTTAGGATTGGCTTTATTTTGAACAGCAAAATCACGATCTTCATTTGTGAAATCTTGATATAACCAAAATGCAAAGCCAGCACTGACCAGCAATAAAAAGACCAACATGAGCTTTTTTATCATATACACCTCTATGATTTTGCCGTTACTTTAAGTTTAGAGTCGGTCTGATAGTTATGTTGTTATATGTTTGTTATTTAAGGTAAACTGAAAAAGATTAATATATAAAACATGATATTAAAAATTAATTAATGATAGGAAATCGATTTAAAAAGCATAAAAAGCGTGGCCAGAAAAGCTAAAATTAACATTGTTAATGTGAGCGTTAAAAGGCCCCAAATGCGCAAGTTTTTTATTTATAAAATGCGGCGTGTCCTTCACGTAGCGCGATAGCGTTATCGTATAGATTTTTTAGTGAATTCTTTGGATGTATAAGTGCCTGCCAATATATTCTCTTGCAATAATGCGAATTTGTCTCTCTCAAGTGAAATTGTGTCTATGAGTGTGTGTTTTTCAGATATTGTTAACTCTTTAGATTGGTAAACGTCTTTTTCTAGTAAGCTGAGCATATCAGTACGAACGCCTGCTTCTTTGTACTTTAAAAAATCAATCCCGAGGCTACTAAACAGCAATGCTTCATTGACTTCATCAATCTCTATATCAACTTTTATTGCTATATCCTTTATTTCTATAATCGCTTCTTCAAAGAGTTGGATCTTCTGATTTTTTGCACTTTGGCTCTTATCTACTCTCGCACTGGCATTGGGTAACACTTGCTCATAATAGTATCCCTTTGTTTGTTCACTGATGTCATCAAAATTAATATTCAGAGACAGCGCTATTAAATGCTCAGGACTATTTTGGTTAGGTTTTTCAGTCAATGCATTTTGCAAGGCTGAGGCGAAATTAGCATGTCGTGCTAAATTTTTGTGTATCGAGTCTTTTTGAACTTCAATGAAAGGCGTGTACTTTATTGTTGAAATACTACTCATAGATATCCTTATTATGTGGTTACTTTAAATTAGGGTATTGGTAAGTTCACGGCTTAAAGTCAATGGTATCAAAGCGCTTTTTAATTGCGCCTTTGTGATCTGTATTTTGCTCTAGATATGTACCTGCAAGCATTTCTTCTCGTTGCAGCTCTAATACTTCTCTGCGCTCATTCAGTACGCTTTTGAGCTTTTCCTTATCACTTGTTAGCAATGTTTGAGAGCTGTTGATGTCTTGTTCCATCAGGTTCAGCATATCAATACGTACGCCCATTTCTTTATACGTTAAAAAGTCAATGCCGAGACTGCCAAACAAGAGTGCTTCGTTGATTTCATCTTGCTCAATTTCAACTTCGATGGGCATGTCCATAATTTCAATGGTGGCTTCTTTGTACCACTGTATTTCTCTTAAACGTTCATCTTCTAGCTCTGGATCGATTCGCTCTTTAGCTATCTCAAGTGCGAATTGATAATACTCATGGGCTTGGTCGGATATTTCATCATAATTTCGATTAAGAGAAATCGACATAATGAGATCAGGGTCGGTAACTTCGGGTTTAGCATTGATTGTTTTGTTCAGCAGTGACGCAAACTCAGCGTGTTTTTCTATGCTTTTATTCATTACGCTGTGTTGACTTTGAAATGTTCGATTTTGATTGATGACAGAGATGATACTCATTGATATATCCTTATAAGCGGCAACATTGATAAAAACCTTAATCTTTTAGCAAGTTATAGGCCAGTTTATGCTGATATAAAGAAGTACAATGCTTCTATTATTCTGAACAAAGAACGGTATAGGGTGATAGGCTTTATAGATAAAGCTAATGACAAACGCGCAGTGAAATAAAAAAGGCGGCAAGTGAAGTTGCCGCCTATTAAATAGTAAGCGTATTTAGAACTGGTAGTTGAACGTGAGCTCCGCGTTACGTTCGTTTGCAGGTAAACCGCCTAAGAATAGCGCTTTGCTGTAGTGAGTGCCGTCAGTTAAGTTCTCAATATTTAGCTGAAGGTGATAATTGTCAAAGTAATAAGCTGCTGACATATCCCAACGAGTGTAGCCATCGATTTTAGCCGTTGGTAAACCAAATGAAGGATGGTTTACGGTACGTTCACCGACGTATTGCATACCTAAACTTAGTTCCAGATCACCTCCAAATACTTGATTAACTGTATGTGTTAACCAAGTGCCAGCCATTTTTTCAGGGATCCCTTTTTTGGCTGCTTCTCTTTTGTCTGGATCTGATTCCTGGTGATGAATGGATAATGCTTCTTGATATGTTGCATTCACGTTTAGCTTCCAAGCTTCAGCAAGTGCTAAGTTTAAGTCAAATTCAACACCTTTAGTGGTTTCATTGTTATCGTATTTGAACTCTGGAATACCAGCGTTAAACTCAGCGCCTTTTTGCTCATCATACTCAGGGTTGCTGTAACGTAAGTTAGTTCGTTTAGTGTCAAAGATAACAATTGAACCAAGTAGATCTTCGTCAAATGCAGTAAAGCGGATACCAATATCTAAAGTCTCTGATTCTGAGTCAGGTTGATTCGGTGTTTCCACTCCATTTGTAATTGTGGATAAAATACCAAATGCTGTGCGGCCTTTACCAACGTTTACGAATGCCGAAACTTCTGGGATGATTTGATAGTTAATACCAAGAGAATAGGTCAGGCCAGCATCATCAGTGTCATATGCAGGTCTCATCCCTTTGACTCTATCAGTACCTAGGTGCTGATATTCTTGCTTAATCGTAGTGTAAGCAACGCCAGCGCGCGCAGTTAATGCGTCTGTTAGATACAAGACTTCTTGAGCACTAATACCGTATGCAGTAAGTGATTTATTGTAGTTACTTCTTAAACTTGGGTCGTAATCCATAAAGTCACCCGTGCCCCAATTTGGATTACGAATGTCTAAAATGTATGGGATTGCATTGCCTGATTTATTGCCATCAGCGTCATAAGCAGACCATTGCTTGAATGACATATCGCGCTTTTCGTAGTTTGCACTGATAAGGTGTTCACCGCTGATGTCACCATAGCTCCAACCAAGCTGTAAGTCCGCAAAGTATTGCCATGTTTGTTCATTGGAAATAGCACGTCTATATTCTTGGCGACGCGCTGCATAAGGGTGTAGCTCACCATCTTCAGTGACTAACGGACCGCGAGGGTTTGCGTTGATGATTGAACCATGCGTGCGGTCTGAGCGGTCCCAGTAAACATAGTTGTAAGCACCTGTTTGACGCACTAAATCTGAATCATATTCGCGCCAAAGTACCTGCTGAGTTAATGTTGACTCTTCACCCAAGTGCCAGTCGTGGCGAAGTTTAAAGCGCAATTCTTGGCCGTCGTTAGGGGTCGATAGAGGTGAAATTAAGCTTGAGTCGCCCAAATCAATCGGTCGTAAGCCATCTGTTGTTGTAATCGATGCTGCAAGTTGTTCACGTTGAGCTTCGGTTAATTGAATACCTACGTACTCAACTTCGCCTTTTTCGTTAGTGATAAACTTCGGGTCATTCGGTAGATCTGCGCCCGTTACTTTTCTTGGGTCGCCACCAATGCTGTCCCAGTTGACGATTCTTACCGGGTCGCCTACCGAGTCAACTTGCATGGCATCATCAACATACGCCGCTGAGAACAACAATGAATGATCTATAGATGCTTCAAATTTTAAGCTCGCATACACTTCATCACGATCTTGCTGCAAATCACGGTAGCCATCACTGCGCTCATGGTTAAGTACTACGCGGTATGCTAAATCATCTGTAATTGCATTTGTCGCATCTAGCATAATACCGTAGGTATTCCAGCTACCTACTTTTGCACTAATCGAATAAGCCTCCTCAAACTGTGGCTTTTTCTCAATTAAGTTAACAACACCACCAGCCGCGCCAATACCATATAGACCGGTTGCTGGGCCTTTTAACACTTCCATGCTTTCGATGTTGGTCATAGAACGAGTTGGATTATAGTTGTTACCCAAGCTCGCACCGCCATACATACCGTCGTACGTGTAGTTGACACCTAAACCACGGATCGCAAGATTATCACCAATACCATAGTTGTTACCGGCTTGTGTAAAGCCACTCACGTTTCTGATAGCGTCTTGTAGCGTAATGGCTGATTGAGAATCTAATAATTCTTTATCAACAACAACGACTGCAGCCGGTGTTTGCATCAGTGCCATGTTTGATTTAGTTGCCGTGCCTGATTCTAAAATTAACGCGTTGTGTTTGTTATAAACGCTAATACGCTCAATATCTTCTTGAGCCTTATCAGCTGCTTGAGCTGTTGCGACAACGCCGCCCAATAAAGCAACTTTAACCGCAGTTGCAAGAACACTTTTTGAATTCAGTGAACGAGAGAATTGCATATTACACTCCAAACTTCGTAATACAATTGTTTATTCGCAGAGAGCGCGCATACTAACAGTGATGTCAAATGATAACAACTATCATTTGCGTTTAATAAAAGTTGCCAAAGTTAACTGGTGTAGCGAGTTTGTTTATTTGTTTTTTGTTTGTATCCTGTGGGTTTTTTAATTGTTTTTGTTTGTGTTTTTATGGTTTTTTATTTGGGGGTGGATGTATAATTTGTTGCAATAATTGAGGTGTTGGTTACTGGTCTTATAAGGTTGAAAATTGTACAGATTATTGTTTGCATTGCTCAGAGCGAACAATCTCAATGTAGTGCGTCATACTTTTTGTTTGCTCGAATAAAAAAGTTTCTTCTTTTTTCTCCACTGCTTTTATTCTATCCAGTCTAAATTCACGATAGGCATGTCGTAATAAACAAAAAGCAATAATAGTCCACTTTCCACCCCAGTAAACCAGTCCTAGCGGCTCGATATCTCGTGTACTTTGAACTCCATGGGCATCTTCGTAAGATAAACAAAGTCGATTCCTACTTTCTATCGCTAAGCGGATCACCTGACTATGATTCTGTTCTTTTTCACCGTGAGCATAGCCTACCGCAAGGAAAGGCAGATTATCGTTGAGCTGCTTGAGGTGGGATGGCAAAACTGCGTCAATTTTAGCGATAGCCGATTGAGCGTGCTGAGTTAGCTGTGGATCAGTCCATGCTTTGAGCATCTGGCTGCCGATAAGTAAAGCTTGAAGTTCTTGAGGTGAAAACATCATCGGCGGTAAGTCATAGTCTCTGATCAAATAACCAATACCAGCTTCACCTTCAACGGGTACACCAGAGGTCTGTAGGTTTTGAATGTCTCGGTAAATCGTGCGCTCAGATACCGCCAATCGTTCCGCTAGCTGTTTAGCGGTCACCGCCACTTTGCGACCTTTTAGATGATTAACGAGTTGAAACAGTCGTTCTGATTTATGCACGATTTACTCCATTGTTAGTTTAAGCTGTACAATCGCTTTGTGATAGTACCGAGTGATGGCTGATCCCAACTGACTCTGAGTCGACTAACGCACAATATGCCTGACAAACGTCTGCGTCTTCAAATGCCAATTGCATATGTTGGCAGTCTTCCATGGTTTGCCAATAACTAATATCAACGAATGTATCTGAATTAGATTGCTGTGCTAATGAGCGATATATAAAGCCTGGTTGTGTGGCCACAAACTCTCCAGATGCAGTGCTTTTTTCCATTAATTGCTCTACAGATATTCCTTTGTTCAATTTGAACGAAACGATTTTAATAACATTTTGATTCATGATAGCTTGCTCCTTATTGTTGGAATCACAATTAGAGCAAAGTGCTGTGTCAGAGATTGTCAGTAGAGTGATATTTTACACGATACCAGTTCATTTTATAAAACCTAACTGCGGTATATTTCGCAGCATATTATCAAGCTAAATCATAGTCTCAATGTGTAAAGCTTAGATTCGTTGACTTTACCAGAGAGACTGGATAGCAATACGGTCATCTATTGCTTGGATAAAGTGTACCGTTTGTCTTAATAATTTGAAGCCACTGTTCAACCATTGCAAAAGCATACTCTAATTCTTCTTCAGACATGTTTGCATACTGCTTTTGTTCATACCAACTGTAGCGATTGTATATATCGTCACTGTCTGTTATTTCCATGATGAGTTTATTTAAGGCATAAGACTTGGCAAAGCCATGTTCATCACTTTGTTGTTGTGTGAAGTACAGGTTTGACAATGCCATTATGGCTTTTTCACTGCCATGCTGACTTGCATTTCGTAAAAATACTAACCTTTGCTCTTTAAATTTATCTCGTGTCTTAATATACAGTGCTCTATTTTCCGTCGTTATATTTTTTGATTTCATGTAAAACTCAGCATGGATATTGGCAAAAGCCTCTTGTGCTGGCACAAACCCATTTTTCGCTGCATCTTCAAGATAACTGTAATAGGCTTTTGTCTCATCATTACTTAGACCTTGGCAGTAGTTAAACTGATTGATGGCTTGATCTATGGATATACTTGCATCACTAAACTGTGATAGCTGTTCTAGCTTGATATTTAAGTCGTCTTCATTTTCGGGTGAGAACAAACAGTATTTAAGGTTTTGAGCAATAATATATTTTGACTTCAAATTACCACTTTTAGCCTCATCATTCAGTTTGTCAAAGTGGACTTTAAAATTGCTGTCTTGCTGCCATTTGGGCTTTGCCTTGATCACTAGCTGATGGCGGCCTTGTTCGGTTGTATTTGGTTGTTTAATTTTGTGTTTTAGGTTTGTTGACGCACTAGATTCAGGTTTAGCTATTTTTATCAGCGAGTTACCTTTGTTAATTGAGTTGTCTTTATTGTGGTTCAATGGTTCGTTTGGGTTGCTATGTAAGTGGTAGGCTACAGGTAAAGATAAAAACAATAAAGTTGATATGAGAACTCGCTTTGTTCCTTTAAAGGGAGAGAGAGGGTTTTTCACTTGATTGATTCGACTTAATAATTTTAGTTTATCATAAATCTTATTTGCTAATTTAGATAGTCTAATTCACATCGTAAAAAGGCTTACTGATATAGTAAGCCTTTGCAAGGAAATTAAATGATTTTCTTTTACTCAATGTGTGTAACATAAAATCATAAGAGCATGGCCTAACCTTTGCTCTTACCAATAAATAACGGAGATATTTTTAGTAAATAACATAGAGTGATATTTATTTTATATTAATTTGAGGGTTTTTAAGTTTTGAGTAATTCTGAAAATATATTTTTATAAATCTATATCTTATAATTGAAATACAATAGATATCATGATGATGAAAGTGCGTTGAAATGATTCGTCAAATTTAATCTGCTTTGTGCAATGGAGAAATTGTTACTTTTCATTATTTTGAAGTATCTAAATCTAAGGACTGCTGAGATATGCTACTTTCCTAATAGTTGGAAATGAGCTAATCATAGTTGTAATTAGCTCTTTGATGTAACAAGTGCTATTTGTTTGTGATTTTAAACTCTAGTTGTGCTTTCTCGCCTACTTTTTTTACAGCTTTGCCGTCGACAACTTTTGGTCGGTACTTCCACTTTTTAATTGCTTCGATGGCTTTATTGTCAAAAAAGCCGTTGTGGCTTGATTCTATGACAGCGATATTCTCGGTGTGTCCTTGTTCATTAACATCAAAGATGAGTTGAACGTAGGCGTTACTCGTCAGCAATTCCTCTTTTGTAGGGGTTGTTGAGCAAGCAGTTAAGAGTAGAGCAAGTAGCAATGTAAGGTATGTTTTCATTTATTATTCGCTTTGTTGTTATTGTGAATGCAATCGACCTGTTACCAGTCATCACTGTATTTTGTATTGGCTTTGAAAGCCTCTACTTCGAGTGGGGAATTATCGTAGCCATATTTCGCCAAATCAGAGAAGTGTTGTGTCACAATCGTATCTAGATCAGAGCGTTCAATTTGTAAAACATGAACTAATTCATGTGCAAGTTTTGGACGATTCAGGTCAAACCCTTGTCTGACATAAATTGAATACCCAAACACTTGTGCATTGTTGACTATGCCTTCCCCGATAAAACCGAGCGCTTCACCTAATGTTTTTAATGCAAAGTTTTCACGAGGAAAGGGAACTTCATCAACATATACGATTCTCACTTTTTCAGGATGGCGTATGCCGATTTCAGAGGCTAAACCGAGTTCTCGGGCATTTAAAGGCTTGCCAATCTTGAGCCCGTCTATTTCTATATCATGTGCCCACTCAATATATTGAGGTAGTAACACCACAGAGATGACTTTTTGGTAATTGTAAGTTGTTATGGCCAGCAATATGGCGACCAAAAGTAAAGTAATTTTAATTGTTTTCATTTTATTGTGGTCTGTGTCATGGTTTGTATGTTCACCGCACTAGTTTAAATCTGAATAAGCAATATAGATGCTCGTTTATTTGTTAGCTAGATTCGCTTTACAACTTCATCATGGAAAAAGAGTGCTTAAGTGGCTTTGTTTATCCTATGTACTAAGTAACACAAAAAGCATTACTTATTGAATCACTTAGATACATTTAAGTAAACATTACCTTTTCATTAATTGGTTTTTGTATGGTGCAATACGTAAAAAGAAAAAGAGATGTAGGGATGATAATTGTGAAATAAAAAAACAGAGTTGTTACTAACTGAATTGGTCATTGATTTTTATGAGATACTTCTAAGTGGTATGAGAAAATATTCAACATAGATATGGTGTTTATGTAAAGAAGAAAGTACCTGATCGAAGCTTAGTTTTTATCTTGTTTCATGAAAAAAACAGACTGAGCTACAATTTTTTATTCACAATGAGCCGGGAACTTAGGTAAACTCGCCGCCTCAAGTTTTATGGAGGTAGTGATGGATTTATCAGCATGGCTAAGTTTGGCCTTGATCTGTACATTAGGTGCAATGTCGCCTGGCCCGAGTTTAGCTGTGGTGCTACGTCATAGCATTAATAGCGGTCCCAGCGCTGGCATATCTGCAAGCGTTGCGCATGCACTAGGCGTAGGCAGTTATGCTGCGCTATCAATCTTGGGACTAGCCAGCTTAATAGCTCAATTCCCAGCTGTGTACACCTTTCTTTTATACGTTGGTGCTGCTTACTTAGCATATTTAGGCTACAAAATACTGACAAGTAAACCGTCAGAGGGGAGCGATTCAGCTGAACCCCCCAGTTCAAGTACCGATTGGCTTATTGCCGCAAAAGAAGGTTTTACAGTGGCATTTGTAAACCCAAAAACAGCCATCTTCTTTGTCGCATTGTTCTCCCAATTTATTGACCCTGAGGCGATGACTTTTACGCTTGCCTTTTTAATGTGCTTTACCGTGTTTATTATTGATGCAGTGTGGTTTATTGGGGTGTCCATTGCAGCTTCTTCAGCAAAACAGCGTTTTAACTTACAGTCAAAACAAGGCTTTATTTCTAAAGTATTGGGAGTTGCATTTATATTGCTGGCTGTGCGTGTGTTGTATCAAACGTTATAGTACCTTACATTAACAGCGGCATAAAAATGCCGCTGAAGATTCTTATATTTTAGATTTGAGATAATGACTCAGTATGAGCAGCTTTAACATCGGGTTTTCCCTCGTATGATGATTGAACTGCAGTGCGATATAGTCTTGATTACGTGCTATGGCACGCTCTATATAGACATGAATATGCAAGTTGTCTGAAAGCTCAAGGTATGCATGTTTTTTGGTAAAGTATTTCACATGCTCTGCACCATTTAGAGGGAATGAGGCAACACAGGCCCCTGATAATGATAGACTTTGAACCGAGCAAATAACTTTTGGATAGATCAGAGAAAACGTAATTGAGGGCGATGGGTAAAAGCGCCAACTTCTTGGGCATTTACTTGTATCAACGATATCTGGAAGCTTGTTAATAAGCGTCAAAAGCGTTGTGATTTTATGCTCATTTATATCATTTTGATATGCTTCTTCTCCCAATAAGATGCTGTCAATATATGATTTGTTTGTGAAGCATTGACTGTGTGCTAAATAGAGCGCAAGGGGCTCCACTAACCATAATTGGTAAATGCGTTTTTTTAGCTGTTCAATGCTTTGCGTTTGTTGCGCTGAGCTATCGTACTCATCAAAGTGGCCAGTTTCTACTTCACGGAGTAATTTGAGCTCTTCAGGTGTTAGTTTCATAGCAAGCAACCGTCCATTGCAATTACATAAAACTAAGCAAAATACGTACCTGTGCTATACAAAAAAGCGCGACACATTGGGCCGCGCTTTCACTTGGATTTGCTTATTTAACGACGCATGCTGCCGCTAAATCTAGAATGATTGTCTGGGCTGTCATTGTCAGTAGAACCAAGTGGGTGTTCTAACTTAATGACATCTACGTTCCAACCATCATTAAGCATGCTTGTTGGTGTGATAACATATGCCTCCACTTGTAGTCCTGCACTTGGGGTGACTGCCGTTAAATGAAGTTGCCCAAGAACGACTTTCCATGTGAATGAGCGAGTTTGTCCATTACTGACAAAGTCTGCAGTCCCATCCCCTTTGAAGTCAACGTAATAGGTGTTATCACCATTAATCAATGCAAAGCGTTCATATTCAATTTTATGGCTATCAAAATAGGGCTGTTCACTATTTGACTTGGTGCGAACAACCGCACCAACCTCGTCCATGTCTTTCCAGTGTATGACATCAGGGCCTGCTTGATACATAAAGAATGAAATATCGTCGGTATTGAGCTGATTCACCTCAAAAGTGAGCGTTGCTAAGCCTGTATCACTATTGTAAACGTAGGAGCCATAGTTAATACCTGGGCCGTCAGAGTTTGCAGGGTCGTACTCGGCTTCGAAAAATTTATTGTCGGGTAAAAATACTGACGCCCATACGCGACTGGTTGTGAGAGGATACTCTACAAAGCCACCCACTCTTGGTTCATTTTCATCAAGTAAGCGTTCAAAGGTGATTGGAGACTCGCCTTCAACTTCCAGCGTCATGGTATTACCATTCACGGTTGCCTTATGTGCTAAGTTTTCATCAAATCCGTAGACGCCATTGGTATCAACCACTTTGGTAACTTGCAAGGTGCCAGTTGATTCATCCCAGCTTAAAGCACCAATTTCTAATCCAGCAAAGCCTTGAGGATCATTGTCTGTTTTGAGCTCCATGTGCACCCAAGTGCCATCTCTGATGATGATGACAAATTCAGGGGAACTAGGTTGATACCAAGCCCCATCAATTGCATATTGCATTGAGGCAGGTGGTGTGTACATGCTTCTTGACGCGATATTGGGATCAACGTAGAGGTTTCTGACTTCGCCTAACTCACAGTTTGTGCCTTCAAAATAACCACACACTTTGAAGTA
This sequence comes from Pseudoalteromonas luteoviolacea, assembly GCF_001750165.1. Lineage (NCBI taxonomy): Bacteria > Pseudomonadati > Pseudomonadota > Gammaproteobacteria > Alteromonadales > Pseudoalteromonadaceae > Pseudoalteromonas > Pseudoalteromonas luteoviolacea. The sequence goes on from NZ_CP015412.1 coordinate 1,269,750, forward strand.
ATCTCTATCAAACTCTTGGATCTCGGTCACACCGACAGAGCCCATTTGGTCAATCCGTAATTTACCTTGTGAAATCGAATAATCAGCAATATCCCCAGTTCCTAATTTTACTTTGCGAGACAATGAGCCATCATCATTTTGGCTCTCAGAAAAGGAATTATCTAATACTTGTTGATTTTCGATGAAGTAAAGCGTTCTGTTTGGTAACCAATAATATTCGAATTTATCAACGGTAGACGCTGTTTTTTTGTACTGTTGAACATAAGAGCCACTGTTTGTATATGAGCTGTCTGTTGGGTAGCTTTCTCTTACGTACCAAGTGTCACCATTTTGAGCAATTACCTCAAGTTTTTGTGTCCAGTTGACTACGCACATATCAGCACTTGCGCCTTCTGGGCATTGGTGTACCAAGGGGCGAGGAAAAGTTGGACCATAACCTAGAGATTGCATACTAAGCGTTCTGCCCGATTGCGCCCAAGTACTCATCGTTTTATACATGAATCTGTAAGATGTACCGTTAATATAATTGTCCACAAAGAAATCTTGAGGCTCTGCGACACCTTGATACGATCTAAACCGACCTATGACATCATTATTTGTCAATGTTACCGCTTGCTCAGGGACCATTAACCCTGAACGTCTTCTGTAATGCTCGGTATCGGTTTTGTCTGTGGTCGCCCAGAATTGATACCCTGAATCCACACTTTTTATCAGCCAGTACTTAAATGCTTTGGCTTCTAGTAGGTCAGTTTTATCAAGTGTGAGGGTAAAGAGGTTATCTGTAATTGACCAAGTTAGAGCACGAGATGTGTCGTCAGGCATTTGGGCACTGCCTGTACCATCTTGATTGAATGTTACCTTACTGGCAAAGCTGCCCGATGCAGAGTAGTAAAGCGCATTGATATACCAATCACCGCTAAACTGGGTTTGTATAGGGGTAATGGTTTGTGTTTTACCAATCATAGAAAGATCATGGTTACGGCTCACATCGCTATTTACGATCATGTCATTACCCGTGCTGTCCATCGTGTATTCATCGCCGAGGAACGAAATACTGATGGCTTTGGCAATGGGGTTTTCATCATAGATAGAAAATGAACCGCTTTTGTATCGATACTGGCAATCATATTCTTGATCACTTGCACCTTTACATTTATAGGTCTTGCTCATGATACCTGATTCAAAAACCAAGGAGACTAAGCCTTCTTCGTTTTGTGACCAAGTCATGCTTCCACTAGAGTAATCGGCAAAAGTTCCTGTATTATCCTGATTAAAGGAGGCTTCGAAAAAGAGTTGAGTGAAGACGTTTGTTGCACCAATTAAGTAGTCTCCGATGATATCCGCTTGGCTGTTATCTACTAAATCATCATCTTCTTTTATACTATTTTTAGTACTTTCGATTAGAGTCGGGTTTTTATCATTAATGGTATCGGTGAGCTCGGTCACTGCTGTGGATGATGAAACCAGTTCAAATGTCGAATCAACTCCTTCTGGCAAGCTAAACGCATTATCTCCCTCACCATCAACTACGATTTTAATTAATGCTGCCAATGTGAGTTTTTCATCGGCATCAATCCCCACGAGGGCGTTGTTAAGTGATGTTTCGCTTTGTGGGGTACCTACCTCTCGGGTGATCAAGGCATATTCAGAAGTGGTCACGTTGGTGATGTTAACACCAAAATTATCGTCTTTGTTTAGGATACCGTCTGCGCCAGCTTGCGTTTCTATTGATGAAAAGCTGGGGAGCTGAGAATAAAACTCCACTTCAGATTGTGAACTGCCACCTTTCGCTCTGATCCTGACTAAATCGTCGACCATAGAGTCATCGACATCAAGCTTGTAATTATAGGCCCCATTCTCATCAGCAGATAGTTCAAAACTTTGGTCGCCGATAAATATAGTGAGCGCGGCATTTGGGATTGGCTCGTCTGTTACTAATCCAGTAATGGTCACTGATTTTACAATTCTTGTTACGTTAAGGCTGAAATTTGCGCTTGCCGTTGCTCCGTCATCATCAGTCACTGTGACTCGCAATGTCATCGTTGTGTCGTCTGTGACATCTGGTGCCGTAAATGTTACCGTATTGGTTGCAGCGTTAGAAAGTGAAGCTGAAGGGCCCGAAGTAATTTGCCAAGCAAAGGTGTTGACCGTACCGTCGCTATCTGAAGCTTGCGCTGTCAGTGAAATTTGCTGTTTCTCTTGAATTGAGTTTTCACCACTTATAGTGACAGTTGGCGCGCTATTTTGAGGTGTACTTGGGTTTGATGGCGTTGAAGGTGTGCCACTGTCTGAGCCGCCACCACCACACCCAACCATTGAAATACCTAGCACCCAAACGAGTAGAAGGTGCATCTGTTTACGTGAATAAAACATATTATTGTTCCTCCGCAACACACGATACAAACTGTGCAGGTTTTGAGAATATTTATGGGGTTCAGTAAGCATAGTAAAAGGATGAAATTCGTACAGTCTAATTGCTCTGTGTATATGAAAAAGTAATAGCTGATAGGAAATTAAATGATATAGGTTGTGTCTGTACTTGGTGTTTTACGAAATGAGTATGGCAAAAACTCTCTGTTGAGAATTGACAGAGTGAACTGACTTGATTAGTTTAAAATTCAATATGTTGCACTGAAAAATAATAACTAAGATTAAAACAGGAATGACGATGCTGTATCCTTCTCCAATAAAACTTGGTAGCCGTATTGCGGTTACTGCCTTCTCTTCTGGTGTGCCAAGCATATATCATCCAAGGCTTGATATTGTGCTCGAGGGGTTAATGACGCGTGGGTTCGACGTTGTTGAGGGGCAATGCTTGAGGGAGAATCACCTTCATGTAAGTGCGCCAGCACAGGAGCGTGCTAAAGAGCTTATGGCATTTTTGTGTGATGACAGTATTGATGTGATTATGGCTCCATGGGGCGGGGAAGTGGCGATGGATGTGTTGCCGCTTATGGATTGGCAACGTTTGGAAACAGTTAAACCTAAATGGTTAATGGGGTTTTCTGATATTAGCACCGTATTGAGTGCCATCAGCTCTAAGCTTGGCTGGGCGACATGCCATTGTACTAATTTGATGCAGCTGGGTTTGAATCAGCAAGATAGTTTAACTTCGAACGTATTTACATATTTGGCGACCCCTGCCGGTTCAGAGTTCGTTCAAAGCGCAGCTACACATTATGAGCCGCAGCATGCAGATTATAGTAAACACCCCAATGCCGTATTTAATTTGACAGAGGCAAGCTGTTGGAAAGCACTCAATCCAAAGTTTATCAATGTCTCTGCTCTTGAGTTTTCAGGGCGTTTAGTTGGCGGATGTTTAGATACGCACATGGTGCTGTTTGGCACAGACTATTTTACCCCCTATAACCGGTTGATAAACCAGTTTGAACCGACGGTTTATTACTTCGAAAATGCCGAATTAAGTGCAACACAGTACTTTAGAGCATTGCAAAGTTTAAAGTTCAAAGGCGCATTCACACATGCCGCTGGTATTTTAATTGGGCGTAATATTGCAGCAGAGGGTAAACAAGGCGAAGGCTATGACGATCTCATGGCTTTAAATCAAGCGCTAGGAGACCTTGAAATACCAGTATTATATGATGTCGATATTAGCCATCAAGCACCTAATTTGACCATTATCAACGGTGCAATGGCTAATGTTAAGCTCATTAATGGTATGGGCGAGATATCCCAAAAGCTCATTTAATCATTAAGTTTAAAGGGTAAGATTTAAACTAAATCACTGAGCTTTTAATTTTAATGCGCATATTAGTTATATACCTCAAATGTGCGCCATTCACCTCATGACTTTTTAATTTGTCATTTTAAAAAGATAGAATAACAGAAATTTTTTATTTTGAGGTTTGGGATGACCTGTTCAAAAAAATACTGATTGGTATTTTATTTCTATTTGTTTCACTGAATACTTTAGCGCAAGAAGGTGAACAAAGTGTTGTGCTATTTTCTCTTGATGGCTTTCGTTGGGATTATATTGAGAAGCATGATGCAAAAAATATTGCAATGATAGCTAAAAACGGCGTACGGGCGAGTCATATGCGCCCTGTTTATCCAACGAAAACATTTCCCAATCATATTTCAATCATCACCGGTTTATTGCCGTCAAATCATGGCATCATAGATAACTACTTTTGTGATAAGCGTCGTCAAGAGTGTTACAAAATGGGTCAAGGCACCAAAGATAGTACTTGGCTAAGTGGCGTACCGCTTTGGAATTTAGCCGAGATGCAAGGGGTCAAAGCAGCAACGTATTTCTGGCCAGAATCTGAGGCGCGTTTTAACGGTAGGACACCCAGTTATTATATGCGTTACGCCAAAAAAGGCAGCTATCAAAAGCGTATAGATCAAATTATTGATTGGTTAAAGCTTGAAAAGTCGCAAAGGCCAAGATTTGTGGCCGGATACTTTTCACTGGTTGATGATATGGGACATGATTTTGGGCCAGATGCAATTGAGACTTATCAAGCTGTGCAAGAGGTAGGTAAGCTAATAGGCCAGTTGTGGAGTAGGCTTAAAACAGAGGTAGATCATGATGTAAATCTGGTGCTCGTATCTGATCACGGCATGGTGTCCGTAGACCCCAAAAAAAAACATTATTCTAGATAAGCTTGGATTCGATTTAGAAGACTTTTACGTCAAAAATGGTGGCACTCGCACACATTTATATAAAAAACCAAATTCTGAGGTGGATATAGCTCGCTTAAAGTTATCTCTGAGCGCGCAAAGTGAAGGACGTTTTGAAGTGCTAAATAATACAATTTTACAGTCAAGAGGCGTCAAGATTGATGACACAACGGCAGACATCATCATTGAAGCATTTCAACCGTATGCATTTGGCACGCATGAGAAAATAGATTACGTTGGTGCGCACGGATACCCTTACTCAAAAGATTTGGCGGCGACCTTTGTTGCAATCGGGCCTGCGTTTAAAAGAGGGCATAAACTCCCAGAAGTTAATAATTTAGATATTTACCCCACCATTGCTAACATTTTAGAGTTGAAATTGATGTCCAAGGTGGATGGCGATGGCAAAACGTTAGAGCCGGCACTGAAATAAGCGTTTTATCAACCGTCAACGTATATAACACGTCGATAATTTATATGCGTGGAGCGGGTTTTCGTAACATGAGTATTACACTCTAACACCATAATTAGATTATCGTCTGTTAGATTAGTGAGTTTGTCGCAATTTATGCGTTTGACAAACTTAATCAGTGTATCTTGTTTAAAAACAATTATCATTTGAGGTGTAAAAATGCGTTGTATGCCTGCGTTTGTATCCGTTGTTGCTATGTCCGTATTTGCGGTGTGGTCAGCACCAACTTGGAGCGCGCCAGTAGAAGTCGCGGTTTTTCAAGCCAAGGATCTTCAATATAAAAATAAATTAGCGTTGAGTGGTACTGTCGAGGCAACCCAAAATGCAACCCTTGCTAGCCTAGAAGCCGGCGTAGTCAATGAATTAATGGTGGAAGTCGGTGATGTGGTTAAGCGTGGTCAGGCGCTACTGCGACTTGACCCAACGCTAGCTAAACTCGAGTTGGAACAAAGTGAAGCGTCTGTATCGGCTGCAGATGTTGCCTTATTGGAGGCAAAACGACAGCTAGAAGAAGTTGAGTCGTTGTCTAAAAAACAGTTTGTTGCGCCAACCTTACTGGCTGAGCGACGCGCCAATGTGGCAGCCGCCAAAGCGGAGCTTGCGAAGACAAAAGCAAACTTGGCTGTTAACAAAGAGGCATTAAGAAGACAGACGCTGTTCGCGCCATTTGAAGGTGTAGTGATGACGCGTAATGTGGATCTGGGTGAGTGGGTAACTACCCAGACTCACACTTTTACCTTGGTTTCTGCAGAGGATTTAAGACTCAACGTCGCGGTGCCGCAAGAGTACATCAGCGCTTTTTCAAACGATAAAATTCAATCGCTTAATATTATCCCAGACCACGATCAAAGCAAGTTGGTTGAAGGTCAAGTTCAGGCGGTTGTCCCTGTGATCAATGCTGGGACTCGTAGCTTTGTAGTGCATATTGCTGTACCACAACAAGCAGGGTTTGTCGCTGGTATGTCCGCACAAGCTGAATTTGAATTACCAAGCACCGGTACTCAGGCTGTTTGGGTGCCAAAGTCGGCACTTAAATATCATCCGGATGGTGCACTGAGTGTATTTGTTGATAATCAAGGTAGGGCGCAAAGACACACGGTAAGACTATTAGAGCAGCGTGGTGAGCAAGTGCTGATCTCCGCAGTATCAGGAAACAGTCGTGTATTAACCTCACCCATTATTACAACAGCTGTGCAGCTGCTTAAAAATGGCAGTGAAATTTCTGTGAATAAGGGTTAGTCGATATGATTGAAAGCGCCGTAAAGCGTGGCACGCTGGTTGCCGTCATCTCTTTAATCATATGTATTTTGGGTTTGGTAACCGCGCTTAAAATTCCCGTACAGATGATCCCTGATCTAGAAGTTCGAACCATTACAGTTCAGACTGGTTGGCCTGGAGCGACCCCTCAGGATGTTGAAAAAGAAATCCTCGTAGAGCAGGAGCGATACTTACGTAGTCTGTCTAACTTAAAGCGCATGGTGTCATACTCACAAATGGGCTCTGCGAGAATACAGCTAGAATTTCCATTTGGTGTTGATGTTAACGATGCGCTCATTAGAGTCAACAATGCCTTAAGTCAGGTGCCTGGTTATCCTGAAAACGTAGATCAACCTAGACTTTACTCTAGTTCGTTCTCTTCAAATGCATTTATGCATTTTGTACTTAAACCTCAGACAGGTAACCCTCTTGATCTTGACGTAGATATGTTGCGTGACTTTGCAGAAGATTTCGTTAGGCCTCGAATGGAAAGTGTTCAAGGCGTCTCTGAAGTAGGCGTTGGTGGTGGTGCCGCAAGGCAGATCCAAATTAATGTTGACCCGAGTAGGCTAGCACAACGTGGCTTGAGCGTAACTGATTTAAGAAGCGCAATTCGAGCACGCAACCGCGATGCTTCGGCGGGCGATATTGAAAGCGGCCCAAGCCGATATTTGTTGCGTATGGTAGGTCGATTCGAGCAGCTCAATGAACTGGAAGATTTGATCATCTCAGAGCAAAACGGGATCACCACTAAGCTCAAAGATGTGGCGGTTATTTCACTAGACCACTTTGAACTTCGTGGGATTTCATATTCTGACGGTGAGCGAACGCTTAGGTTATCTGTTCGCCGTGAAAGCGGCTCAAATGTGATTGATATCAAGCAACAGATGTTACCTGTTATTGAGCAAATTAATCAGGAGCTGTTGGCACAAAATGGCCTAGAGCTTATCTTGATGAGTGACGATGTTCAATACGTAGAAAGCTCACTCAAAAATGTATGGACTAACTTAGCGTTGGGGGCGCTGCTAGCAACCTTAGTGATGTTTTTATTCCTGCGTTCAGGGCGGGCTACTTTGGTCGGTGTGATTGGTATTCCTATTTGTACCGTTGCAGCATTCCTTGGTTTAACACTGTTCGATCGTACTATCAATGTGATCTCATTGGCGGGTGTTGCATTTGCAATTGGTATGACGGTAGATAACACCATTGTTGTACTAGAAGCTATTGTACAAGCGAATAAGCGCGGCTCCAGTAAGCTACACGCAGCCATCAAAGGGGTGAAGGAAGTTTGGCCTGCGGTATTGGCGTCCACGGCGACGACTGTCTTGGTGTTTGCACCGATTTTATTTGTTGAGCAAGAAGCTGGGCAGCTTTACTCAGACATTGCCATTGCGGTGTCTTCAGCGATTATCGCTTCAATGTTGGTGGCTATTTTCATTGTTCCGACGACACTTGCCAACTTACCTAATCGCAAAGAAGAAGTGAAAACGGTCACCTTGTCAAAGCGTTGGCTAGCTTTGGTGTCTTTTTGTGTTGCATCCAAATCGCGTGCGACCGGTATTACCGTAGGCTTCGTTGTTATCATTTTAGGTGCGGCTTATGCTCTGATGCCAGCAGCTGAATATTTGCCGGAAGGTGAAGAACCAAAAGCGTTTTCCATGATGATTGCGCCGCCAAGTTACAACCTATCTGAAATGAAAGAGATAGGGGATGAGCTGAGGGTGTATTTTAACGGTCATATAAACGCACCGAGTGACGCATTTGATAACGGCGAAACGGACATGCCGCCATTGGCATATTACTCTATGTCTGTGTCAATTGGCCGTATTTGGTTTTTAAGTGCACCGACCGACCCTGATAATATCCAAGCGATGATGGATGCCATTACTGCTAAGTTTAGAAGCTATGACAATATGCGTGCGTTCTCGGCAAGAGGCTCAATTATCTCGAGTAATGATGGTGGCACACGAGCAGTTGCGGTCGATATCGCGGGTAGTAATTTGACCGACTTATACCGTGCAGCTGAGGCTGTTTACGAGCAGGCTCAAGTTACGTTTGATAACCCACAAATTAACTCAGATCCACGAGCGCTGAGTCTGGATCAGCCTTTGATTGAGATTAAACCCAAATGGCAAAGACTGGCTGAGCTTGGTATAAGCCCAAATGAATTTGGCTACACGATTTCATCGCTCAGTGACGGTGCTTATGTTGATGAGTTTATTTTGAATGATGACAAAATAGATATGTTCATCTTTAGTCATCAAAAAGAAACACAGACCATTGAACAACTGGCGACTTCGCCTATTGTCACCCCGTCAGGTGATGTACTGCCATTGAGTGCCTTAGCCGACTTGGTTGAAAGTAAAAACAGTGATAGCTTGCGCCGAGTGGACGGAAAAAGAACTGTGACTGTTTATATTATTCCGCCAAGGGATGTAGCGCTGGAAACGGCTGAAGAAATAGTCCGTACCGAGTTACTACCTACGTTATGGCAGCAAGGTAAAATTGCTCAAGGGACTAAGTTGTCTATCAGTGGTGCGGCAGACCAGTTAGAAGCAACTCAAGCATCGCTATCGAGTAACTTTGTTGTTGCACTGGTACTGAGCTACTTACTGCTGGTGGCTATTTTCACACACTGGCGCTACCCGTTGTTTATTCTGGCAACCGTGCCGCTAGGCATGGCTGGCGGCTTACTAGGTTTGATCTCGGTTAACGGCGTCAATGCGCTATTAGCTAACTTTGGTATGACGCCATTCCATCAACCTTTTGACATGATCACCATGTTGGGTTTCTTGATTTTATTGGGCACGGTGGTAAATAACCCAATTCTAATCGTGGATCAAACCCGTAAGCTGATTGTTGACCAAGGTATGGAAGTTGTCACGGCTGTTAAACAAGCCGTCGCGACGCGATTGAAACCAATTTTGATGTCGACAGCGACCACATTATTTGGTCTTGCGCCACTGGTCTTTATCCCAGGTGATGGTACAGAGTTATATCGCGGCGTAGGTATTATCGTGCTGTGTGGGATCGTGTTCTCAATGCTACTTAGCTTGACTTTCTTACCAGCCCTGTTGGTTAGTGTGCTAAGTAATAAGCGGGCAAGATAGTGCCATAAAAAGGAGCTTCGGCTCCTTTTTTAATGCGAAGACAATCCTATGTGTTTCCATCATCTGACTCTGATTGCTTGACTGCTTCAAGGTAGCGGCTTTCAATAAACTTATTTTCTTTGGTTAAGTGTTTAATTTGCTGCTTAGCTTGTTTTAGTTCAGTTTCGAGTGCTTTGGTATCTGTGTTACCCGTTGGTTCAGGTAAATCAACTGAGAGTTGATCAATGAGTTGGTTTTGTTCTGCTATTTGTCGTTCATACTGTTGTACTAATGCTTGAATTTCTTTCTCATTTGGTGATTGTTCACTCACTTGCACAGACTTCATTTGTGTTTTTAATTGCTCGATTTCTTTTTGTAAATCGGTGTTTTCTTGTTTGAGGCTACCTACTGATTGAAACTGATCTTCTAACTTTGTTTTTGCATATTTGAGTTTCTTACCACTGATATCCAAATCCCCTTTGAGCCGCTTGATAAGTTTTTGTGAACGCGATAATTTTTTATTAAGCTCGTTTATTGAGGCTTGCTCTTCTTTGGTGATATGGTCTGCTGTTGAGGCGCGGATCTGGGCTAGCTGGTTTTCAAGATTTGCTTGTACGTGAAGAAGTTCGGTGATGGTTTGCTCATGTTGATTGTTAAATTGCGTTGCCCGCTCAACAGAGTCCTTGCACAAAGCCACCACTTCATCTGACTCAGGGCTGCTTGCTTGATTACCCATGAATACGCCTGCGAATTTTCTAAACTCTCTTAATATCAACAACAGAATATAAAACCAAGCCGCTAAAATAAGCAGACCGAAATTTAAGGCAATATATTGGTAAACTTCTATCGGCAACATGTCAGTTTTTCATCGCATCATTGATTATCAATAGGATAAGTTTAGTTTTACTGCAAAATTCTGCCTATACTGAATATGAAAATTTAATATTGAGGTGAAAGTGAAAGTTCTGATAGTGGATGATAGCCATGCAACATGTGAAATTATCAGGCGTGCACTTCAACAGTTTACGTATCGCAAGTTATTTATTTCTTGTTCTAATAGTGTTGATGATGCACTCGAGCGCATTGAATTGTGGCAACCTCAGATCATATTAACAGATTGGCATATGCCAGATAAAACGGGTATTGAACTACTTCAGGTGGTAGGTACAACGCACCCTGAGATCCCGGTTGGCATGATATCTACCGTAGATGAAGAAGAGCAAATCAACTACGCCAAGTCCATGGGCTGTGCTTTCTTTTTATCTAAGCCTTTCGCTGATAGTGAGCTTAGGAAAATCATTATGCCGTTGGTAAAAGACTTAGAAGCCAAGGAGTTGATGGTGGAACAGGAAGTGCCAATAAAAGAGGGGTTGGCACTACCAAAAACTGATTTTTTAGAACGTTTAATGCAAAAAAATATCAGTGAATCACTGACACTAAAACCAATTCGCGCTCAATCACTCGATGAAAGTAAGTTACCCTGCGTTATGGTGGTGTATGCAGAGAGAGGGAGCCAAAAGGTACGAGTGATTTGTGTACTAGATGTCTACGCAACTTGTGTGTTAGCAAGCAGTATAGAAGTGATCCCTGAAGATGAGGCGCAAAGAGCCATCCATATGAATCAAATAAATGCGCATATTATGACTGCGTGCAAAGAGGCGCTTGGTAAAACTGCATATGCATTTTTAGATAACCAAAGCAAAATGAGCTTGTTTGTCAGAAGTTGCAAGTGCATTTACACTCACCATCCTAAATTAGAGCTTCTATATAAATATCCCCTTGATAGTCGCATTGACTTAAGTTGTGAAAGGGAGGGGATGGCACAAGGTAAAATGCTCATCGTGGGTGTATAACCCAGCTAGCTTTTTGCTTTGGAATGCTGTGTACGTTTTCTATATTTAGCGGGCGTCGTATTGGCAAACTTCTTAAAAGCGATATAAAAAGTTGATTGATTATTATAGCCACATAACTCTGAGATCTGCTTCAAGTTCATTTTCTGATTTTCATGTAATAGCGTCTTAGCCAATTCTATACGATGATGATTTATGTATGATGTAAATGAGGTCCCTAGGTTATCGTTTAAAATCTGCGACAGCTGAGGAGCAGATATTTTTAATTTTTCAGCAACTAGAGATAAAGAAAGGTTAGGACATTTATATAGCTCTCCTTCTGACATCAATTTTTCAAGTTTGATGAGGATCGGCTTAGCAGTAACTTGAGAAATTTTCTTGCTAGCATATTTCTCTGGCTTACTACTCTGAAATTTAGGCCTAAAAATAATGATGCTGAAGTATACAGTTGCGACAAAGCATAGTAGCGAGATTGAATTAGAGGTCTTTGAGGTAAATATATAAGCTAAGAATAGGGCTATTGATGTACACAATACGACCATTGAGTTTAAGATGTTTTGGTCTTTTGATAAGTCTAGGGTTTTATTTATCAATATCGGCGTGACAGACACAATAGAAGCTAATAAATATGCAAACCAACTATAGATGATAGCAGTGGATATATGCATATTCCATAAGGTTGGATAGTTCGAGTAAGGCCAAGTTACCCCTACTATTAAAGCTAGCCCTGCTGGTGGAAGTATGTGGACCTTCCAATTTATATTTTTAGAGGTTCGGGATTTTAAGGCCTGTTTAATATATGAAAAATGTAACGGGCCAGATAGAAAGTTGGCTGTGAGCACTAACTGTAAAAAGGTTTTTGTCGATTCAGGGTAAAAGAAAAAGCTGATTGATTTGCTTATTCTTATAAATATCATCAAAAGAAAAGTTGCCAATAACTTATTAACAAGATTAGAACCACGAAAAGTAAAAAGATAAAGGCTTAAAACAAAAGTGTTTATCGCACCAACAATACTAAGCAATAGCCAAAAATAAGATGAATCAAAAACCATGAGACTCTCTACCACATATTTAATACTATTTTATGGTCAGCTATACATACTTTTCAATTGCAAAAGTTGCATAAGAGAAGGGGTTGATTTTGATATTTTATTTGTTCAAACAAAATTATTTTAGGCATTTTACCTTAGTGAAATCACACATAATGCGTTATCGGGTTTCGGTAAATATATAATATTGATAGGTATATGATGCGGAGATTTTTATCTGCCACATCATAGCTGTGAACCCATAGAAGTAATTACTGATTTACTTTCCTTGCTCTAAATTGACGACCTTTCATTTTGCCTTCAGAAATAATCTTCAATGCTTTATTGGCAAGCTTACGTTCAATCGCGACATAAGAGGTAATTGCAGTTACTTTGATTTTACCAATTTGGGAACCTTGCACGGATTTGTCAGAGGTGAGTGCTCCTAAAATATCACCAGGGCGTAGTTTTGATTTTTTACCGCCATCGATTTGTAAGGTAACCATAGGGGCTCTGGCAATTTGATTTCCAAAAACATCGTCGTTAGGCAGTGAAGTAGGTTCTATTGTTTGATTTAAGTAATCTTCCAAAGCGTTAACTTTATGGGACTCTTTGAAGCTCATAATCGAACATGCAATACCTGTATTGCCAGCGCGGCCTGTTCGGCCAACACGGTGAACATGCACCTCAGGGTCATGAGCAATATGGTAGTTTAAGACCATATCTACATGATCAACGTCAATACCTCGTGCTGCGACATCCGTGGCGACTAAAATGGTTAGGCTTTTATTGGCAAAGCGAACAAGTGTGCGGTCTCTGTCTTTTTGGTCCAAGTCTCCATGAAGTGCTGCACTATCAAAGCCCAGTTGTTTGAGGTTATCGCATACAGATTGGCATTCAGCTTTTGTATTGCAAAACACCACTGCTGATGTGGGTTGAAATTTTAAGAGTAGCTTTTGGGTTGCAACAAGTCTCGCATCATTATCTGGCACTTCATAGAAAAATTGTTCGATTGAGCTATGGTCATGGGTTGCCTCAACAGTGACCTTTTCAGCATCATTCATAATATGCTTTGCAAGTTGCTCGATGCGGGGCGGGTAGGTTGCGCTGAATAATAGGTTTTGTCTATTACGAGGGCAATGGTCCAAGATACATTGAATCGCATCTTCGAAACCCATTTCTAGCATTCTGTCTGCTTCATCTAAAACGAACGTATTGACTTCATCCAAAGACAGCCTGCCTTTGCGTAGGTGTTCTTCAATTCGACCTGGTGTGCCTACGATGATGTGAGCGCCATGCTCTAGTGAACCAATTTGAGGCCCCATTGGCGCGCCGCCGCACAAAGCCAAAACTTTAATATTATGAATCGCTCTGGCCAATTTACGAATTTCAACCGCGACTTGGTCGGCAAGCTCTCTCGTTGGACACACGACTAAAGCTTGCACACGGAAACGTTTTACATTGAGGTTGTGTAGTACACCTAAAGAAAAGGCAGCAGTTTTACCTGAACCTGTTTTTCCTTGTCCAATCAGGTCTTTACCTGCCAGTATCTTGGGTAATGTTTGAGCTTGAATCTCGGTCATAGAGGTATAACCAAGAGAGTTAAGATTATCTATTAAAGTGCTTGAAAGTGGTAAACTAGAAAATGACGGCTGAGACAAAACGAGTATCATCTATTGAGAAATAAAGCACAATTATAACACGAGCTATGGATCCTGAGTATCATAACAATCTTCATCGTTCTCTATTGTCATGATACTCACTGTTCACTGGGCTTTTAAGGTGCCATTAGAGTGAGTGATTGTCTTTTTTCTGTTTTAATTTCGACTCAACTGAGCGGATAAAATGCTTAGGGTTGTCGAGGCCAATATAAATTTTTTGTGTATTGCCAATTGGCTTTTTGAGTTCAATGACTACGTTTGGTACGCCAGAGTAGTTTAAACGCTTTACATGTTTTTCGCGCTTAATATATTCTGCGCTGCCTCTTAGCTTAGCGATATTGTTAACCGGAATATGAATTGGTTGGTATAGGCCATATCGAATGTGTAAAACTTCATCACAAAGAGAGATTGGTCTCCTATCTATAGCTCTATATTCCGCTATAAAAAAGATTAAGCTAAAAACAGTGAGAAGCGTAACGATATTGGCGGCCATTGGTGACCAAATAAAATGAAGCAACAAATGCACAATAGGTATTTCGAAGGCGATTAAGATAATGAAGCCTAATAGATTGCTTTTGGCCCCGTCTTTCTCATGATAACTAAAGTGAACATTGCCATGAAAATGAGTTGCTTTAACCTGTTTAGCAAACAGGGCAAATGTCCACATACGAGTTTCAAAGCACAGTACTGTTGCAACAGCACCCTTACCAACATGGCGTGTTATTGCTCTCTCAATAGCACGGTCTGGGTCTAACTTTTGTTTGAGTGCAACGCTTATTGCCAAACACACAGTCAATAAGGCTATGAGTTCAAAAAGGATGATGAAAGAGGCTACAAAATAGCGGCCTTGTTCAAAGTATGGCCAAAGTACTTTATGTTGCTCAGGAATGATATAGCTACCAATAAAAATGGCTAAGGTGGTTAATACAAGCAGTTTGAGTAATGCCTGTTTTTTGTTTTTTATACATATAAAACAAATTATGGGTAGCACTATAAATACATCAATAAGAAATAACCACTCCCATTTAGCCTTTCCATAATTATTCCAAGGGCTTTCAGTGTTGTAATAAAAGAACCAGAGTGTAGACATGCAAGCGAGAAAAGTGAGAGGGAGCTTTGATTTTATTGAATGCTTCATTATCTCTTCCTGTCAAAACGGAAATTAATATTCTAAGTATATTGAGAAAGTGTTTTTAAGGGGTTGAAGTTTTGTTGTTATTTTATCATTGGTTTATATTTTCGTAAAATATTTGAGTGGAATTTCGAAAGGTATATTGGTTTTTCATTCTATTTAATCGATGGTTGGATTTTATAGCGTAGAGCAGGTAAACCAGAGAATGCTTTGTTGAGTTTTTAGGTATTAATTATTTTATAAAGATGACTTCAAGTTTTCAGTGTTAATTTATCTTGAGAAAACTTCAGTTTATAAGCTTTTATTATAGGTAAAAAGTATTGAAATGATCATTAAATGCGCAGATAATGCACCTGCTCTTAAGTCTTATATTTTATAATCGACTTACGAGTATAGGACGAACTTTAAAAAGGAAGATAAATGAAAAACTTACTCATCATATTTTTTACCACATTTATTTTAGCTGCTTGTAGCAGTACTCAAAGTGGCAAAGACTTTGATATGGACGTCGTTAAGTCGTTTAAAAAAGGTGAAACAACTCAAGCAGATGTCAGAGAGGCCATTGGAGATCCAAGTGGTATGGATGACTTGGTAGATGGTGAAACTGCATGGCAATATTATTTTCATGAAAATAAAAGCAGTGGTCTAAATTATGTACCGATTGCTGGTGCCTACGCTGGTGGCTCCAAGGGAACGAGCAAACATGTCACGATCCGTTTTAGTAAAGATGGCATTATGAGTGGCATGTCATTTCGCGAAATTGAAAGTGGATCATCCCGCTTCTAGATTTTGAAGTGGACTATGTTCGTCGTTTGATGTTCTATTCAAGCGACGATTTTGGTAAATTTAACTTATCAGCCTGTTATTATGAAATACATACCTTATTTAGCGTTTATTTACGTTGTCTGGACAAAGTTGTTTTGAAGTAATGACGACTTTTGTGATTTACGTATTTAAAGCTAGTTTGAGTTCACGATTCAGGTCTATAAATCCGTATTGAATTGTAATGTAACACTGAGCAAGGCCAGTAGCAGCCTTTACACTAGATTTAAACGATGAGGAATATATCTTTTAAGGTATTAAAGTGCGTACTTTGGGGCCGATTATATACTCAGGTAAATATCTTAAGGTGAAAAATAAAGTAAATTACAACTCAATAAGCCTCTCTGAATATGATCAGTATCGAAGGTTAAAGCTTAAAAACGACAGCGTCATAAATTCACCTAATTCATGACGCATGAAGTATGTTTATTCGTGTAATTTAGTTCAGCCAGCTTTTTTGGGATTTGGACCATATTTGTTTTCGCACTCATCACCCTCAAGCGCAGCAAATATGATCATCGCGATAGTTCCAATAATAGGTATTAAAGCAATTAACACCCACCACCCAGAGCGGTTAGTGTCATGTAAGCGTCGAACACTGACGGCTATACTGGGCACTGCAACAGCGAGTGCATAAATGAGACTTAACAAAGTGGTGCCTAATAAGTGTTCGAATATACTTAATGCGATTGATGCGAAAGCGTTGAATAAAGCGAACATCCAGAACTCTTTTCTTCTTGCTCTACCTTCGAATACAGCGTAATTCTTTAAGACGGATATATACCATTCCATTTGTGGTTCCTTAATTTATAGTTATTTCTAGGTTTTTAGAACGAACAAGGTCGTGATTATAAGGCCTACACGAACAGTAATATAGGAATATTTCAATGGTGCTAGCTGTGTTTTCACATGCATTTCACACCTTTTAATCGACACTCAAGTTATAAATTAGCTTAAATGTATTAAGGAGTGAGCATGGGTGTTAAATTGGATGTCCTCAATTTGGAACACACGATCAATCTAGTTAATGGTGATTCACTGCACCTTTTAAAAGATATCTCAATGTCTATTGAGGCTGGCGAGCATATTGCGATTGTTGGAGCATCCGGTTCGGGAAAATCAACTTTGCTTTCGTTGCTTGCTGGGCTGGAAACTTTGCAAACAGGGCAGATTTGCTATCAAAAACAAAACACTGAACTTGAAAATATCCATTGTGTATCAGGTTTTGTATTTCAACATTTTCATTTACTTCCTGAGCTGAATGCGTTGCAAAATGTGGCGCTGCCATTGCTACTACGTGGAGACAAAAACGCAGAGCATCGTGCAATGGATAAACTCAAACTGGTGGATTTAGAAGCACAAGCCAAACAGCCCGTCACTAAGTTAAGTGGTGGTGAGCAACAGCGGGTTGCTATTGCTCGGGCGTTATGTAATGAACCGCACATTTTATTTGCGGATGAGCCAACTGGTAATCTCGATCATAAGACTGCAGATCAGGTATTTGAAATTATGCGCCGAGGCGCAAAGGCCGCAGGTACAACGATGGTGGTTGTTACTCATGATCTCAATCTAGCCGCCAAGCTAGATAGGACATATGATTTAGAAAATGGAGAGTTAAAGTTATGATTGACTCTCATAGATCAAATGATGTTAACGTGAAAAAGTGTCATTTTGGAGCAACAAGTATACTGCTCATAAAAATGCTAGTGCTACAAGTTAAACAAGGCAAGCATTTGATTACTTTGTTGAGTTTGGCTTTGTTATTTCTGTATTTAAGTATAACGAGCTTGCTTGGACAAGGTGTTGATAAATACCTAAACCACAATCTGCAAACAATGTTGGGGGCAGATACGCAATTGACGGTGACACGTGATTGGCACGAGCGTGAAGAGCAATGGATAGAGCAGCATGCAAGTGCAAAAAGCTATATTCATAGCTACGAAATAACGTTGAACCACAAGGGCTTTTATAGTCATACGAAATTGAAAGCTGTCGATCAAAGCTACCCTATTAATGGCACAATCACAGTATCTGATAATGAATCACTCTCACCTTTACAAGTGTCAGCAGGTCCTAACGTGGGCGAAGTTTGGCTGGAGCCTCACTTGGCTCGGGCGTTAAATGTAAAAGTAGGTGGTCAAGTATTCCTTGGGAACAAATCTCTGTTGGTCAGTGCTTTGCTATTAAATGAACCAGATAGAATCATTCAAGGGTACAGTAGCGATAGGCGAGCAATTATTGCTAAAACTAGCTTAGAGAATTTACTTTTAACACCAATAGAGAATCAAGTCTTACTCAATCACAGCGATGCTTTAGGGCCGCAGTTACGTGAGTTGCAAGCAAACAGCGCTGATCTGAAAGTTGTGAGTAAAATACTCAATAATTACCCAATGGCTCACGCATGGCAGCGTGTACAGAATTTTATGGGTTTAATTAGTTTTGTGATTGTTCTACTTACCTGCTTGTGTTTATGGCTCAGCCAAAGAAGTCATGTCGAGCCATTACAAAACGTATTGGCAGTGATGCTGGCAAATGGCGTTAAGCGCGAGCAAGTGCCGTTACTCGTGCTTGTGTTAATGGCAAGCATTCTGTTTATTAGTTTTGCTCCTTCATTGGCCATTGCAATCGGTATTTCGATGATTTTGGAGTATTTTATTCAGCAAAAGTTTTTTGTGACGTTTGAGTTGATGTGGGATATGGCAGGTATAGGCCAAGCGCTTTTTATGAGCATGTTCCTTTATTGTTTATTGACAGCACCAAGTTGGGCCAAGTTGGTTCGAAGCAATGTAAGAGATCTATTAGAAAAGAGAGAAGATAGTACTGTCGCATTTATTATCAGTGGTTTGTGCCCACTATTGTCACTTTTGGCGGTTGTCATTTTTAACACCGATAATTGGGTGTTAACCGGACTGTTACTGTCGGGTCTTGGTGTATGTTTAGTCTTATTACTAGTACTTGCTTGGGGTGGGCTGAATATTGCGAACAAAATACTGTCAAAGAAAAGTGGTATTTTGGCTTTTGTGTTGTTGCTGATGAAGCAACGTATGCACGTTAAAATAGTGCAAATACTTGCTTTGGGATTAAGTGCCACACTTTTACTTTTGTGTCTTCGAGTTGGACAAGATGTTAGCGATGTGCTTGATAGAGCGCTGTTTGCAGATCAAGGAAATATTTTTGTTACACAAGCTGATCAGGAACAAAAGCAGGCGCTGACAGAATTTACTTTAAGATATGGTGGTGATGTTCATCAGTTTAAAGCTTTTCAAAGTGCGAGAGTAACGCATGTCAATGGGGTATTATTGAGCGAAATAGATGCGCCATCGAGCGATTCTAAGTCTCGTCTCGAGCGCAATATCAACCTGCATTGGCAAGAGAAGCAACCTGATAATATTAAGGTTGTTGAAGGGCACTGGCAACAAAAAAAGGACAGTGGCTTGCCACTAATCTCGATGGAACAAGAGGTTTTTAATGAATTGAATCTTGAATTGGGGGATGTGCTTACTATGCAAGTGGGTGGCACAAGTCAACAGTTTAGCATCGCAACAGTGCATCATTATCGCTCTGGTTCAGACATGATCACATTTTGGTTTGTGGTGCATCAACCGGATATTCCGGTGCCAAATGAGCCAATTTATTTTATGGGGAGTGTCGATTTACCTGAGCTGGGGTTGGCGCATTTAGGAGAGATCTGGCAAGCGTATCCTGGTATACGTATGCTTCGTGTTGAGGAGTTAATTTCACGCGTTCGTAGTTCTGTTCAAACATTTATTTATTTAACTCTGGTGTATGGCATCTTTATTGCCTTGATGAGCAATTTATTAGTAATTGCTTCAATACAAACGCATTTACAGA
This sequence comes from Pseudoalteromonas luteoviolacea, assembly GCF_001750165.1. Lineage (NCBI taxonomy): Bacteria > Pseudomonadati > Pseudomonadota > Gammaproteobacteria > Alteromonadales > Pseudoalteromonadaceae > Pseudoalteromonas > Pseudoalteromonas luteoviolacea. The sequence continues at coordinate 1,289,557 of NZ_CP015412.1, forward strand.
GAGATAAACTGAAAAATGGCTTGTTGCTGAGCTTTGGCCTATCTGACAAACAAAGTCGTAAAATGTTGATAATTGAATGGACTATTTTGACTATGATACCAGTTGCGTGTGCTTTGACGTCGATTTACTTATTCATCGGGCAAATCTACCAGCAAGGGTTTGGCATGTCATACAAACCAAACGACTTAATGCTTGTCACTGAGGCTGTTGTCATTGTTATGGTCATTGCGCTAGGCGGTATATTTTTGAGTCGTAAGCAGTTGAAACAAAGTGTCGTCACATTATTGGAGCAACGAGGGTAAGGTGATAAAAGTGGCTTCTGAAAAGATACAAAAGGACAGCTTGGTCCTTTTGTATCTCATTGGAAATCGTACTATCGCGTAGGTCCTGATACTTTTACGAAATTATAGCCAAGGGCTTTTAGCTTCCCAGGTTGTTGAAAATCAAATACGGTGCCAATCCCGCGCCCATACCCTTGAACTTGAAGCAGGTTTTCGTCAACCACTTTCAAAGCGCGTACAAATCCATGTTTGACAGACACGGCTAGCAGCGCATGAAACTCTGGTGAATATCGTAATTCAATATCGCCTATGTCTGGGTTGGTAGTATCAACTTGGTAATAGCCCAATAACCTTTCTAGCTCAGGAGTCAGTTTTGTTGTAACGAGTTTACTAAAAACATTGGCTGAGTCTTTACCGTTGTAGGTAAAGCGAAATCCATCAATAGCTTGAGTCAGCTTGATCCTTACATCGCCTTCTTCACCGATAATTTGGTAGCTGTCTGAATCAACTTGTTTGAGCTGTTTAATAGTCTGTCCAGGACTGAACATGACGAATTCTCCGCTGGGCGTTTTCTCAATGAATATGTTGCGTCTACCAGTATAAAAACCAGCTTCCAGCGTTTTCGATTGGTATGGCTGAAAAGAAGATTTTTGAGTGTTTTTATTGTCTAAAAATGGTCCTTTTACGGACTGAGTGACCATGTTTGTCACCATGTCGGCGATATCGAAAACTGTATCGTCTCCGTCTCTGTTATTTGTTGTGACAAATACGCCAAAGTTCAGTTCGGGCACGATATACATCATGCTTTCGTACCCTTGATAACTGCCATCATGACTAATTGCAATGTGGCCATTAAAGTGGTCAACGAAAAAACCCAGTCCCATTTCGTGGTCACCGTCTAACTGGATATGCGCATTTTGCACATTGCGAACCTTTGTAATAAGCGAAGAGGGCACAATTGCATGGCTATCATAGTTCCAGCTGTCGAGTATTGCTTGCATGTAGCGCGCCATATCATTACCAGTTGAAATAATACCGCCAGCGGGCGTCAGTAAAGAAGCGAATTTAGGTTCTTGAGCAGTACCACTGTAGCTTTGCGCCATTTGCGTTGGTAGTGTACCGTTTGGTAAATGGCTCAATGTATTATTCATCGCCAGCGGCGTGAAGAACTCTGTTTGCAAGTAATCTTGCCAACTTTGACCACTTATTCTTGAAACCAATAATCCGGCTAAACCAAACGCATTATTATTGTAAGCTGAGATAGTGCCTCTGTTCCAGACAAGGTAATCGTCACTTAACAAAGTCGCTAAGGAGTTAAGATCTTTATTAGGACTTATTGTTGGCTCATCACCACGGAACCAGCCTGTTGGGATGCCACTTTGATGGGTTAAGAGATCTCTTACCGTCACTTCGTTATTGTTATTTGGTAGCGTTTTAGGTTTAAAGTCTGGTAAGTGTTTATAAACACTATCATCTAGAGAGAGCTTTCCTTGGTTGACTAATTTCAAAACCGCGAGTGTGACAAATGTTTTTGAGATAGAAGCAATACGAAACTGAGTATTTGGCGTGACCTCTTGCTGTGTTTCTATATTTGCGAGGCCAAAGCCTTGCAACATGACTGGTGTATTATCTTTAACCACGGCAATAGATAAACCTGTTGTTTCACCTTCAGCTAAGCGATGTTCGATTTGTTGAGAGATCTTCTGTATATCAGAGTGATCTAAAGCAAACGCATAACCGCTCAGTGATAAGCCAGCTATTAAACTCGCGAGTAATGTAATTTTCTTCATGGTAATCCTTACTTATTGATATTGGGAAGAGGTGACAGTTTCTTATTAAATGGCCCGTCACTCAGCTTGTAGACGATAAAGGGACGATTAAAATTAATGCAATTATTTCAATTTAAATAATTGCCTCAGTACGTGTAGGCGCGTGCATAAAAGTGTCTAGATTTATCATTTTGCATTTTAGGAATCTTTTCATTTTGCGAATTGCAATTTGCAAAATGAAAAAATGGTCAATCATGTCGAAATGCGTGAGTTAAATCGCTTATAACTACAGGGTTAAAAATATATAACTATACTATTCATTGGTTTAGGGTTTTAAATTAAGGGAGCTGATGACATTTAAAGCGACTGGCTGTATTGACATAACTTTGTCACTGATATCGCCGTCTGTTTTAGTTTTAGGTAAGAACAGTGAATATAAATCGAGGTTAAAATAAAATACTCTATAACTAACAGTGATGTAGGGAAGCTATTTTTTTTCGGTGTGATTATTGCTTGAGTTAGTCTAACTTACATAAACAATGGTGTATTCATGACAAAAACACAGAACATAGCAAATAAGTTGGGTGCAGCTGCACTCGCACTTACAGCCAGTTTTTCTGTAATTGCTAACGATAATGCCTGTTTAGATGGACTTTTTGCAATTGACAGGTTTGCAGCTGATGGGCAGAGCGCGGTTTTTCATATCGATATGAGTTCTAAAATGAGCCGAGAGGTACCCGGAGTATCTTTCGCTTCAAGCAACTTAGCCGGGTCTGGTGCAAAGCTGTATGCAATGCAACGCTTAGACAGCGAAACAAATGCCTCGAAATTGTACGAGTTTGATATTCAAACAATGCAGCAACGTGAAGTGGCCGATATGACAAGTTACCCGATAAAACGCTCAGCAGTTTCACCAACGGGTGACTTTCTTCTTGCAACAAGCCAAACCTACATGTACCAATTTGACTTGGCGACAGGTGAAAAGACAGTTCTCGGAAAAATGAAATCGGACAATGCTAGCTATGATGACTTTGACCATGGCGATATTGCGTATTCGGCAGATGGCAATGTGATTTATGTACTGAACGCTAAAGCACTATATATGTTGGATGAAGCGTCAATGACGCTGACTGAAATAGGTGAGCACAACTTAAATTGGGCTTCAGGTCTAGCAGTCGACGAAAACGGCGTGGTTTATGTATCAGCTAGAAATAGCGGCGAAAATGCAAAAATTTATACGCTCGATCCGCAAACCGCACAGGCTACATTTGTGATGGATGGGCCCGAGCATGTTGCAGATTTAACCTATGTACAAGGGTGTGGAAATACTTTACCTGTAATCGCAAATGCATTTCAGCAAGAAGTGAATAAAGCGAATCAGTATTGGCACGCTGAAGAGGTTGGTGACAAAGTCGCTAACTTGGGCGGTTTCAAAGATGGAACTTTTAACTTTAACGCAGAAGGTTTTCCGGTCGAGTCAAAAGATAAGTTGAACAAGCACAACAAGTTCACTAAAAATCCTAACGCCAATCGCTGTGCGCGGATGTGGAATAACATGCTAGATCACCAATATGTGTTAAACCGCAACGGTAAAGGCCGTAAAAAAGCTGATGGTAGTACAAAATGGTACTTCTCAACTGCTGACGGCGAATATAAAGTGGTTAAAGCAAGTAAAGGCATTTGCTATTACGGCTATGCGTCCGGTGAAGCAGGTCGTATTATCTACAACACAAAAATAGGTGTAGTAAGCGTTCAATAAATTAAGTTTTATAGCCTCAACTAAGCGCGGCCAATTGGCTGCGCTTTTTATTTTATATTAGGTGCAACTTTTTAGCTTTTTATAACGTCTAAGTGTTCATATTTATGCGAAGTGCCATAATATTTATTTTAATTAGGTATGTGAATATTTAGGAAAGTAATGAAACTTTATTTAGTAATGTTTATGTTGTGGAGCGCGGCATACTCGCTGAAAAGCGCTGCCTCAACAGCGGCTGAAATACAGCATTTATTGACCTTCATTGAAACGTCTCATTGTCAGTATGAGCGCAATGGCTAACTACATATGGCACGTGATGTCAAGTAGCACATTAGTAAAAAGTATCATTACTATCAAGATGATATTGACTCAGCGGAAGATTTTATAAGTTTAACAGCTTCCAAAAGTAGTTTGTCTGGTAAGTCGTATCTTATTCATTGTCGTAATAATAAACCAATCAAGAGTAGTGAGTGGTTACTCTTGGATCTCAAGGCGTTTAGAAAGCAAAAAAAATAGCACAGCGCAAAAAGCGATAACTTATACAGTGAAGGGTTATTCTTTTATAATTTATAATTCTTTTTTATTATTTTTATGTGTTTTTTTATTTTATGAAATAGGTGCGGTGGCATTGTAACTGTACCTATTACAACTATTTATAATGCAACAAGTTATATATGGGCAGCTAAAAATTGCTTTTCTCAGTTAATCTTTCTGATCCTTTTATGATCAGCTTTTCATGTTTTATAGTAATTTTATAACATAAATCTATAAATGTTAATAATTAAATTATTCCAACTTTGCTTTGCTTAAATTATAATATGCCCTTAATTAAGCACTTGTATGCAAATGTATTTTAATAAAAGGGCACTTCAATTCGTCAGCAAAGAGCTGTATTACTTTGCGGACCTATAAGCTAAGTCTCATACGTTTCCTCTGGTACATGCACCTGGAGGTTAACACTCATATTTATTCAAATATCTCACAACCAGTAAAAAGCAAAATCTTAACGCTTTCTACTGGTTTTTGTGCTTTACGGTAATCATTAACTTAGGGATGTATAAACAGCATATGGCACTTAAAGACTTGTCTATTTCAAAGCAAATTGGGTTGAGCTTTGCGTCGATTTTTATGGTTTTTTTCGGGGTGAGCCTGATGACCTACAATGGTTTAAAGGGGATCAATGATGACCTTGAACTGATTGTACAAACCAGCATTCCATCGGTTGAGATAGTAAAAGATCTGCAAATTGAGATGGCAACCATTCGAAAAGATGAGTTTTTAATTGTGACCAATTCAGAGCACCCTGACATTAACGAATGGATAGTCGATCTGGGCGGTTTAAAATCTGGATTGAATAACAAAATTAGTACTTATGGTAACTTGAATGTATCAGATCAAGAACGTGCTCAGTTTCAAGCTTTTGAACGTGCTTGGCGAAAATATGCTTCGGCTACGTCTAGTTTCGATCGCTTGGTTAGATCTGGTGAAGTCAGTGAAGCAAATTCGATTGTTTTAAACAGTTATAACTTCTATTCAGAAGCAATGGATGAACTCACCAAGCTTAATAAAATTAATAGCGATAATGTCGGTATGGCTGAGACTTCAGCAGTTCGTGCAGTAAAAACAGTGATCACAGTGATTGTTGTTTGTATAGTTGCATCTGCGGTGATGATTGCACTTATTTGTTTTGTGTTGAGTGGTGCGATTAGAAAGCCTTTGGAAAAGGCGAAAGATCTAGCTGGTAGCATCGCTAATGGCGATTTAAGTTCACGTATTGATACACATTCGGTAGGTAATAATGAACTTGGCGCCTTACTTATATCTCTTGATAAGATGCGAGCGCAGCTTAATGGTCTTGTTGTTAAGATAAATGACAGCGCTATCCAGCTGACAACAGCCGTAGAAGAAGTGAATATGATCTCGGCTCAAAACGCCACAGGCATGCAAAATCAGCAAAATGAATTACAGTCAGTTGCATCTGCGATGACGCAGATGCAAGCGGCAGTGTCAGAAGTTGCCAAAAGCACCGAAATGGGCGCTGAGTCTGCAAACCAAGCGAATGTAAAGTCTCGAGAAGGCAGTGCTGCACTTAAAAGTAATATTGTGCAGATATCGAGTGTGGCAGACACAGTGTCACATGCAGGAGATCTTGCGTACAATCTTGAGAAAAACTCACAAAATATTAATGTTGTGGTGGATGTTATTCGTGAAATTGCTGAGCAAACTAATTTGCTTGCACTGAATGCGGCAATTGAAGCTGCACGAGCGGGTACACAAGGGCGGGGTTTCGCAGTTGTTGCCGATGAAGTACGTTCCCTTGCACAGCGCACACAAGATTCCACAACTCAGATTGTTGAGATAGTGAGTGATTTACAATCCAAATCAAAAGAGACAGGTGAAGCGACAAGAACGTGTCAAAAGGGCATTGATATTTGTGTGCAGCAAACAGAGACTGTCAGCGATACCATTATTCAAATTGAGCAAGAGATTGACAGCATTGCAGCAATGAGCACGCAAATAGCTGCGGCATGTAATGAACAGTCGGTTGTATCTGAAGAGCTTAATCGTAATATCGAAAATATTAATGTCGCGGCGGTTGAAATGACTGAAGGCGCTAATCAAACGTCACAAGCTTGCCATGAGATCAGTGAGCTTGCTCACGGGTTAAAAGCCAGTGTTGAGCAGTTTAAGCTATAAATTATTTTTCTTGTTAACCAAAATGGATTAATTTAATTTTTTAAGTTAATAGACTAGTATTTTAAAAGCGAGCCATAGTATGGTTCGCTTTTTTTATGAACTAAAATATTTGATTTTTTTTGTGTTTAATAGATGTCTATTAATAACCTTGCTGCTTAATAAATAGTGGTTAGTGATGGTGGTATTATTCGTATAAATTGTATTATTCCAGTTATTCTATTTTTTACATTGTTTAGTTTATAGAAGCTTGATTAAATATTTTAATAAAACCAAGGGTATAGTGTGGCTAGGTGGGTAATTGTATTTATTTTGATGATTTTTTCTTTTGCTATTAATGCAAAAAACTCCCAAAAAATCGTGTTGAATGTACCTTTGGTTGAGCAAGGAAAAAAGCTTTGTGGGCCAGCAACCATCGAAATGATTTTTAAGTATTGGGGAATAAAAGACTATTCACAGTATGACATCGCTGAGTCTATTTTACTTCAGTATGAAGACATGCCGATATTTGTTCGCTCAGGCGTGTTGAACAATTATCCACGTAATTGGGCGGATTACCCTGGGACTAAGGTCACTTATTTACAGGGGTTTCTTCAGCGCTTTGGAAAAACACGCAGCATTACGTTAGATAAGGTGCGCGATAACGTGGAAGATATTGATGAAAAGCGAGCACAGTTGTTCAACCATATCAAAGCTTATATTGCCAGTGGCATTCCTGTAATTGTATTTCAATATTGGGAGCTACCAAAATCGCAAAGCCATTACCGTGTCGTTGTTGGTTATGATGAAGCAAAGCGGCTTGTATATTTAAATGATGCTAAGGGCGCTCGGCGTGTAGTGCAAACTTACGAAGAGTTCTTAAATTTATGGAATGTAGAGCACCCTCGGCTGCGTTATTATGCGGTGGCGTTTAATACTGAGCGTAAAAAAATAAACATCGAGCTTTGAAAGTATGGGCACTGTTTGCATTTGAGATATTTATGAGCGTGTAAAGAGGAGTTGTATGATTAGAAAAGGGCTTGCATCCGATATTGAGCCTATCTTAATGGTGTGGCGTGCTGCGTCTCAACAAGCACATCATTTTGTACCAGATAGTTTTTGGCGTGGTAGCCTCGATACTATACAGCAGGTGTATTTGCCCAGCTCAGATAATAGTGTATTTGGATAATCAAGAAATCATCGGTTTTTATGCTTTGGTAAAAAACACCCTTGCGGCAATTTTTGGTTTACCAAAAAACAAGGCCAAGGGGGAGGTAAGCAGCTTATTGTAGATGCAAAGTCCCGATGTAATACCTTGGCGCTCTCTGTATATCAGCGCAATGTTGCGAGCGTGGCATTTTATCAGCAGCAAGGTTTTGAAATTATTGCACAAGACGAAGAACCGCTTACAGGGCAAGCGCAATTTATTATGAATTGGCAAGATATGTAGACCGCGTGATGGGGTTTTTTAAGCCCTTACTTAAGCGATGAATAGGAAAGAATAAAAAGTTGGGTGTTTTTTAAACTGTTTTTGTAAAAAAGCTCGACAAAACAGAATTTCAGTGTATCCTACGCAGCGTATGAAGATATTTGATTTATTTGTTGTTGTTTGCTTAAGTTTCTGTTTTTGTCATAAAACCTAATTTTAGCCACTCACTTTACTTCCGATACTGTACACATTTTTTTTAATTTTTATATAAATAGGTAATTTATGTCTCAAGTAACAGGCACTGTAAAATGGTTTAACGAGTCAAAAGGTTTTGGCTTCATTGCACAAGAAAACGGTAACGACGACGTTTTTGTTCACTTCAGAGCTATCCAGTCTGAAGGTTTCCGTACTTTGACTGAAGGTCAAAAAGTAAGCTTTACAGTAACTCAGGGCGCTAAAGGTCCTCAGGCTGAAAACGTAACTGTACTTTAATCAGTTATGTCTAGGTGCGGCATCAAGCTGCACCTTGCTATTTCACACTCTCTTCTAATTTCTTGCTTTCCTCTTTACATTTTTTATTAGTTTTACTCCCTTCAATTAAATCATTTTTACTGTTAGTTTCTTAGCCACTCTATTTGCATATGTTGGCCCATTATATCGATTGACTTTAACGCTCGTTTTCAGGCGGAAGTTCTTTAATTTGTGCTATACCTGAGCCTATTTCGAGAATTTTCCTGCCGAGGTAATTGCCCGGCGCATTCGATATCCACACTTTTATCAAGCCGTCTCGCTTCATGCCCACGATGAGGTTGGGGTGTTTCCGGTTCTTATATTGGCCAGTCCGCCTGTTAATAAAAGGCTTCATTTGTTGGATAAACTCATAACCAGCTTTGTTATCTATTTTTGCCTCGCCTACCCAAAAGAGTTCAGTACTCAAGTCGTACCAAGCAATCACGACGGTATTCGGAAAGGGGATATCATATACAAAAGACAATGCTCCAGAGTCTTTCCAGCAACACCCTATTGCACCGGCTGGCACACTCCATGTTTCATCAAATGTGACTTCCCCTACCATAAGAATTGGCCCCTTTTCAGCGGCAACCCCTACGCTCATTTCTTCTACTTGATAACTTGAACTGCAACCCATGAGTAAACTCAGAGTACTGATCAAGATAATTATTCTTGCCGCCAATGTAGGCTCCTTCCTTGGTGTTTATCGTTAACGTTCGTCTTCAGGTGGAAGTTCCTTAATTTGTGCCATGCCTGAGCCTATTTCTAGAATTTGCCGGCCGAGGTAATTGCCCGGCGCATTCGATATCCATACTTTAATTAAGCCGTTTCTTTTCATGCCTACGATGAGGTAAGGGTGCTTTCTTGTTTTATACTGACCAGTTCTGCGGTCTATAAAAGGCTTCATCTCTTTTATAAACTCATAACCAGCTTTGTTATCTATTGTTGCCTCGCCTACCCTGAATAGGTCTGTATCCATGTCATACCATGCGACAACGACTTTGCTTGGAAATGGTACATCATAAACAAAAGATCTGGCTCCGCCATCTCCCCAGCAGCAGCCAATAGACCCCGCAGGTACAGTCCATTCGTCATCAAATAATACGGTACCAACCATTAAGTCAGCGCTACGTTCAGCACCAATTCCAACACTCATTTCTTTGACTTGATAACTTGAACTACAACCCATGATTAAAAACAAGATACCAATTGAGATAATTATTCTTGTCGCCAATGTAAGCTCCTTCCTTGGTGTTTATCGTTAACGTTCGTTTTCAGGTGGAAGTTCCTTAATTTGTGCCATGCCTGAGCCTATTTCTAGAATTTGCCGGCCGAGGTAATTGCCCGGCGCATTCGATATCCACACTTTTATCAAGCCGTTTCGTTTGATGCCCACGATGAGGTAGGGTAATTTTCTGTCTTTATACTGACCAGTTCTACGATCTATAAAAGGCTTCATCTCTTTTATAAACTCGTATCCAGCTTTGTTATCTACTTTTGCCTCACCTACCCAAAAGAGTTCAGTACTCAAATCATACCAGGCTATGACTAACTGCTTTGGAAAAGGCACATCATAAACAAAAGATCTAGCTCCGCCATCTCCCCAGCAGCAACCTATTGCACCGGCTGGTACACTCCAAGATTCATCCAGTGTTACTTCTCCAACCATAAGTATTGGGCCTTTTTCTGCTCCAATACCTACACCCATTTCTTTGACTTGATAACTTGAACTACAACCTATGATTAATAACAATATACCAATTGAGATAATTATTCTTTTCGCCACTGTGGATTAACTCCTATGTTAAACACCTGCCAGCGCCCCTGACTGGATACGCAGTTGCTTGGGGTGTTATAAAAGATTTCCCGAATACCATTGTCGGCGACAAATTCTGCTTCATCTTCCACCGAGTAGGCAATGGTGTCGACAAAGCCGGCATACTTATGACTATGGTGAATATAATATTGATATAGCCACTGCCAATCTTGGCTTTTGACTCCGCCACGCATAGCTGCCTCGACCGTCGATTTTAACTCATCGGGTAATTCATATTGATAAGTGCGTTTTCCATTTCTTTGATAAATGCTCGAAAGCGTATCAATGGGTAAAAATGGCACACCATATTTAACAGCCTCTGCATACATGGCATGCAGTGCGTAGTGGGGCAGTTGATTATTAACTTGACGATACCAACGGGGCTTGTACGTGGTAATCACGGTATTCTCAGGCCGTTTTTTAAGACGTTTATTTTTGTTTAATCCCGTGCCCATTTTTACAAAGGTAATGTCTATGCCTGGCCAATGATATTTTTGCTCAAGCTCCGCTTTTTTTGCGGCGAGGCGGGTATCATGATGTGGGTGTGATGGGTGCCCTTCAATATATTGTCGTGGGTATTTTATGGTGGTGCTATGGTGGCTGTAGCCTCCGCCGACATCCGCATGGGCACCGGGCAGCGTAATCTCTTGTATATTGCTGGCGGTATTGCCATCTGGTGTTTTTAAGCTGTGCAGAGGAAAGTTGTCTCGGCGCTCATCATAGGCAACGGGGTGGTAGACAAAGCCGGCAGAGTGCTCGTTAATATCTAAATTAACCAGATAGTCCAGCTTTTGCTTGGCATAATACTCGTTATGGTGGTCGTCTCCATCCCCTCCTATGGAAGACACGGTATCAAAAGGCCCTAAAAATCGAATCATGGGGGTAATACCGCCCCAATAATCCGGGTTATTGCGGGTGATCTCATGAACTTGATTGACAAAGCAACGCGCCGCGGTGGCACCTCGGCTAAAGCCAAAAACGTCAATATGTACAAGCTGAATTAGCTTTGGTAGATCTGAAATGCAATAATCTTGTAATTCGTCTAAGCCACGCTTGACCTTGTCATCAAAGCTATTTGCAAAGGCCAAGTCCATGGTGTTATCGCTTTTATTATCTCTTGTTCCTATTCCTTCAACATAAGCTCGTTGAACAAAACTTTCATCGTACGGATACAACTCATACAACTTGGTGACATTGGTTGGCTCTTTGTCATCACCAATCACTTTATTGTCATTGGTGCGGTTGTTGCCGGTGCCGTCAAAAAAGAGCCCAAAGCTGGGTGGTTCGCTGAGAAGGCTAAGTTTGACATGGCCTTCGCTGATGACTTGGTGATCAAGTAGCTGCACACCACCGCATTTACCTATATTGAGGGCTTTTAATTTATCTAGGCTTTTAAAGTCCTTGAATGCCATATTGGGGATCAATACTTGCTCAGGGACGCCGAGTATTTTGGCGCTGAGACTATAATGGGTGTCATCTTCTAAGCGCGGAAACAGCAGTTGATCTTGTGTAAGGCCATTATTGCTTCGAGACAAAACGGTTGGGCCCCCGCGCATCACAATACTGATGGGGATTTTTCCTTCAATCGTCACGATAAGGCGTTGATCGTTCAAATCAGGTGACTGGGTGTAATCGACGGGCACATGGGCCTGTGTATCTGGTGTAGCCGATGTGTCATGGTAACTGAGTGCCCCAGCGCTGCCTTGCAGTGCTTGTGCTCTGGGCATCGCGGTGGTTTTTTTTAGTACAATGAGTTCATCTTTGGTGGTGGCGTGCTTGGCATGGGCAATTAATACATGACCTTTTTTTTCTTTTAAAACCAGTTGAGTATCATGGGAGCTTCTAAGTTCACGCCATGTTTCTGGGGTTTTTATCACAACCCAACTACTGGCATGGGGCTTAAGCGCTTGGCGAATATCTCCGGGTAGTTTGGTGGCTGAATACAGCTCAGTCACCTGTTCGCCTTTAGGCTTGTCAAAGGCTTCTAGTTTTGTGATCAGATCTTCGATTCCTGATTGCGTATCAACGCGACTTTGCGCATACATAACAGTCCTTGTTAGCTAATGATTTAGTATTATGCTATCACCAGTTGGGGACGGCTGTAAATATTTTATAATATTTGTTAACTTCTGGTTTTGGGGGCGGAAGTTTTATCCGCAGGTGTATTTTTATACGGCGGATTCAGGTACAGTCATGGTCTATGTATTATCAAGGAGATAGCCATCATGACCCAGTTACCCATCTTTGTAGTTGATGCATTCACAAATACGAAATTTAAAGGTAATTCTGCCGCGGTTGTGCCATTAGAAGCTTGGATAAGTGATGAACTCATGCAGCGTATTGCTGCTGAAAATAACCTCTCAGAAACCGCCTTCTTAGTGAAAAATACGCCAAACAGCTATCAGATCCGTTGGTTCTCTCCGTTAACTGAAATTGCGTTTTGTGGCCATGCTACCCTTGCCAGCGCATTTGTTTTGTTTAATCACCTTGGCGTCTCTGAGCGTGTCGAATTTACCACGCAAACGGTAGGTAGCTTAACTGTAACGCAAACGGCTGAGTCGAAGTTAGTTATGAACTTCCCGATGCAAATGCCTGAGCCTATATCAAACGTGCCAAGTGCGCTGCTAACGGGCTTATCAATTACGCCAAGCCAAGTACTTAAAAATCGCCAAGCGTATTTTGCAATTTATGATGATGAAGTCGATGTGCATCAAGTGGCTTATGACGCGGCACAATTAAAGCTACTGGCGCCTTTGGATGTGGTAGTGAGTGCGCCGGGTTCTGAACATGATTTTGTTTCTCGGTATTTTTGGCCCGCGAATGGGGGCGAGGAAGATCCGGTTACCGGCTCAATTCATACCGGTCTTGCGCCGTTTTGGTCAAAACGTTTTGATAAGCAAGTACTCAAGGCCTATCAAGCCTCAAAAAGGGGGGGACATTTGGTGTGTGAGGTTGATTTTAGTACTGGGCGAGTCACCATCACCGGTGAAGCTGTACTGTACTTACAAGGCCATATTTGGGTTTAGCCTAACGTCTTATTTAAACGTGCTTTATTAGGGAGTAGTCAATGGATAAAAAGCAGAAGTTTGCGATATGGGGTTTAATTTTTGTTGCGCTGATGGCGGCTGTGACCGTGGTTGCGCATATGTCATGTATCTGGCTTGGGGAGGCCTGCTATCGAGCGCAATTAGCGCCAAAAGAGGTGGTGGAGTCTGCTAAAAATGGTACCTTGTTTGCGCCAATTGCCACGGTAGTCATCTCGTTTTTGTTTGCTTTATGTGGTGCATATGCACTTGCAGGCGCAGGGCTCATTAAGCGCCTACCACTGACTTATATAGCACTGTGGGCCATTGGTGTATTATGCACCTTACGGGGGATAGTTGGCATTGGCTTTAGCCTAGTTTATGTTGATATGGTGACGGTGTATTCTTTTGTCGCTACCATCATTTGGTTTACCTGTGGGGTTATAACGTGCTTTGCCATCAAATGGGGGCCAACATCTGCGTCGGCACCCAATAAGTCGGCACTGAACTAGGTTATAAATATTTGAGTAGCGGACTGTGATGGGTTCGCTTAATGGCCAAGTAATGTTTGCAAGGTACGTATAAAGCCAAGGTGATCCCAAGCCATGCGATATAAGCAAGTATTAAGCTGGGTTCATAGCCACTTGGCCACTCCTCTGGCGTGCTGAAAAAGTGTATTGTTTGCCCATAGACAAGCCAGCTATAAGCTTGTGCGCTGAGGTTTATCGCAGGAATGTGTAGCAGGTAATAAAATAGCGGAACGCCGCCTAAAATCTTAAACCCATCTAATAAGGTCAGTTTAAAGCCGCGAGTTTGTAAATACTCTAAACTGGCCAAAATCAGTAAACCCGGACCTAAAGTCATCAACAGATAAACGAGCGACGGTGGGTATTTGCTGTTATTCAGTAAAGACATGACGGACTCTGCGAAAGAGGCTTCAGGTGTAAATAAATTCGGCTCCCCATAAATATTGCCCAATTTGAGCAACACAAATAGTACTACAGCGAAAGTGCCAAACAGTGCAAAGACCTTATATCTATATTGCGCACTGAGCCGAAACAAATATCCGCAGCAGTACCCTAAAGACATGACGGCAAACCAAGGGATCAAGGGGTAAAGGGCAAGTACGTCAACTTGCGTCGAAAAGGTCAATGTCGTCGGGCTATGTAAAATATGCCAGAGCCACGCAAAGTTTTGTCCAAACCAGTTTAAGATGGCTTGGTCTGGCAAGGTATTATGTGCACCGATCACCACAATTGACACAATGCAGATCCATGTTAGAGGCAAATAAATCAGCGCAGCCAAAATAATCATTGACCAGCCAATGGCCCAGATCACTTGTAAAAACACCACGTCATACCCAAACTGCCAACTAAAGTTGATCACGGTAAGCTCTAAAAAAATCAACCAAAGCCCTCGGCTGATCAGATAGTTACGTACTTTTGCAGTTGAGCGCACTTTGTCTGCATATAAGTAAGCGCCTATGCCAGTTAAAAATATAAACAAAGGGGCGCAAAAGTGGGTTACCCAGCGGGTTAAAAACCATGCCAGTGTCGTCTGATCAAGATCTGTGGGTGAAAAGGGGGTTTCTGCCCAGTAGCGCCGAGTATGATCCAGCGCCATGAGCACAATAATAAAGCCTCTCAGAATATCAAGAGAGTAGAGACGGTCAGTTTTAGCCACGGCTTATTCTTTTGTGAATTTAATGTTAATTAAAATCTAGTTGTAAAATAAGATACTGGCCAGTTAGAGGATAAAAAAGAATACAACTTTAGTTATAGATGCGCGAGTTGCTCGCGAAAAGCTGCTACTGATTTACCAAAATGTCGTTTAAATTGTTTTGCTAAAGCCGGATGGTCCTGATAGCCAACGGATAGCGCGATCTCTGAAAACGACTTACTTGAATAAATAAGTAATTCCTTCGTTTTTTCCAGCCGAAGCAAACGGATGTAGTCAAATGGTGTCATGCCGACCGACGATTTAAAGCGTCTGATGAGAGTTCGCTCAGAAACACACGCTAAACTGGCCAGTGATTTTAACGTGAATGGTTCACGCAGCTGCGCTTTGATATGAGTTTGCACGGCATGCACTGTAGCGTCCTTATGAGCGTCAAGCACGCTACTGGTGATAAACGCTGTTTGCGACAGTTGCGGTTCTGGTATCGCCAGCCAACTAACAACTTGTTGAGCAACATCAGTGCCGATCTGTTGCTTTATTAAAGCCAGCATAACGTAAATATAGCTGTGTGCAGCACCTGCGGTATAGAGTTTTTGGTCGCAGAGGTAAATTGGTGAGGTGTCTAGCTCTAGTTGGGGAAAGTAACGGTTAAAAAATGCTTCAAGCCACCAACTGGCGGTGATACGTTGCTTGTCTAAAAGGCCAAGCGCTGCTGCATAAGCGACGCCGCAACAGCCTGCAACGAGTGTTGGGGGAGTACTCATTTTTAGTTTTTCACTTAGTAGCGGTGCGTAGCTGTTTAATTGTTGACATGCTTGCCACAGCCGCTTGTCTCCCTGATATTGACTTCCAATGATGATCAATACATCAATTGGTTGTAGGTCTTTCAGTTGGCAATCGACATTGAATGCAACACCTTGACTGCTGATAATCACTTCTTCTTTCAAAGAGACAATTTGCCATTGGTAGAACTCAGTTCGCATGACTTGGTTGGCGACATTTAAAACATCGATGATCCCTGTTAACGCGCTAGCCATCACACCTTGTTGGCATAATATTGCAACTTTCATGTCGCTTTTACCCTTAATTTTGTCATTAGCGACACTTTAGTGGGATGCAACGCTACTGTAAAGTGATCGTACATTCATTGAGTAAGGAAATATGTATGTGGATCCAATACCCTATTATCGCTTTGGTACTTTTATTCTTGTGGTTATGGCTTGCAACGGCAAGTTTACGTATAAAGGCAGTTCGGCGCGGTGAATTATCACTGCAAGCGGTAAATTTTGTGCTTAAAGATCAGATGGCTGAACGCACTCGGCTTTATGGCAATAGCTATGATAACCAGTATCAGCAGCCTGTTTTGTTCATCTGTCTATTAGCACTGTTACATATTGAATCTGTGGCAGGTACAGGTTGGTATCTTCTTGCATTTATATTTGTTGCTGCGCGTTATTGGCACTGCTATGAGCATATTCGTTCAACCAATATAAAGAGGCGAACAATGGCATTTGCGCTTTCAAGTATCAGTTTGTTTGGCGGGTGGCTCGCTTGGTTTGCAAGTATGACTTTCACAGGATAAATACCTAGCTTGAAAACTAAAAAAGCAAGGCTGTGCCTTGCTTTGGTTGGTATCATAGTTTGCCACAAATTAACTGTTGTGGCTCAGCGAGAGTACTTTAATGGCTTGGGTTACTTTAACCACTCAATCATATTGGTCATCATGGCTTGCGTTGCCACCAAACCATCTGGTCCACCAACGTCACATAGCCCTAAACCACACCCATCAAAATGATGCTCGGCTTTTTCTAGTAAGTGCAGCTCGCTGCCGTCGCGGCATTGAACCTGAGCATATTGCTTGTCAAACACCAGCGTATTTGCTTGCGCTGGGCCTGTAGCTATATTGCCTGAAAGTGCATTACATAGCCTCAATGACTGACTTGGCGATACGATGGTGTCAGCCATGCCGTGGCTGATAAACATCTCTGGTGCTTGAGTCGGCGCCTGTTCAATGGTTTGTAGCAGGCTATTGTTTACCACTACTGGCTCATTACCCGTTAAATCTTGCCAGTGGGCTTTGCCTGATAAAATGGCGATCATGCGTTCAATGTAACCATGTACATAAGTACCGTCTTGTACTTCTTTTAATTGATGAGCAAAATCGGCAACAGGGAACATGGGAGCGATTTTATCGACTTTATTAGGGAATTGCTGAGATAACCAGACTGCCATATGGCCACCTGCAGATTGTCCCGTAATTCGCACTGATTTGTTGCTGGTGGTGTAGTTTGCATTATTTGCTTGCACCCACAAAAATGCGTCGCGAATATCTTGTTTACTGTCCTCAATATTAACTTGGTTACAGGCAGGGCCTGCTTCTCGGTCTTCAACTAAGCGATAATATGGCATATAGACCACAAATCCTGCATCTGTGAACTGTGCTAATTGTGCTTCTGCAGTGCGCGCTGTGCCAAGTCTTTCTAACCAGCCACCACCGTGGATCATTATAATGGGTGTGGCATTATGGTTATTGGCATTTTTGTAAACACGCATTTCTAAATGACACGTACCACGCGCGTTAAAGGTGGTTTTATATGTGGTACGTTGCACAAGAGGGATCTCAGCAAAGTCTTGTGGCTTTGTGGTGATAGGTAAGGTCGCGGTGTAGCCTGGCATCCACGCATCTTGGACAAAGTTTAAATCTTCACTGTTACCGTAGCGCTGTGCCTTGTAGTCAAATTCTCTTAAGCAAAACTCGGTGTCTGACTCATTTTTATATTCTATGGCCGTAGTGCATTGTGCATCCGTGTAATACCAGCTCCTGTGTGCCAAGGCGGTATTTACTTCGTTACATTGGCCATCTTGGCTGTACAATTTTGGTAATAGGCTTACCGGCGGCTTACTTGCAACAGCGGCAAAACAATAGCTGGCACCTGTGACAATGCTTTCTATATCAGCAGAACCACTGTTTAGCATTTCCTTAAGCGCTGCGTCATGATGAGAAAAATATCCCATTGATGCGGTTAACGCTGGGTTTCCCTCTGTTGGCTTCCCCTGTAGGTAGTGAGTAAGCAAGGCTTGTGGATCTGGAAATATTGATGCACTTGCAACAGTTGATATCGATAGTGCGAGACAACTCAGTACGCTTGGTAGATGTTTCATAAAAGTTCCTTGTTGATGTACTGATTGAAATGACGTGTCTTTATTTCAGATCTTTAGAAGTTTTTTACTATTTTGTTTTTTGTAATTGTTTGTAACCTTTCTAGATCGTCTTTATACAAAAAATAGATGCATATTACTGAATAATAACGTGTAATCTCCTTTTGTTTCTCATAATTAAAATGTCACTTTGGTAACTTTTTTGTGTTTTAGGTGTTATTTTTTGATGTTTTTTGTGTTTATATTAGATACGAGTTTTTTGGGTACATATGTTAAAACAAAAAGTAAGTAGCGATTTATGAATATAAAAATAACAAAACTAGCATTGGTTGTTGCAGCTTCATTGTCTGCAAACGCATTTGCAAATATTGAGTATCCACTGATGCCTGGTGATCCACTTGTTGATCAGCAATGGCACCTTAAAAATACAGGCCAAGCCGCTTTCTCTGATAGAGGTGGTAAAGCTGGCGAAGATATGAATGTTTCTTTATCACACGCGATGGGTATCATGGGCACAGGTGTAACAGTTGCCGTTATTGATGGTGGTGTAGAAATAAAACACCCAGATTTAATTGATAATGCGCGTCCTGGTTCTTGGAACTTCACAAATAATAGCCCTGACTTAGCACCTGGTAGCCCTACAGATAGGCACGGTACAGCGGTTGCCGGTATCGTTGCATCAAGTGCTTTTAATGGTATTGGTGGTCGTGGTGTTGCACCAAGAGCCGGTTTGGTTGGTTTTAACTATATTGTGTCTGGCAACCAAACAATCGCAAATTGGCTTCAGTCTCATGGTATGTACTCTGATGGCTTTGCGAAGCAGTCTTTTGACTACCCTCGTGTATTTAACCAAAGTTATGGCCGTACGTTGTCTGCGCCAAGAAGCTATGATTATGAAGAGTCTCCTTGGCTACAAACGTTTGATGAAGCACAAGAAGAAGTTACCCGCACAACACATGGTGGTCGCGGTGCAATTTTTGTTAAATCAGCGGGTAATGGTTACGAAAGACAAACGTTTACAGATAGTGAACTTGGACGTGGCTACCTATGGTTTGACAACTCCAACCATGGCTTACCACTGCAAAACGTAAACCTTGAACGTGCAGATACGAATTTCTGGAACTTGGTTGCTTCAGCATACAATGCTGATGGTGAGCTTTCATCTTATTCGACAGTTGGTTCGAGTGTATTTGTTTCAGCGCCTGGTGGCCAGTATGGTACATCTTCACCAGCAATTATCACAACAGATGTATCTGGTTGTGAGGCAGGTTATAACCCGCTTTGGCTTCGTAATGACTTACACGGCGGTCATCCACTAGATCCAAACTGTGATTACAGTGCAAGATCAAATGGTACTTCGGCGGCAGCGCCAAACGTTGCTGGTGCAATTGCAGTGATCATGTCTGCAAACCCTGCGCTTTCGTGGTTGGATGTAAGAAATATCCTTGCGACGACTTCACGTCGTATCGATGCGGATCACCCTGGTGTTGCATTGTCATTCAAAGATTCGGAAGGTAAGCAGGTAAGCTATCAAGCAATTGATAAGTGGCAGACAAATGCTGCGGGTTATCAGTTCCATAACTTCTTTGGATTTGGTGCCGTTGATGTCGATGCTGCTGTTAATCTGGCGCGTTTCTACGATAAAAACTTAGGTGAATTTGTTAAAACTGATCGAGTTTTAGTCACAGCTGACGCAGAAATTCCTGATGGTCATTTAAGTGGTGCACAAAGCACATTCAATAACGAGCAAGAGCTAACTGTGGATGCCGTTCAAATTCGAGTGAATATTGACCATACAAGCACCCGTGACTTAGCGATTGAACTGATTTCTCCTTCTGGTACTCGTAGTGTCGTGATGACACCAAGAACAGGCACTATTTTAGGTAACAGTGGTATGCAAAATACTCAGATGCTATCTCACCATTTCTATGGAGAGCAAGCGAAGGGTGAATGGACTTTGCGTGTTATCGATACCGCTTCTGAAGATGAAGCATACATTTTTGATCCGCGCACGTCTGGTGAGCCGAACGTGAATATGGTGCACCGCAACAACACAGAAAATGGTGTTCTTAAATCTTGGGATATTCGCTTTTTTGGGCGTAAATAAGGAGTCGTAAAATGAAATCTAAATTAATCCCTTTACTCGCTATGGTTGGCAGTTTATACGCAGTGCAAGCGAGTGCCCAACCTGTTCATGAAGCGAAGGCAGTAACCAGCGACTCTGGTGTGACTGTGAACGTCAATGGCAAAGACTATGTGCTTGTTGCAGCAAAGAGTGATAAAGAATTGGTGACGGGTGCTGCGCTTGTCGATATCGCATCTGATGAAACGATCACATTGACAGGTGAACTGGTTGTTGAACTGGAGTCTTTAATTGACGCAACTGAGTTTGCGCAAGCAAATCAGCTAAACCTGATTTATGTGCGTGGTAATCGTGCTATTCTCCAAGCGGATGAAAACGTAGCTTTGCATACTTTTAAAGCGCAAGTAGAGCGTTTAAATGGTGTGATTAATACTCAGATTGGTTTTAACCTTGAAGGTTTAGAAGCAGAATAAAAATGAATAAAGCCACTTAAGTGGCTTTATTTTAATGCTTTGACTAAAGCCCCGAATTGGGGCTTTTATGTGGGTAACTATTATTGCATTAGTTGGCTAATGTACTTAACCGGTGCGCTGCCAAAGCTTAAAAACTCTTCATGGAACGCTTTTAAGTCAAAGTCTTTACCAAGCTTTTCTTTTTGCTTTTCACGTAAATCGTAAATTTCACGATAGCCACTGTAGTAGCTCGTTAACTGAACTTGACTCAAAGTCGCTCTGCGCCACTTACCTTCAGCTTCAGCACGCTCTTGGAAAGCACCATTCATCAATAGGTCGAGGCCTTCATCACGGCTGATCCCTTTAACCTGAATAGCATAGTCTAAAATCGTGTTACAAATTACGCGTAAGTTCCATTTGTAGTACATCAACCACATCTCAGGCTCATGATTACCATAGCCTTCTTCAAGCATCATGCGTTCTGTATACACAGCCCAGCCTTCAATCATGGCGCCATTTCTTAAAATGGTTTTAATGAGTGATGGTGACTTATTGGCATAAACAAGTTGAGTATAGTGTCCTGGTACTGCTTCATGAATATTGAGAATTTGCAAGATCCAGTGATTGTACTCACGTAATATAGAGCTTGCCTGTTCTTCTGTTCTCAGCTCAAGTGGCTCTACATTATAGTAGGTGTTTTCTTTTGCGTCGTATGGACCTGGTGCCGAAATAGATGCCATTGCAAAACCGCGCATGAACTCAGGCGTTTCGCGCACAACCAATGGTTTTTCAGGGTCAAGCGAGATTAAGTCTTTTTCGATAACAAACTTTTCAAGCAGTGGGATCTGACGCTTAATCTCATCAACAAACTGCTCTTTTGGCACATGATTGACAGACAAGTGCTTGATAAGCTGAGAAATGGCTTGCGCGTCATTCGATGGGCGCGCTTTATTAGGAAAGTACTTTGGCCACAGTTGGTCAGTTAGCTTGACCATTTCTTTTGTTACGCGTGCTTTATCAGTCAGTGCCTTTTCATACATGGTTTTAGCGGTGTAACCAGATTGAATTTCAAAAGCAAATTTCTCTTCATATAGTTCTTCACCAATTCTGAAGCTTCGTGCATTGCCTTTGGTCGTTAAATCTTTTTCTAATTGAGTGAGGAAATCGATATAGCCATTCACAGCGGTTTTGGCGTTCACAAAACGCGTCTTAAACAAAGCTTTTTCATTTGCAGTAAGTACGTTTGATGCATCGACTTTGTCTAAAAGATCGTCTTTTAATATTGCAAATGCCCCTTGGTTTTGCGCAATGGCTAGTTGAGTGTACTCCAGAGTGGGATTATTAATATTGTTTTTTGCAGCTTGATAAAAATCTGGTACGTATTTCAAGCGCTCGAGTACGGCCTTGTATTTGTCTTCGTCTGATTTAAAGCGGCTGTTTAAAATAGATGCGAAACCATATGAGATATTGTAGTTAGAAGGGTTCCATTGCCAGTCTTTAAACTTTTTAACTTCCCAAATTCTTCTCTCAAGGCTATTTTCAATTAAATAGTAGTCTGTCTTTTGATTGTCACTCAAACTATTTAGATCAAAACTACGTAGTTCCCTTAACTTTGCTTGTGAAAACGCAACACTACTTGCTCGTGATTCAGCATTCGGGATGGTCATAATGTGATCATATTTACCGTAACCAACATATAAAGAATGCTCTGGGTACTGGCGCCACATGTCTTCTATAAATTGTGCTGAAAAATCAGTAAAATCTTGATTTTGAGAAACTTCTGCAACAGTGGAAGTCGTTGTTTGTGAAGGTGTACTTGTTGTTGTGCAGCCAACTAGAGCTAGAGCCGCTGCAACAGCCATTGTGAGCGCTGTTTTTTTCATTCGCTTGTTCCTATTTTAATTTTCCTTATCATATCAATTTTTCGCGGCGCGCGCTCGTTCTGGCTGATCAAGCAGCACCGCGCCGTTGCATTCTTTCGCTACGATGTCATCTGGATTATATATTGGGCAAGATTTCATGGATAAGCAGCCACAGCCTATGCATCCGTCCACCATGTCGCGAACGCGTGTCATATACGCTATTTTTTCATCAAGTTTGGCTTGCCAAAATCGTGACATACTGGCCCAATCTTCCTTGGTTGGTGTGCGGCTTTCTGGCAGTTTAGACAAGGTTTCTTGGATCTCTAGCAGTGAAATGCCCATTTTTTGCGCAGCTTTAATGACCGCAATACGCCGCAGCACATCTTTTTTATATCTTCTTTGGTTACCTGCGTTGCGCCAGCTTCGTATTAAGCCTTTGGTCTCATAAAAATGCAGCGCTGAGACTGCCACATCTGAGCGTTTTGCTACTTGCCCTACACTTAAGCGCGGCTCGTCTCGGGTTGTTGGTGTTGTCATTTTTGCCCCTTTTTTAAAATAACGCTTTACCTAAGGTTAGGTTGAGGTTTTAGCCTATCAACAAATTTACAAAAGGAGAATCATTTTGAACACGATTATTGTCTATTCTAGCGCTAAAAAAATGGGTAATACTGGCAATGCAGTTGGAGAGTTAGCTACGGAGTTTGGTGCGCAGACTTTATTTCTAGATGATTATGTGATCCATGATTACAGTTATGACCACAAAAATAAAGATGATGACTTTCGCAGTGTATTTAGGCGCATTTTACAGTTTGATCATGTGATTTTTGCCTCGCCCGTCTACTGGTACGCGGTAACACCGAGAATGAAGGCATTTATTGATAGGATCACAGAATTTATGGATGATGAACAGCTAAAGCCTGAGTTACGTGAGCTTAGAAGCAAACAGTTTTCAATATTATCCACGTCTATTCACGAAGCTGCGCCGCAGCCTTTTACCGAGATGCTGCAAAAAACATTTGAATACTTAGGCATGACGCTCAGAAGTCAATATCACAAGCAATACCCCTATGAGGGTTAATCTGTTTTCGTTTGAAGAAATTGAGTTTGGTATTGTTTTGGTGTCTGCTTAAAGGTTTTTTTAAACCCTCGACTTAATTGACTTGGGTGATTAAACCCTAAGGTGAAAGCAATGCTGGTTACGCTTTCACCGCGCTCTAAACGTTTGCGTGCAGACATCATTCTTTGGCCATTTAACCAATTTTGCGGGGTCGTACCAATGCGCTTTTTGAACTGGTCAAAAAATTTACTTCGGCTCATGCAGGCGATTTTGCATAATTCATCGACATCGAGCTGTTCATCCAGATTTCTTTGCATATATTCAACCGCCGCATGGATCCCCGTTGTTAACTCATACTTCGCAACTTGTTTAAACAAGAGGTCGCGGCTTTGCTGTTGCAGTAAGCGAGCAACTAACTCGTTTAACGCAAGGTCGATATAAAAGTCTCTTTGTGGCGTATTTTCGCAAAATAAATGCATTAAGCGCATAAGCAGTTGCTGTGTCTGAGAGTTGTGCTCGTTATGAACAAGCTCTGGCATGTAATTAAACTGGGGGTCAGAGCACTTTTCAAGTTGGTTTAATTGCTCTGCGACAGAGGCTATTTTGTCTTTACTAATATCAATGGCCAAGCAAGTCGTTGGCTGATTTATACTAGCGGTGGGAAAGTCGATATGCACAGCTTGTTCCGGCGCCAATACGAAGCTTTCATTAGGCAAAAATGCATGATGATAGTCACAGCTTTCTACATGCATGACCTTTTTTCCTGTGAGCATGCCGCAAAACAACACATTGGTTGAAAATAATCGAATATGCTCTGCATTTTCATAGGTATCATAAATACTAAGCTCGACGTCATCGCCCGCAAAGTGAACGCGATTCTCAACCAGTGAATTGACTTTTTGCCTTTTTTTATGAAGTTGCTCTAGCATTTTTATTCCTTGTTTGGACTCAAGCGCAAACATTTTATACGCAGAGTTAAGTTTTTAATCCGCCTTTAAATTAATGTCAACAGAATAACAACAAGTGTTCTCCTCATTGAGAGAGTGTCATAGTCACATAACAACTAAGTTGCAGAGGCATTTATGATTTATGCAAACCCAAATACATCAGATGCAATCGTTAATTTTAAACCCACTTATGATAACTATATTGGCGGAAAATGGACCCAACCTGTCGAGGGGCAATATTTTGATAATATCAGCCCAGTAAATGGTACTGTTTTCTGTCAGGTCGCGAGATCTGGGCAAAAAGACATTGAATTAGCTTTGGATGCGGCACACAGTGCCAAAGAGTCTTGGGGCACAACGTCAGTAACCGAGCGCAGTAATATTTTGCTTAAAATCGCCGATCGTATAGAAGCGAATCTTGAATACCTTGCGGTGGCCGAAACTTGGGACAACGGCAAAGCCGTGCGTGAAACTTTAGCGGCAGATGTGCCTTTAGCTGCGGATCACTTCCGTTATTTTGCGGGGTGTATCCGTGCGCAGGAGGGGAGTATTGGGGAAATTGACGAGCATACTGTTGCATATCATTTCCATGAGCCATTAGGGGTTGTAGGACAAATTATTCCATGGAACTTTCCATTGCTGATGGCCGCTTGGAAACTTGCGCCGGCACTCGCTGCGGGAAATTGTGTGGTATTAAAGCCTGCAGAGCAAACGCCTGTATCTATTTTACTGTTAATAGAACTGATAGAAGATCTGCTCCCCGAAGGTGTTGTTAACGTAGTAAATGGTTTCGGTAAAGAAGCTGGAGAAGCACTGGCAACTAGCCATCGAATTGCCAAAATTGCGTTTACTGGCTCAACACCAGTAGGATCACATATTTTGAAATGTGCGGCGGATAATATCATTCCATCAACAGTAGAGCTTGGCGGCAAGTCTCCCAATATTTACTTCAGTGATGTGATGGAAAAAGATGATGAATTTTTGAGTAAATGTGTCGAAGGAGCGGTATTGGCTTATTTCAATCAAGGTGAAGTATGTACATGCCCATCTCGATTATTTGTGCAAGAAGACATCTACGATGAGTTTATTGCAAAAGTGATAGAGCGTACGCAGCAGATAAAGCGTGGCAATCCTTTGGACACAGAGACCATGGTTGGGGCGCAAGCATCTCAGGCGCAATTTGATAAAATCCTCAGTTATATTGAAATAGGTAAGCAAGAAGGGGCCGAGGTACTTCTCGGTGGTGAGCCTGAAAATCTCAGTACTGAATATAATGAAGGCTATTATATTCAACCAACGTTGTTAAAAGGTCACAATTCTATGAGAGTATTTCAAGAAGAGATATTTGGTCCTGTGATCTCTTTGTGTACTTTTAAAGATGAAGCGCAAGTGCTTGCAATGGCTAATAGCAGTGAATTTGGTCTAGGAGCAGGTGTGTGGACCCGTAACATGAACCGTGCTTATCACTTCGGTAGAAAAATAGAAGCGGGCAGGGTGTGGACCAATTGCTATCACATGTATCCTGCCCATGCCGCTTTTGGTGGCTACAAGCGATCGGGCATTGGCCGTGAAACACACAAAAAAGCGCTGGATCATTACCAGCAAACTAAGAACCTACTAGTCAGCTATAGCGAAAGTCCGCTTGGATTCTTCTAAGTTATAGCCTTAGCAAGATGCGCAACCATTGCTATGGTTGCGCTCTTTTTTGTTACGTTATTAGGCCAGATAGCATAGGCCGGAATGGGGGTTACTTGCCAGCCGGGCAGTAATTCAATCAGTTTATTGTCTCTGAGTGCTTGATCAACCAGAAAATCTGCAGGCGTCGCGATACCTAACCCTTCGATACATAATTGAGCCATGCCTTCAACCGTATTCGCTGTGACTTGATAGTTAAAATTGATCTCCTGTCTACCCAACTTTGGGTGTGAGACGGTACGTTTACTGGGTAAGCTGGCAAGCCTAATCCATGGTAGGGATTCAAGCTCTTTTGGTGTTTTTGGGCGCGGATTATTTTTCAAAAATGCAGGGGAGCAGGTGAGCTTTCGCTTTATATCGCCTAGTTTTTTACTTTTTAATTCGCTATTTGGTAGGTCGCCAAGGCGAATCGCAATATCTATTCCTTTCTCTACCAAGTTCTCATACACATCGCTAAAGTGAAAGTTGACCTCTAACTTCGGGTGTTGCTCGCAGAATTCTGCTAGTACTCGAGTATAGTGAGAGCGTATAAGCACAGTCGGTAAACTGATAGTGACCCTGCCAGATAACGTATTTTGCTGAGCACTGATATCAGATAGGCCTTGCTCAACAGTTTTTAACATGTTTGTGCTCATTTTGAATAACTGCTGCCCTTGCTCTGTTAACGAGAGCTTTCTGGTTGAGCGGTACAGTAAAGCCGTATCGAGCTTTGTTTCGAGCAAAGTAATGTGATAGCTGATCACTGAGGGTGACAAGTTAAGTGCACGCGCCGCTCCCCGAAAAGACCCTTGCTCTACAACGGTTGAAAAAATGGCGATGCTTTTGAGTTCATCAATCATATTGAGTAAGTTTTTAGAACAGTGATATTAATTTATACCATCTAATAAAATTTAATACAGGGGTATACACTCAAGTTTTATACAGCGATGGAGTGAACAATGTTGATGATATTGGCAATGGGTTTATATGCCTTTTCTATGTCTATTACACCGGGCCCGGTGAATTTAATTATTTTTTCAGGTGGGATGAATCGTGGTATACATGCCACGTTGCCGTTTATTTTAGGCGCAACAGTCGGTTTTAGTCTGTTGCTTTTGGCAACAGGGCTGGGGCTTGGTTGGGTGGTGCAGCAACATAAGTGGTTAGTATATAGTTCTACAGTGATCGGCTGTGGTTTTATGATGTACCTTGCTTTGCAACTGTTTAAATCTGAATCGAGTGTAGGTCAAACGACAGGGATGCAGTCGGGGTGGTGGACAGGCCTGATGTTGATGTGGCTGAATCCAAAAGCGTGGTTAGCTGCCATTGCGGGCAATAGTTTGTTTATTGAGCCTAGCCAAATCAGCAAACTGTTTGCGTTTGTACTCATTTACTCATTGGTATGCTTTGCTTGTTTATTGATGTGGGCAGTGTTTGGTAAGCAAGTGTCTAGTCATATCTCGAACAATCAATATGTGCATTGGCTCAATAAAGGGGCTGCGGTAGTGATTGTGGCTATGTGTATAATTGTACTCATCGATTTGGTGACCTGAATAGGTCATGAAGACGTTTAATATTTATTAATACTGAAACGGTACATATATGTCGAATAAGTGTACCTTTTCTTGGTTTGCTGATATTACAAAGTCCTAAAAGGGTTTTTAGCGTATGATACGGTGCGTTTACCAATGTATTTAATCCAGCAATGCAAGACTGTAACTTATGTATAATCCGAACTTACCTTTAGTCTATCACCCTAATTATTCTTTCAGTTTTGATCCTAAGCACCGTTTTGTGGTGAGTAAATTTGCAAGATTAAAAAGCTATTTGGAGCAACAAGGACTCATTGGGGAAAACTTACATCAGGGCCCCGTTGGCCACTATTCTGACTTAGAGCTAGTACATTGCGAGCAGTATGTTCGAGACTTATACCATAATGAACTTTGTCCGAAAGCAATGAGGCGTATTGGGATCCCTTGGTCTAAAGAGCTGATGGCGAGAACATTTACAGCACCGCTGGGCACTTACCTTACGGCATCGCTTGCACTTGAAAACGGCGTGGCGTGTCATTTGGCGGGTGGCACGCACCATGCTCATTACGATTTTGGTTCTGGGTACTGCATGGTGAATGATTTGGCATACACAGCAGAGCGATTAATTAAAGAAAAACGGGTTCACAATGTACTTATCTTTGATTGCGATGTGCATCAGGGAGATGGCACAGCCGCTATGCTTACGCACAACCCTTTTGTATTTACCTGCTCAATACATTGTGAAAAGAACTTTCCTTTTAGAAAGCAACAGAGTGATTTAGACATTGGGTTAGACCCTAATGTCAGTGATCATGAATACCTGCGTGTTGTAGAGGCAACGATCCATGATCTGCTGGAGCAGTTAAATCCAGATTTGGTTTTATATGATGCGGGTGTTGATGTTTGGCAAGAAGATACCTTGGGCAAACTAGATATTAGTTGGCAAGGGCTTGAGAAACGCGATCGTATTGTACTCAACGCGTGTAATCAAAAAGGCGTGCCAGTAGCGACCGTGATCGGTGGGGGATATGACAAAGACCATGAGCGTTTAGCAAAACGTCATGCTATCGTCATTGAGCAGGCAGCAAAAATATAGTTTATATTTTTCATAATATTTAAATATATTCCTTTATAAATCATATTGGTCGACTTTTTTTTACGTTTTTGTGTCTGTTTTTTATATTTATTTTACTTACTTTTAATTGTTTATCTTCGTTCCTTTTTTGAATATTTAGTTGCCCAAGATAAAGGGCAAACTACCAAAATAAAAAGGAGTATAAAATGATAAAGTCAACATTAATTACACTATTACTTAGTAGCTCAGCATTGTTATCCATGCATGCTTTCAGCTCTACTATCGAATTTGCAGAGTGTGGTGAAAATAAAAGAGAAAATGGAAAGGAAGATTGTGTTTGGTCTGATTATATTGGTGGCAAGCAAATGCCTCCATGGGCTGTGAGTTACAACACTGAGAATGGTGAATATAATAGTGAAACAGTTTATATCTGTCGTGATTCCGGTAATGTCTTAGGGCGAGCTGTTAAAGGGGTATGTTATGTGCCTTGGTATGGCAGAGAATATGCCCACAGTAGTAACTTCCAAGTGCTTACAATGGATCCAAATAACTATGAATGGCGCGTTGAGACTTTACGTATAGATATTGATGGCAATATAAAACGCCCTGGTAAGTATTTAGTGAAAGGGTCGCAAGAAGGCAGCTATCCAACATATGTTTGTGGTGTCAGAGATGGCCATAATATATTTAGAACAGGTAAGCTAGTAAATGGTCACTGTTGGTATGGAGCTGGTGGTAGAGAATGGAATTACCATTTGTCTAGTGGCCGTGTAGAGGTATTATATTATACAGGCTATCACGCAGGTTAAAATTATCATTTAATTTGTTGTTTGTTTAGTATTCAAGGAGGCTAAAATAAGGCCTCCTTTATTACTTTAAATTGTATGCTATCTAAACAAATTCATGGCAAATGCATCGAAATTACCTAAGTTTGGAAAAATATCATTAATCTCTGAGTCATTTAAACCAAACCATTTTGCTATGGGTGAAAAATACTGTTCATTGGAAAATTGAGGGATAAGTCTGCCGCCACCGACATCTATATTACTGCCGACCTGCTGTGAAAGCATGGCGCCATGCAAATCTTGGCCATTTACTGCACCGCCCATAATAAGTTGATTACTGGCCCAGCCGTGATCTGTGCCATCTCCATTTGAAGTCAAGGTGCGGCCAAAATCTGACATTGTGAAGGTTGTTACGCTATCTTGCAGAGAAAGCTCTGTAAGTGCACTATTAAACTCAGCGAGTGCAGTTGCTAATATTGATAGTAAAGCGGGTTGCCTCACTACCTGCTCATCATGGGTATCAAAGCCACCTAATGAAACAAAAAATATTTGCCGTTTGTTACCTGTTTGATCACTGATACTCAATGATTTAGCAACCGCAGCCAATTGCTCAGACAAGCTGTTATCGCTAAATTGTGTAGTTAATATGGGTGCTTGCTCTAATAAGGTATTCATATGCTGCACATTGCTAATGGAACTGGATAGTCTGCTGGCATATGCGTCTTGTAGTGAGTTGGTTTGAATACTTAGTAATCTATCCATGATGCTTTTAACATGATCGACTTGTGGTTGGTAACCCGTCAGCGAGTTTATTTTCATTACGCCGCTTTTATTGAGTGCATAGGGTGTGGTTTCAATCCCCGCTTGCCACGGGTTGGCACCTGCAAGTGAAATATTGCTGGTAAAACTGCTGTGCTGGTTCAGTCGCTCCAGCATCCGCGCGCCCCAACCGGTATTTAAAGATATCTTCTCACGTCCATTCATCCATGTGGCTTGCTGGTCGTTATGTGAAAACAAATGATTTGGTAAAGGTACCGCTTTGTTTTGGTAATCAGCGAGTGTTGTCGGGGTAATAAGAGTACCAACGCCGCCAACAAAACCGAGCTGACCGGCATTAAAAATGGAGGATATAGCACTCATGCTCGGGTGCAGGCCAACTCCGCCATCAAACTGTGTGAGTGTGTTTAAAGGCAGCGGATCAGCAATAGCAAGATTTTGCCTGCTTTGTTCATAATGAAGTCTTTGCTCACCAGTTAAAGGCACTAGCATATTGAGTGAGTCACTCCCACCGTGCAAAAAAATACAGACAAGTGCTTTGTGATCAGTTAGTTCAGTGGTGCTTATTGTGCTACCGAGCGCTTGTAGCTGCAAACTAGTGAGTGCGGCGACAGAAGCCCCGCCTTTGATGCACATAGATAAAAAAGCGCGTCTAGACTGATGATTAAAATACGACATGGCCGGCGCTCCTAGTTTTGGTAATTGAAGTCAGGTGACAATGAAATCATGTACAGCAATTGGGCCACTCGAAGTGGCGCATCTCTGTTCACAAAATAGCTATCTAGGTCAACAAGTGCTGAACGTGTGGTATCCGACATAGTGCCTGCAAAGTAAACTAGGTCGTAGTAGTCCAATAAAGGTTGTAATCCATTGTTTGTCAGCATCTCAATGTCTGCTTGGGCATACATATAGATTGTATTGGGGTTGAGCGTTGTTTTGCGCTCAGCCATCCGCCACACTAAATCACCATAGTGTCCGTTGATAGTGGATATCATATTGGAGTCGGTGGCAATTTGAAGTTCAGGTGCAACGAGTCCCAAGGATTGAAGCTCATTTGGCTTATGGTCTGGCCTAAAAAAGTTAAATACCGAGGGCGATAGTAACGGTCCTTGGCCATAAGCTGTGGTTAAATTCCACGTGTAATAACGATTTAGTTCCGAGCGTGCATTTAACACGCGCCATAAGTGCAGTTTTACGAGGATT